>JBIKMR010000110.1:0-12541 GCA_044359155.1 Candidatus Hydrogenedentales bacterium | reverse complement strand
CATGCCGGAACCGGTGGTGGTCGAGATTCCCGTGGAAGCTCCGGCTGTTGTAGAAACGCCCGCGCCCGTCGAGGTGATGGAAGTCGCCCCGGTGTCTGCGCCTGCGGCGGTGGAAGAAGTGGTGAAGCAGGAGGTCGCGCCGGTGGTGGAGGAAATGCAAGCCGCGCCGCCGGCGGAAGCCCCTGCGCCAGCCGAAGTTGTCGCGCCCGTGGAAGCACCCCCTGCCCCGGTGGAGGAAGCGCCCATCGAGATGGAAGTAGCCCCGGTGGCGGTTGAAACCCCCGCGCCAGTGGCAGAAACCTTTGATCCGTTTACGGCCCCCGCGCCCACGGTTGAAGAGGAATTCGAGCCGGAGCCTGCGGCTGCCGGGGAGTAAGTCTTCAGGCTTACTGCGGGGCCAGCGTCACTTTCATTCCTTCCGCGAGGGCTGTGCCCTCGCGTTTTTCTTCGGTCTTGCAGGTGGCATAGTCGGGCTCGGCGCTGGTCACTTCGACGCGGGCAATGGGGCGACGGCGTACGGCGATGACGCGGCCTGCCGCCTCGACGGGGGCCCCTTCCTCTAACACGGTGAAGACCATGCCCTTGGCCACGCCATGGCGCTGGCCGATGTTGAGCAAGATTTCCGGTTCCACTTCGGCGACGATTCCTTGCAGCGGGCGCTTGCTGATAAAGTCTCGGGTGATTGCCTGTACTACCTGCGGCACCACAGCAAGGGGATCGTCTGGCTTTACGGGGAAGGAACCTTGATACGCAATCTCCGTGGTCTCGGTATCCACCACGCGGAAGAAGAGTCGGCGTTCCGTGCCGGAGAAAGCGTAGTTGGTGAAGGCGAAGTAGCCCGCCGAAAGCACGCGCCCCAGTTGGCGTTGCGATGCACCGGCAGACAAATCTTCCGCAGGCACGTTGAGTTCTTTCAATAGCGGGTCCAACATGTCGCGCTCGACCACTTCGGCCTCGCCGCTTTCGGCGATGGCGGATTCAAGCGCGCGGCGGATGGTAATGTCCGTTCCCGCACGGGGAAACACGAGTCCACCCGAGCCGCCGTCGAGCAGGGCCATCACCACGGGGGCCGTAGTCCAAGTATCCCCCTGTGCCATTTCGCCCGAGGCTTTCATGGCTTCGTACTTTGATTTCAGGTCTAGCACTTGCGAGCTGATGGCGGCCATACGCTCGGTGTCGGCATGGTGCTGCTGCACCCCGCGCACTTGGGACAGCATGGATTTAACCAGCGGGTCGTCTCCCAGCGCGAGCGCCTGTTCTAGCGCAGCCTGCGCCAGTTCTAGGTCGCCGGGCAATGCGCGTTGCTGCAAGGCGGCGTTCGCATTCACCAGAGCGGTGGCGTTGTATGGGTCCAGCGTAATGGCCTGCTGGTAGCTTTCGATGGCGGCGGCAGCATCTCCACCGGCCAGCGCGGCCCGGCCTTGCGCATTGGCGGCGCGCGCCTGTTGCCAAGTCTTGGCGGGCGGGGGCGTGCCTTGCAAGGTCTCCAGCGCCTGCTTTGCGTTGCCTTGGTAGAGCATGGCCTCGGCCAGCAATGTTTTGGCGAAGGGGTCGGCGCTGTCTTGGGCAAGCTGTGCGGCGCGGGCCATGTCGCCCCTTTCCAGTTCGATAGCGGCCTTGCCCACGTTGGACGCGGCAGCATCGAATTCAACGGCGGCCTCGTCCAGCTTTCCCTTGTCGGCCAGGTAAAACCCCTTCAGCTCGCGGGCGGGTGCGGCATCTTCGCCAGAATCCAGCGCGAGGTTGGCTATTTCTAGCGCCTCGGCCTTGCGTTGCTGAAACAAGTTCTCCGCAATCTCGGTGAGCAGGTTCGCCTTGGTGGTGCCGCCCCCGGCGATGATGCGCTCGATGCGCTGGTCTGGGCGCGGCTGCACGAAGAGGGTCAAGGGCAGGGTAGTCACCTCGCGCAGCCATGCCACATCCTCAAGCATGGCGCTGGGCAACAGGGGATAACGTATGCCCAGTCTCTGGGCAAAATCTTTCAGCGCAGCTTCATCTTCATCCACTCCAATGCCGATGCACTGGATGATCTTTGCGCCATACTTCTCATCCAGCGAACGTAGCTTGTTGGCAAGGTCGTCGCCCGTGCCCGGCTTGAAGAACAGGACGATCAGTAAGTAAGGCGACTCGGGCGCGGAGAGCAGGGTGTCAGTGTCGAGCGCCTCACCGGAGATGTCCACGCCACGAATGGGCGGGAGGGGATTTCCTTTTGCAGGAAGCTGGGCGCTGGCCGCGTTTGCCAGTATCGCCAGCGCCAAGGCTGCAAGGATTCTCCAGTACATTCGGCGGTCTCCGGGTGCATTCATCTTACGACAACAGGAAAAATAAAAGAAGCGCGGCGGCGGGAAGTTCCCGCCGCCGCGTTGAGTGGCTTTGTTAAGCCTGCGAGCTTACTGACCGATGGGGTCGCTGGCTGCGGTGGCAGCGGCGGCCGGGTCCTGACGAATCACGCCGCTGGCGTCTACGAAGAAGTAGCGCACGCCGGTGGTGCCCACGTCGGCGGGGTCGCCGTTGCAGGAGAAGTTCGTGGCGCTGCCGCCCATGGTGTAGTCGTAGCCGCTCTTGGTTACGCCCCAGTCGCCGTCAAGGTACGGGGGGGTCTGGCCGGTGAGGGTGTCAAAGTCCACCGAGTAGGCGTTGTTGGCGGAGTGGTAGGAAGTCTGCGCGCCAACCACGGTGCGCAGGTTGCCGATGGCGGAGGATTCGTTGGACTGGATGCGCGAACGCAGCAAGTTCGGAATCGCGATGGCGGCGATGATGGCAATGATGGCAACCACAATCATCAGTTCAATCAGCGTAAAACCCTTGTTCTTTTTCATGGCATAGCCCTCCAGTGTCGGCGCGTTGCGCCTTGTTAATATTTCAGAGCGTCACCCCAGTGGCTTCGCTCGTCTTCAACTTACGAACGATATATTGCAACGGGCGTGCCAAGATTGTTAAGTTAAGCAATTGCAGTAACTTGTGTTATTTTTGGACTTTCTGCATGGGCTTTTGGCCCTAATTTGTCGCCGTGCGCGGTCTCCCAGCGACAATTTTTGTCACTCACCGGGGGCTGCTTTGCGTTATTTTTGCGAACCCGCGCTATCCGCCCCGCTTGACGGGGCCAGCGCTGCGGGTGTTTGATGGTGTGGCGGCTTTTTTAAATGGGCTTTCGGTTTCCCTTGGAGTGGTTGGATTCATGAATCGAATGGATTGGCGCGGGATTGCGGTGTTTCTTGGGTTTACGCTGGTCGTGGGCTATGCCCTTGAGGCGGTGTTTTTGTATACGGGCCTGATTGGCGCGGGGAAGATGGGGCTGTTTGGGCAGGCGGCGTTCATGGTTTTACTTTTCTTGCCTGGGTTGGGGGCGGTGATTGCGCGGCAGGTGGGGCCGGTGGCCCCGGAGAACGAATCGCGCCTGTGGCCGTTACCTGCGGTCAGCACGCTGCGGATTATCGTTGCGGTGCCGCTGGTGTTTGCTGCGGTGAACCTGTTGCTGTGGTTGGTGGGGTGGACCGCGCCGGACCTTGGCGTGAGCGAGCTGGTGTACACCATCAAGCAGCAGGCGCTGCAACCGATACCGGCGGACGCGGAACCGATACTCCCGGCGTTGTTGTTGCTGGGGGGATTGGGACTTTCGGTGACGCTGGGCGCGTCGTTGTATGCGGCAATCTTCTTTGGCATGGAGTACGGCTGGCGCGGCTACCTGTTGCCGAAGCTGCTGCCGCTGGGGCAGGTGCCTGCTCTGGGTATCAGCGCACTGGGGCCGTTTGTGCTGGGTCTCCCGGCGGTGGTGTACATCCACCTTGTGACGCCGGAAGCGTCGGATGATCTGGCCATGGCGCTGGTAAAATACGCCGTGTTGAGCATCGGCACGGGCGTGTTGTTTGGCGCGCTGTGGCTGCGTTCGCGGCACCTGGGGTTGGTGGCGCTTGCAGCAGGCAGCATAGCCGCACACGCGTCGGGCGTGTGGGATGCGTTGTTCCCGAATGACTACCTGATCCTCACGGGCAGCACGGGGGTGGTGCTGTCGCTTGCGTGGTTTGCGCTGGGGTTGGTGCCGGGGGTGTTGGTGGGGAAGCGGGCGGGGTAGGAGAAAAGAGTTTTAACCACGAAGGGCACTAAGGGACACGAAGGGGGAGGGATAAAGGGTTCGAAGTACATTTCATAGTATTTCCTTACTCTCGATGGTCTTATAATGGATAAAAATATGCTTACAGTTCAGTGTAATTCTTGTGGAAATAATCTAGAAGTACCTAAGAAGTACGCTGGAATGACGGGGAAATGTAAATTCTGCGGCGCAAGCATTTCTGTTCCTGAGTTGTATGATCTAGAGATACGTGAAAAAATAATTGCGCTAACAAAAGAACACCTTCCACCTCCCCCTCTTCCGCCTGAGATTGTCAAGAAGGATTATCAAGAGTGCCCATTTTGTTATGAAAATATAAAACTAAACGCAATAAAATGTAAACATTGTGGCGAGTTTCTTGATGGAATAGGCCCGAATATTACCACCTCGATTGCCACACCGATTCAGTTGCCTAAGAACCTTCCAGGGCAACCGGTTTGCCTTCATTGTGGCGGAACAAATTTCAAGAAGGGTAACAAGGCGGTAGCAGAGGGCAGTGGTTGTATTATTGTACTTATCGGAATTTTACTAACCCCGTTTATCATAGGCATTTTCGTTATTCTATATGGATTTATTTTGATGTTTAAGACCGAAGGTTATTGGACCTGCAAACAGTGTGGAGTACAAGTGAAGCGAACTCTTAAGTGGTATGAATTCTAGTCTTTACTCGGTCAAGGTTTAACCATCCCACAGAGACGCGGGGCTTTGATGACTCGGCGGAGGGACATAAAGGGGTATGGCGCGTAGTGAAATCGCTTCAATTCTTGTGTGGCTTGGCGTGCTCCCTCGCGATGCCGCTTCGTGCGCTGGAACCAATACCTGACAAGACGGTGGTACTGACCTTTGATGATTCTCCGAAGTCGCATCGGGAGTTTGTGGCGCCGCTGCTGAAAGAGCACGGGTTTGGTGCAACGTTTTTCATCAGCGCACGGTGGATGGATGACACGGCGAATTTCATGTCGTGGCCAGAGATTGCCGAGCTGCACCAGATGGGGTTTGAGATTGGCAACCACAGTTGGAGCCACTTGGACTTTGGTTCACCGGTGAATGCCGCCCGGCTGGCGGGTCAGTTGGCTTTGGTGGAAAATGAACTGGAGCGGGTGGGCGTGCCACGGCCCGTGAGCTTTGCGTGGTGCGGAAATTCTTTCGGGCCAGAGGCGATGGCCAAACTTTCGGCGGGGGGCTATCGCTATGCGCGGCGGGGTATGCAGCCGGAGGTGCCCTATGGCCTTGCGCTGCCGGGCCCACTGTACGACTCCAAGGCGCACCATCCGCTCCTGGTGCCGTCTGCCGGGGATGCCTACCCCAACTGGACCATGGAGAGTTTCCGCGCCGCCGTGGACCGTGCGCGTGACGGGAAGATTGCGGTGGTTCAATTTCATGGCGTGCCAGACACGGCGCATCCTTGGGTGAGCACGCCGCCCTCTGCGTTTCGCGCCTACATGCAGTATCTCAAGGACGAGGGATTCAACGTGATTGCCTTGCGCGATCTGGACCGCTATGTGGACCCCGAAGCGGAAGTGCAGGATGCGATGACGGCGGTGCATTACGGACCGAAGTCCATGGAGCTTCCAGCCGAGCTAATGACCAGCCGGGTGGATTCCAGCTATTGGCTGGAGAACATGATGCGCTGGCACAACTACTCCGCCGAGGAATCGGCGGAAGTGCTTGGCTGGCCGGCGGCGCAAGTGGCGGCATGGGCGGCGCAGGCTGGATCAACAGCACCGCACCGGGGTTTGGCACCGTATCCCGGTGGGCGGCATCCTCGGATTGGCTTTCTGGAAGGGATGATTGAACCCATACGTGGCACCAAGGCGAGCGTGTTTTCTCCTTGGGGCGATGGCGGCTATGCGGTGATTGATTTGCCCGAGGCCGTGTTCAGCAATACGGGCCTGCTCTTTCTTGCCCATACCCATGTGCCCACCGTGTGGGACACGCAGCACGTGCAGCTGGACAACCGGGACTGGGCGCGCGCCGAGGATGGCGCGCTGTCGAATGCGTGGCCGCTGCCGAACGGGGTGAAGATTGGCGCGGAAGCGCACCCCGCAGAGAACGGGGCGGACTTTCGGCTGTGGCTAGAGAACGGGACTGCCGAGACACTGACGGGATTGCGCACGCAGGTGTGCGTGATGCTAAAGGGCTTGCCCGGATTTGAAGCCCAGGACCTGGACAATAAGGAATTCAGCGAGCGAGCGGCCACTGCAACCAGCAGCGATGGGACGCGGAAAGTTACCGTTGAATTCACCCACTGTGGCCGTGCCTGGGGCAACCCACTCTGCCCGTGTATACACGCAGACCCCGTGTTCCCCGATTGTCCGCCCGGCGAACGCACGGAAGTATCCGGCACGCTGCGCTTCTCGAAGCGCTGAGGCCGGGCAGCGGTTTAGGGTTGCAGCACCAGCATGGGGCGGTAGTTGATTCGGTCGCCGCCGCCGAGGCCGTCAGCTTGGTTTTTCCAAGCTTCGGATGCGTAGACGTCTATTGCGCCGAGGCGGTTAGCGCTGGCTTCGGTTTCTCGCAGGGCTATGCCGTGGTTGGAATCAGGGCTGGCCAGCCAGCTTTGCGCAGCTTGGGTCAGGTCGAATGCGACCCAGTATCCGGGGGCTTGGCTGGTAGGCAGCAACACGGTGCAGATGGGGGCGTTTGCCACGGGCTGCACGCTGCCCCAGGTGATTTCTCCGGTAACAGCCGGCAGACCTTCGCTACCTTCCACGGAATCAGACGATTGTTTTCCTTCCTCCCAAGGCGCGGCCACGGCGTAGCAAGCGATCTCCTTATCGCCGGGCGGCTGGGTTTCATCGCGCCGGGCGATGTAGAGCCAAAGGGTGGCCTTGGATATCGAGGGGATTGTAGCGCCGGAGAGGTCGAAGCGCAGTCGGACCTCGCGCTTATCGCCGGGACCGTTGCCTGCTATGGCCAAGTAAGGCTCTGCTCCGGTGTTATTGTTCGGCACGCGCTCCAGCAGCGTGGCATCCTGGGTTCCAGAATACGGCAGGTAGCCGGGCGGGCCGTTGGCGAACTCGGGGCTGTTCTGCAGCACGGTCCATCCCTGCAAGAAAGCGTAGTAATAGCGAAACCAGTGCGCGGCGTTAGCCGCGTTGTTCTGCACGCCGCCGAAGTAGTAGCCCTCCATGTTCTTCACCACCCAAGGGCTGCGCTCGCGCACGGAATCGAGAATGTTTATCGCTTTCTTCTCGCCGGTAATCCACATGGCGCGTTCGCGCTTTGAGCCCGTTTCCATTTGCTTGCGGGAAGGCACGTTGCCGAAGCGCTGGTATACGGCATAGACGGTGTCGAGCGGATAGAAGAAATCATCCAAACCCATGGGAGGGTAGAGGGTTTGCGAGGTGTGGGTGAGGATGTCGCTGGAGAAGTCGCAGGTGACGTGGCCCGAGCCGTCTGCCGCCGTGGCTGCCTGGATGAAGGAGGGGTGTTCTGCGTTTCCAAAGTGCCAGGGCAGATCGGTGATGCTGTGGCAGAGGGTGCCCAGAAAGAAGGCAATCTCGCGCTCGGCCTCCGGGGTCCAGGGCGTGGGGTATCGTTCCTTGAGCAGCGCGGCATAGGCGTTCAAAAAGGGAAACCAGTGGCCGTCTTCCCCCGCTTGATGGTTCACCCCGCCATAGCCCCAGTCGGTCCAGGCATTGCCTGAATATATGGCGCGCCGGTTGGCGTCGCTCCGAAAGAAGGCCTCCATTCCCGGAAACATAGACGGGGGCTGCGGCAGCAGGTAGTTGTCCATGGCACGCTCGGCCATTTCAGAATGGGTGCGCACCCCGATGGCGTGCGCCATGGTGGTAAATCCGGCTATGCAGATGAGTGTCGCGCAGAGCTTTCGCATGGTGCGTTGGACTGCTGGGAGCCGGGTATGGATTCAAGGGTAGTGTGGGCGCGAGAAATCAGAGAAGCGTTGCCGCCATGGTGGCTTACTTCTGCGCTTGTAGGTATTCGGCGAGGCGTTGGCGGTAGCGTTCGGCGAGTTCTTTTTCTCGGGACCAGGCTTCGAGGGGTTTGATGCCTTTGTCGTAGTCGGCGATGCTGATGAACTCGATGAAGGATTCCTGGGTGGTGGGTTGGCGGGTGACGGGGTCTTGCCCGGATTGCCAGGTGAAGCGCCAGTGTTTGGTGCGCAGGCTGAGGGCGATGGGGTTGCCGGTCATGGAGATGGGCTCTCGCGGGGAGGCGGAGCCGAGGAGGTTGTTGCCGCCGCCGGTCCAGTTGCTTGCGGGGATGCTGGCTGCGGCGAGCAGGGTGGGGGTCAGGTCTTCCAGCCCACAGGGGATGTTCTGCTGGCGGGCCTCGATGCCGGGGGCGCGGATCAACAGGGGCACATGAAGGCTGGGCTCGTTTAGGTATACGGGCCATTCGCCGGGGCGGGCGTTGGCGTAATCGTATCCGTGCGACGCCGTAACGGCGATGCAGCTGCCGGTGGCGGGCACGGTCTGGTCCAGCCAATCGAGAAAGCCACCGAGGGTATCGTCGAAGCGCAGCAAGGCGGAATCGTAGAGGTCCGCAGGTGTGCCTTCGCCAAAGGCCGGGGTAACGCCAAGGGGGATGCGCGGGGCGGAGAGTTCGCGCAGGCGCACTATGGCGAGGAAGGGGACGTCGCGGTGGGCGGCGATGAACTCTTTGGCGCGGTCGAGCGTGACGGCGGCACCGGAAGGGACGAAGGCACCGGGGAGCACCTGCCCATCCACCTGCGTGGCGGGGGACATGGGGTAGCCTTGGTCAAATAAGTGTATGCCGCGTTCGAAGCCGGAGCCATGCACGACATCCGAATGGGCGGCGGCCACGCCTACGGCGCTTTCGCCCTCTGTAAACGCGGCGCAGATGTAGCCTTGCTGGGCGAGGGTGGCGGCCAGGGTGGCGGCGTCTTCCGGCAGGGGACCCGGCACACCATTAAGGAAGCCATGCCGCAGGGGGGAGCGCCCGGTAAGGGCGGACATGAGGGCAGAGGGTGCCTCGGGGGCAGGCGTCATACACGTAGCAAATCGCGCCGCGCCTTGCGACCAAGCCAGCAGCTTGGGGGTCGTGTCACGGGTGTACCCGTTCAGGGTGGTGTGCCGTGCGGCGAGTCCGTCCGCCATGATCAGCACGATGCTCTTGGGCGTTTCCGGCGTGCGGCGCGCTGTGAAGTGTGGCCCGGCGATGAGGAGTTCCGAACTGCCATAGCTTGCCGGGCGAATGCGGGTGCGCGTCATCCATGCGGGCTCTGCCTCACGCATCCAGATCACGTCGCAATGGGTGGCATCTCCCGGTATTTCCTGCGGGGGAATTTGTAGGGTGGTCCAGCCGGTGACCGAGAGCGTGAGCGACTGGGTATAGGGGCGGGCGTTTGTACCGTCCACGTCCACCACAAAATGCACCCGCTCGGGCAGGTTGGTCTCTTCCTTGGGGAATGCGACATGCAACACGATGGCCTTGCCGGTTTGGCCTTCGAGGGGAATGCGGAAGAGGGTGCCCTCTCGGATGGCTCGGGCGGTGGCATAGGTCTGGTTGACCACGTGCAGTTCAGGTTCGGGAAGGGATACGGAACGGGTGGTAGTGAGGTCCGCCACGAATTGGCGGAGGGTTTCTGCCGAGGCCATGCCGCAGGCCACCGCGGCGGCGGCCCAGATCAGCGCCACGGCGCGGGTGGCGTGGCGCGAGTGAAGCACGGCGAAGAGGGAGAAGAGCTTGAGGGCAACGTGTATGCCGAGGAAGGCGGCGGGGAGGAGGAAGAGTTCCAGCTCGGCTATCTTGGGGTGGGGCCACGGCAGGGGAATGCGCACCAGAAAGGGGAGAAGGACTACAGCGGCGGCGTTCGATGCTGCCTCGGAGAGCAAGGAGGCTCCGCCCCGGGAGGGGGCCACGAAGTTGAGCAGGGCCATGTAGGCCAACTGGGCGCAGGCATAGGCCGCAGCAATACCGGCAGTGGCCAGCGCGGCGCTCTGGAAGCTGGTGATGAAGCCCTGCTCGGCCAGCACGGCATGGCCGAAGGCCCCGGCAAGCCCGGCTCCCAGCGCAAGGCAAACTGTGTAAATGGCGATAAACATGCGCGCTTGGGTTACCGTGTCCGCCGATTTGATGCGGCGTGCGTTTCCTTGTTCAGACTTTTAGGTGCTGCCGTTGCGAAGCATAGGTTTCTGTGTTTCGACTTGCGGCGGACCCCATGCTATGATCGCAAGCTATTTCCGCGCAACCACGGAGCGATATCTGCTGTGCTTACCAAGTTTCTCACGTCGATGTTTGGGACGGGCGCGGAGCGTGACATCCAACGCCTGACCCCTTTGGTCGATCAAGTCAACAGTTTCGGCGCAGCCATTGGCGCGCTTTCCAATGATCAGCTGCGTGGCAAGACTGCGGAGTTCAAGGAACGCCTGAGCAAAGGCGCCACGCTGGACGAGCTGCTACCCGAGGCCTTTGCCGTGTGCCGCGAGGGCGCCAAGCGCGTGGCGGGGCTGCGGCATTTCGACGTGCAGATCATCGGTGGGGCCGTGCTTCATCAGGGCGACATTGCCGAGATGGTGACGGGTGAAGGCAAGACGCTGGTGGCGACGCTGCCGTGTTACTTGAACGCCCTGACGGGCGAAGGCGTACACGTGGTGACGGTGAACGACTACCTTGCCCGCCGCGACAAAGAATGGATGGGGCAGATTTACGAATTCCTCGGGCTGACGGTCGGGCTTATCCAGCAATCCATGAGCACGGCGGAGCGGCAGGTGGGATATCGCTCGGACATCACCTATGGCACGAACAACGAGTTCGGCTTCGATTACCTGCGCGACAACCTGGCCACGCACCCGGGGCACCGCGTACAGCGCCCGCTGAACTACGCCATCGTGGACGAAGTGGACTCTATCCTGATTGACGAGGCGCGCACGCCTCTGATTATCTCGGGCCGCCCGCGCACTTCGAGCGAGTTGTATTACAAGGTGGACGACGTGGTCCGCCGCCTCCGCAAGGAGGAAGATTTCACCATGGACGAGAAGCAGCGGCACATTATGCTGACTGACGACGGCATGGTGCATGTGGAGCGCGGGCTGGGAGTGGAAGACCTGTACACGGCGGAGAACATCCACATCGTGCACATGGTCGAGCAGTCGCTGAAGGCGCACCACTTCTTCAAGCGCGACAAGGAATACATGGTCAACGAGGGTGAAGTGTTCATCGTGGATGAATTCACCGGTCGCGTGATGGAGGGACGACGCTATTCAGACGGGCTGCACCAGGCGCTCGAAGCGAAGGAACGTGTGGCGCTGCGGCAGGAAAACCAGACCGTTGCCACGATCACCTACCAGAATTATTTCCGGTTGTACAAGAAGCTGTCCGGCATGACCGGCACGGCGATGACGGAGGCGGCGGAGTTTGCCAAGATTTACAACTTAGAGGTCTATCAGATTCCGACGAACCTGCCGCTGATCCGTGAGGACTTGACGGATCTTATCTTTGCGACTGAGCGTGGCAAGTTCAAGTATGTGATTGACGAAATCAAGCGGGTGAACGAAACGGGTCGCCCGGTTCTGGTGGGCACGGTATCGATTGAGAAGAGCGAGCTGGCGGCGGAGATGATGACCGAAGCGGGGCTGACGGATTTCCAGGTGTTGAACGCCAAGCACCACGAGCGGGAAGCGTCGATTGTGCAGAACGCGGGCAAGACGGGCGCGATTACGGTAGCCACGAACATGGCGGGGCGCGGCACGGACATCAAGCTGGCGGAAGGCGTGCGCGAACGGGGCGGGCTGTACATCATCGGCACGGAACGGCATGAGAGCCGCCGTATTGACAATCAGTTGCGCGGTCGCTGCGGTCGCCAAGGCGACCCCGGCACGACACGGTTCTACGTGAGCCTTGAGGACGAGGTGGCGCGGCTGTTTGGCGGGGACCGCGTGAAGCGGTTGTTGAACATGCTGGGCACGGACGAGATGGATGCGGAGCCGTTGAGCCAGCGGATGGTGTCGCGCAGTATCGAGCGCGCGCAGCGTCAGGTGGAAGAGTTCCACTTTGAAAGCCGCAAGCAGGTTCTTGATTACGACGAGGTGATGAACCGGCAGCGCAAATACATCTATGCGATGCGGCAGGAAGTGCTGGAAGACCGCGACGTGACCGAGCGCTTGCACCAGATGGTGGAGGCACACGTTGAAGACCTGGTGAGCGAGTATGCGCCGGAGAAGGTGTTGCCCGACGAGTGGGACCTGGAAGGTTTGGAAGACAAGCTGGAGGCAACGTTCGGTTTCCGTGCGGACACCTCGGGCGCGTCGGACGACGAGCCCAAGGAGATTGCGGCCAGCCTGCGCGATCAGGTGATTGCGGAGTACCAACGGCGCGAGCAGGTGTTGATGGAGGAGTTGCGCGTTGCCTTCCGCGAACAGATCGGCGGCGACGAATCGCGCGTGGATTTCAAGGCGATTGCACGCAAGCGCACGCATGATTTGGAGTTGATGGTTATTCTCAAGA
>JBIKMR010000367.1:0-3546 GCA_044359155.1 Candidatus Hydrogenedentales bacterium | reverse complement strand
GAGCGCCTGATTGAAGATGGCCGCATCCACCCTGCCCGCATCGAGGAAATGGTGGAGAAGGTGAACGACGAGATGGCGAAGCTTATCAAGGAGCGCGGCGAGGGCGCGGCGCTCGAGGTGGACGTGCATGGCGTACACCCGGAAATGCTCAAGCTCATGGGTCGCCTCAGCTTCCGTACTTCCTACGGGCAGAACGTGTTGCGGCACTCAATTGAAGTGGCGCACCTCTGCGCGTTGATGGCCGCCGAGCTGGGCGTGAACGTGCAGCAGGCGAAGCGTGCGGGTTTCCTGCACGACATGGGCAAGGCGCTCACACACGAAGTCGAGGGCACGCACGCGGTGCTGGGCCACGACATTGCCAAGCGCCACGGCGAGCCGGAGATCATCTGCAACGCCATTGGCGCGCACCACAACGAGATGCCGCAGAACTCGGTCATCGCCGTGTTGGTGCAGGCGGCGGACGCGATATCCGCTTCTCGCCCCGGTGCGCGCAGCGAACAGGTGAGCAACTACATCAAGCGCTTGGAGCAGTTGGAAGAAATCGCCAACAGCTTCCCCGGCGTCGAGCAGAGCTACGCCATTCAGGCGGGCCGAGAAGTGCGCGTGGTGGTCGAGCCGACCAAGATCAACGATGGCGAAGCACAGATGTTGGCGCGCGACATTGCCAAGCGCATCGAGGCAGACATGACCTACCCCGGCCAGATTCGCGTGACGGTGGTGCGCGAGACGCGCGCCGTGGAAGTGGCGAAGTAAGAATAAGACCGATAGGACCCACATGACCTATGCGGATACTTTTCGTCGGAGACGTGGTGGGGCGCCCTGGGCGGCGCGCCGTTGACTTGACCTTGCCGCGCCTGCGGCGAGACCTTGGCGTCGACGTGGTGGTGGCGAACGCGGAGAATGCGGCGGGCGGCCATGGGGCCACGCCGGACGTGGTGGCGGAGCTGGCGGCTGCGGGGGTGGACGCCTTCACCATGGGCAACCACACATGGCGCAAGAACGTAATCTTCGGCATGTTGGAAAACATGCCGAACCTGGTGCGCCCGGCAAACTACCCGGAGGGCACACCGGGGCGCGGGGCGGCGGTGGTGACGTTGAAGGATGGCCGCAAGCTGGGGCTGCTGAACCTGATGGGCCGTGTGTACATGGAGCCTATCGAGTGTCCCTTTGCCCACGCCACGCGGGCGCTGGAAGCGTTGCGCAGGGAAACCCCGGTGGTGCTGGTAGACATGCACGCCGAGGCGACCTCGGAGAAGGTGGCGATGGGCTGGCACCTGGACGGGCAGTGCAGCGTGGTGGTGGGAACGCACACGCACGTGCAGACGGCGGACGAGTGGCTGCTGCCCGAGGGCACGGCCTACATTACCGATGTGGGCATGTGCGGGCCGAGCCACTCGGTCATCGGCACGGATATCGAGCCGGTGCTCAAGCGTTTCCGTACGTCGCTGCCGCAGTCGTTTAACGTGGCCAAGGGGCCCATGCAGTTTTGCGCGGTGTTGGTGGACGTAGACGACGAGACGGGCAAGGCGCTGCGCATCGAGCGCGTCTTCGAGCGGATGAGTTAGGCGGATCGTGGAGCGAGCATGTACTTCAAGCAAATAGAAATGCACGGCTTCAAGTCTTTCGCCGACAAGACCGTGATCCATCTTCAGCCGGGCATCACGTCCATCGTGGGGCCGAACGGTTGCGGCAAGAGCAACATCCTAGACGCCATGCGCTGGGCGTTGGGTGAGCAGAGCGCGAAGGCGCTGCGCGGTTCGCACATGCAGGACGTGATATTCAACGGCAGCGAACAGCGGCCCGCGATGGGCATGGCCGAAGTTGGGCTGACCTTTGACAACGCGGACGGCAAGCTGCCCGTGGACTTTACGGAAGTGACCATTGCCCGCCGTGTATACCGCTCGGGCGAAAGCGAATACCTGATCAACAAGGCCCCCTGCCGCCTGCGCGATATCCAGGAATTGTTCATGGATACCGGCATTGGTACGGCGGCTTATTCCATGATTGGCCAAGGCAAGATTGACTTGGTCCTCAGTTCGAAGCCGGACGACCGTCGCTATCTTTTCGAGGAAGCCGCCGGCATCATCAAGTACAAAACCCGCAAGCGCATTGCGTTGAAGAAGCTCGAATCTGCGGACCAGAACTTGGTGCGCCTTTCGGACATCATCAACGAAGTGCAGCGGCAGATGCGGTCGCTGAAGCGGCAGGTGCAGGCGGCGATTCGCCACCGCGAACTGACCGATGCCCTGCGCGATTTAGAGATCCGCAACGCTTGGCTGCAATACAACGAACTGAGCAACGCGATTGCCGACCTGAAGCAGCAGTTTGCCACGGCGGGCGAGTCTTACCAGAAGGCCTCGTCGCAGACCACGTCGCAAGAAGCGGAACAGGAACGCCTTAACCTGAAGCGCGTGGAGCTGGAGCGGATGCTTGCGGCGCGGCGCGAGGGCGAATACCAGGTGGATGCGGAGATGGAGAAGATTGAGCGGCAGGTGGCCTTGCTCCGCCGCGACATCGCCTTTGCCGAAGAGAAGCGGACCGAGGCGGTGAAGGAACACGAAGACCTTATCGCGCGCGCTGAGTCGCTCAAGCAATCCGAGTCGGATACCGGATCGCTGGCCACGGGCCTGCGCGAAGAGTTGTCCGCGCTGGACACCGGCATAGCCGAGAAGCAGGCCGAGCACGCGCAGATTAAGGAACAGGCCGAAGCTGCCGAGGCGATGGTGGAGAAGGCGCGCGAGTCTGCCATGGCGGCGGTGTCTGCGCGCAGCCGCACCGAGACTGAACTGGTCAGCCTGGCCAACGCGCTCGACGCAATAGACAAGCAGCTTGCCGCTCTGTACCAAGATCAACAGGGACAGCAGGGTCGGCAGGAAACGCTGGCGAACCAGCTGAACGAATTGCAGCGCCAGCACACTGCGCACGAGGCGGAACTGGCAGAAGCGGCAGGCACGCGCGAGCAGAAGCAGGCAAAGCGCACGGCGGTGCTTGAAGAACTCAAGAATCTTAGCGAGCAGTGGACCACGTTCCGCGAGCAAAAGAGCAGCCACGAGGCGCGCCTAAATTCGCTGCGCGAACTGCGCGACAGCTACGAAGGTTTCGCGGTGGGCGTGCGCGCCATCATGCGGGCCAAGCAAGAGAACATGCGCGAGGCCGATGGCGTGATTGGGCCCGTGGGCGATCTTATCTCGACCGAGAACGACCTGCGTCACGCCATCGAGGCGGCGCTGGGCGGCAACATCAACAACATCGTGTGCGATCAGGCGGATTCCGCCAAGCACGCGATTGCTTTCCTGAAGAAGCACCAGGCCGGGCGCGTCACTTTCCTGCCGCTGGACACCATCCGCGTGACCGCGCGCGACGATACCGACGCGCTCTCGGGCCACCCCGGCGTGATTGGCAAGGCGATAGATTTCATCCAGTGCGACGCGCGCGTGCGCCCCGCATTCGAGTACCTGCTGTACAACACGGTCATCGTGCAGAGCATCGACGACGCAATCCGCATTGCCCGCTCCGAGCGCCGCTTCCCGAAGCTGGTCACGCTGG
>JBIKMR010000109.1:0-12589 GCA_044359155.1 Candidatus Hydrogenedentales bacterium | reverse complement strand
ATGCCCACCTTGCTGTCGCCGGTGAGGGCGACGCGGGTTATCTGTGCGCCCTTGAGGAGTTCTCCCTCGGCACTGCTAATGAGCCCGGATACCTCGGCGGCTTCGGCCACACGCAGAGAAATACCTGCAAGGTCTTGCCCAACCGTCAGGTTCATGTGCCTCCCCGTAAAGCCTTGGCTAGCGCCTGCGGTAAAGACCCCAACCGGCCCCGTGGGCACGTCGTCGAAACGGAAGGCCCCGGCGGCGTCGGCCTGCGACACCATCAGCGCGCCACCCATGCCGGGCTCGGCAAATACCTTTACGCCCGCAGCAGGCGCGCCCGAGGGCGACACCACGGTGCCCGACAGGGACGCGCCCGAAAGCGCCAAAGACAACGCGCAAACCGTGCCGAGCAGTGTCATGCCTATATCTTCAGCTTGGTGCCGGGCAACGCGGTGAGGGCAATCTCGAAGTTGATGTCGAAGCCGCGCTCGCGGTCGCTAAAGCGTATAGCGGTTTCCCAGCAATCCCAGGTGCGGCGCACTTCATAGCTCTGCCTCCGCAAGTCGTTCTGCTCGAAGTCATAGCGATGCTCGAAGGCCACGCTCCACTCGTCGCTCAAGCGGTAGCCAAGGCCATAGAGCACTTCGCGGTTGAACACGGTATTGCGGGTCTCGGTGTAGGAGAAGCCGACGCGGCTGTCCCAACGTCCACCGCGTTGGGTGTCGTCGTAATACACCTGCGCCAGCACGCGGTTGTAGTCGCCAAACTGGGTGTTCAGGTCCAGGAAATCAAGTTCGTCGTAGGTCCGCCCAGTAAGCCGCTCATAAGTATCCGCAATGAATTGATCCGCCGCATAGGGATCATCCAGATCTAGCTCGTCCTCAATCACATGGCGCTCGCCCACCAACTGCATCCCCCACCAAGGGCGCGGGCGCACATCAAGTTCAAACTCATAGTCGTCACTCTGGCGAGTCTCATTCCAGAAGTCGTTGCCTTGATACAGGGTCAAGCGGCCCACTTGCCACACATCCCCCGTCTCGGCGTCTTTGCCCAAGAAGATGTTATCCAGCTTGGTCTCGATGCGCGTGCGCCCGGATATGGAATCGAGCGAGTCGTAGAAGGGAATGTCGCGGGAATCGACGCTCGACTCGGGACGGTGCGACAAGGTGAGCGAGGGAACGACGATGTGCTTGAAGGCCGAGAAGCCCAACGCGCCGCCGTATTCCCGCTGGAAGCGGGTCTGCCCGGTGATGCCGATGAGCGCGCTGGCCCAGCCGTCGCTGTCGTTGTCGAGAATGGTGTCCGTGTAATACGCGCCGGAAACCTCTGCGAAGGGGGTCAGGCTGAGTCCCTGCGTGGGGTCCATGTCGTAGCTCAGGCGCGTGGTCAACACGCCGCGTCCGCCATGCACGCCCTCGGGCTCGCGGTTATTGTATCCCGCAACCGTGTCGAAGGTCAGGTACAGCCGGTCGGCAATGCTGCGCTCGGGCACATGGAAGGTCGCCTCGGGCAGGCGCTCGGTCTCGCGCACCCAGCCGTGCGTGTCCACGCGCGTGGTGGCCGTGGCGATGTAGTCTTCCTGCCGATACTGCACCGTGGCAAAGCTCCGCGGCGTGGTCCGGTTCTTGTACATTGAGTAATAGAAGTCGCGGTAGAAGGTGCTGTCGCTCCAGTGTTCCAACTGCATCTTCACCACAAGGTCGTCGCTATAGCGGAACTTGTGGTACCAGTGCGCGTAGCCCTGGTCCTTCGTAGTCATCAAGCCGCTGAAGTTTCCCTTGGTCAGGAACAGGCGCGAGCTGGGCGTCTCGGTGAAGTCGTACTTCATATCTGCGCCAAAGCCGATGCCCCGGTCCTGCGTCAAGTACAGGCGCGGCCCCATGCTCACGTCATCGTTGACTCGGAACTGCTGGCCCACGTTGAGGAAGGACCCCAACTCGGCGCGGCTGCCGGTGTCGAAGTCTATGGTCCAAGGGGCATCTTCGTCCTGCTGCATAATGGGCAGCCACAGCGGCGTGTTCATGTTGCCGAGTTGCAGGCGCGCGTTGGTGCCCTTCACAAACTTGCCATCGCGGATGACCACGTTCTTCATCTTGATGCGATAGGGCGGAGGGTTGTCGGGATCGTTGAAGTCGCACTCGCAGGTGGTCAGCCAGACCTCGTCGGCCTCGAAGGAATCCGGCCCGGTGATGCGCAGCTTCTCCGCGTAGAAATAATAGACGCCCGCCTTGCCGCGCGCGTTGATCACCTCGCCGTTCCCGGCCAGCATGTCGTAGTCCAACTGGTCTGCCATGATCTCGCGGGTCGGCTCTACAACGTGCAGGCCAAAGGCCTGCACACGCCCGGTCTTCAGGCGCTTCGCCTCGATTTCGCCCGGCGTGGGCAGCGGCTCGAAGATGGTCGGCTTGGGCAGGTCTTCCGCCTTGGGCATGTAGTAGTTCAGCGTGTCCGCCTTGATCGTCGAGTTCTGCTGCGTCACCACCACGTTGCCGTCCGCACCGATCTCGCCAATGTCTTGCGAATAGCGAAATGCATCGGACTGGAAGTACATGTCGCCCAGGCGCAGGCGCACCTTGCCGTTCAGCTTCAGCTCGTTGCTGTTAAGCCCCTGCTCCATCGTCTCCGCCTCGATATCGCGGAAGGGCTCTTCCATATCGGGCATCACGAAGCCAAGCTCCTGCGAGCCAAACTCGGTCGGGAAGGCCGCTAGATCGTTGGAATCCTCGGTGGCCATGGGATCATTTGGGCTGGCCGATATCTTTCTGCCTTGGCTGGGCGCGCGCATCTCGCCGCTGTTCATGGGAGCGGTGCGCATACGGCGGCTGACGGCAGGCTTCTTTGACTCGGCCTCAGGTTCTGCGGCAGGCGCAGGCGCGTCTAGCGGCTGGGCTTCTTCCACCACTCTGGACTTGCCGGAATCCGCCGGCCCCTGCGCCAAAGCAGGCGTGGCCAACAGCGCGGCCACTGCCAGCGCCCAAAAGCAGGGAATAGTCGCCCGCGTCATGAGCGAAACCCCACGGTCAAGTTAACTATACACCCAAAGCGAAACCGCTCCGGGACCGCCCCCAAGGCAGCCGGAAAATTATTCACGCTCTTGCGCCTCCCAAGCCGTCGCAGTACGGCCTCTTCAGTTGGAGTATATCAACCGGAATAGCGTTCGGCAAAGACAGCACCATCGCCCGCTCCCACGTTGGTTGAACCGAAGCGCGCCACGCGGCTACCGTGTGGCCCGAGGGTCTACCGATGAAAAGAATACTTTACATGACACCGCTGCTGCTAGTGCTCGCTTTGCTGGGCTACCTGCTGCTGGCGCCAGTCCCCATTAACCCCGGCAAATGGACCCCGCTAACCAGCCCCGGACTGACCGGCGACTTCGCAACAAACACCCTGCTCGCATCGGCAGACCGTGTGGCTGAAGGTGATGGCTTGGCCCCGGAAGACTTAGTGCTGGATGCCGCTGGCCGCATCTATTCAGGATTCGTGGATGGCCGGGTGGTGCGCTGGGAACCTGATGGCACGGGCCTGAAGGAAATCTGCAACACGGGTGGCCGCCCCTTGGGAATGCGTTTCGACGCGACCGGCCAGCTCATTGTGGCAGATGCCGTGAAGGGCTTGCTATCCATCAACCCAGAAACCGGCGCAGTCACCGTGCTGAGCACGGAACAGGGCGGGCGGCCCTTCCTATTTACCGACGACCTGGCCATCGGGCCGGACGGCGTCATCTACTTCTCGGATGCATCGGACCGGTTTGGATTCAAGGAGTACATCCTGGACATTATCGAGCACAGGCCCAACGGACGTGTGCTTTCCTATGACCCGCGCAACAAGGAAACGAAACTCCTGATTGACCAGTTGCATTTTGCCAACGGGGTGACGCTGTCGCCGGGCAATGACTTCCTGCTCGTGTGCGAGACCGGCAAGTATCGCCTGCTGAAGTATTGGCTGACCGGCGAGAAGGCAGGGCAGACCGAGAAGCTGCTCGACAACCTGCCCGGCTTCCCGGACAATGTGTCCACTGGAACCGACGGCGTGTTCTGGGTGGCCATGCCCGGCTTGCGCGATGCCACGCTGGAGGCAACGCTTCCGGTTCCGTTCCTACGCAAGGTTATTGCACGCCTGCCCGAGGCCTTGCGCCCCAAGCCAACGCGCCACAGCTTTGTGCTGGGAATCGACGCGGATGGCAAGGTGCGCTACAACCTGCAAGACCCGGCAGGACGCTACGCACCCATCACCAGTGTGGAGGAGCACGGCGGTACGCTATACTTGGGCAGCATTATCGAGCCTTGCTTCGGGCGCATTGCCCGGCCAACCCCCTGATTCTTACCGTCGTTACGGAGCCGCCTTTCCCATGCCGAACCCCCGCGCCCTTTCGCTTGAGCAAGCCACCGCCCGCCTGCGTGACCTGTCCCAGGAATTCGCCGTCATTGAAAACCACGGCGTGGCCTTTCCGCCCTATGATGTGGTGCCGCTCTCCCCCTGCCACGCGCACACCGATGGCCCGCTGCGGGCCGTGCTGATGGACATGGACGGCACCACAACGCTGACAGAGGACCTCTGCATTCATGGACTCACCTGCGCCCTGCGCGACGTGACACGTCGGCCTGATGGAAGCTCCGCATTCAACGGGCTGGACCACGAGCGCGACTTCCCGAACATCATCGGCACCAGCGCATCGACCAACGTGGCCTACTTGATGGAGACCTACGGCCACCTGCTGGACCCGGTCTCGATGCAGCGCAACTTCCTGAAGTCTGCCGCGTGGAACCTGAACCCGCACCGCGATCCGATTCGCCGGGCCGAGGCCGAAACCACCGTGCGCATCTGCAACGGCGCGGACGTGCTGGATGATCCCCGCTTCCACCAACTGCTTGCGCAAACGGACGAGCGCGCGCTGGTGGATACGCCAGCAAACGAGACATTGGTAGACGCCCTGTCCAGCGTCTTCACCTTCGAGACCAGCGAGCAGACGGGGCGCGCGATTCTCGACGTGTACTACATCTACCTGCACGGCTACTTCGCGGCGATTGCACGGGGCGAGGGGCACTTGGTTGCCGCCGACGTGTACGGGGATTCCACCCGCCCGGCCATTGCACCGTTGCGCGGCGTGGGCCTGGCGTGTGCGCTGGCGCGGGGACTGCTGGCGGATTGCCCCAACGAAGTCGTTGCCCTGGCCGAACAACAAGCGGGCCGCGCTGCCACCGATGCCGAGCGCAGTGCGCTGGCGCAGGCCGCCGTCAACTTTGGCACCGCCCCCACGCTCGTGGCGCTGGTGACTTCCTCGGGATACTACGAGGCGCGCACCATTCTCACGGAAGTGTTCCGTGGACTGCGCATCGAGGTAGCCCAGTGGCCCGTGCCGTCCCCTGTGCGGGAGCGGTTGGTGGCCGCCTTTGCCTCGCCCGAGCAGTTCTACGACGCCATCATCACTGCCGACGAAAGCCACGAGATTCGGCTCAAGCCTTTCCGCGATCTCTACACCATCGCCGCCCGCGCGCTGGGGCTGGACCATGCTGCCCTGCGCAACACGGTGGGATTCGAGGACACCTGGGCGGGGGTAACGGCGATGCGTTGCGCGGGCGTGGGCATCCCCTGTGCCGTACCCTTTGAAGGCTCCCGCTCCCACGACTTCTCCCTCGCCGCCCACGTGTTTGATGGTGGAATCTCTGAGGCCATCCTCGCTCACGCCCTCTTCGCTCACCCTAAGGTTTCGTAATACCACCAACACAGCGCCATTGCCGCCCCCGTTTGCAAGCCGTATACTATCCGTTTGGTTTTGCATTTCCCTTGGGGTCCCACACCATGCCGTCACGCCGCCGTAAACTGCCATTGCCGCCCACCCCGGAGCAGGCGCGCCTGCCCATGCTGCCGCTGAAAGATGCGGTAGTGTTTCCACGCATGGTGCTGCCACTGCTGGTGGGGCGGCCCGGTTCGGTGGCCGCAGTCGAGACAGCCCTCGCCGACAATGTGCCGCTCTTTCTTTGCGCGCAGCTGGATGCCACCGTCGAGGAACCCAAACCCGAAGACATGAACAAGACCGGCACGGTGGCGCAGATTCTGCAAACCCTCCGGATGCCCGATGGCACGATGAAGGTGGTGGTGGAAGGGCTGGGGCGCGCGGTGGTGCAAGAATTCTACATGGACGAAGCGCCCGCCGAGGCAATGGTCATTCCCGTATCGGGAGACCCCAAGGTGGACCGTGACACCAAAGGCCTCATGCGCAGCGCAGTGGGCCTGTTCAACGATTACGCCCGCCTGACCCAGCGCCTAGCGCCAGAAATCGTGATGAGCGTGCAGGACCTGGACGACCCCGAACTGCTGGTGGACACCATGTGCGCCTACCTGCCCCTGCGCGTGCAAGAGCGGCAGAACCTGCTGAACGAGTCCGCCACGCGGGTACGCCTCGAAATGGTGAACTCATTCCTCATGCGTGAGAACGACCTAATCGGCATTGAGCAATCCGTGCGGCAGCGTGTGCGCGAGCAGATGGAAACGGCGCAGCGCGAGCATTTCTTGCAGGAACAACTGCGCGTAATCCACCAGGAACTGGGCAGCAAGGAAGAGGGCGGCGACGAGTTTTCAGAGATGCGTAAGGCGATTCAGAACGCGCAGATGCCGGACGAGGTGAAAGCCAAAGCCGAGCGCGAGTTTGCCCGCTTCGAGCGTATGCCTATGCTCAGTCCCGAGAGCGGGGTGATTCGCAGCTACATCGAGACGCTGTGCGACGTGCCTTGGCAGAAACGCACCGAGGACAACATCGATCTCCCCCACGCCCGTGAAATACTGGACACCGACCACTTCGGGCTAGATAAGGTGAAGGACCGCATCCTCGAATTCCTCGCGGTGCGCAAGCTGAAGCCTGCGGCGAAGGGTTCAATACTCTGCCTCGTGGGGCCTCCCGGCGTGGGCAAGACGTCGCTGGGCCAGAGTATTGCCAAGGCCATGAACCGCGAGTTTGTGCGGATGTCGCTGGGGGGGGTGCGTGACGAGGCGGAGATTCGCGGCCACCGCCGCACTTACATTGGCGCGCTGCCGGGCCGCATTGTGCAGGGCATGATTCGCGCCAAGGTGCGTAACCCCGTGTTTGTGCTGGACGAGATCGACAAGATGAGCACTGACTTTCGCGGCGATCCTTCCAGCGCCTTGCTTGAGGTGCTGGACCCCGAGCAGAACCGCGCCTTCAACGACCACTACCTCGAGGTGGACTTCGACCTTTCCGAGGTCTTCTTCATCGCAACCGCTAACAGCGAGTTCGACATACCCTACGCCCTCCATGACCGCATGGAAGTCGTGCGCCTGAGCGGCTATACGATAATCGAAAAAGAAAACATCGCCACGAAGTTCCTGCTGCCCAAGCAGGTCGAGGGATGCGGCCTGAAGAAGAGCGACCTGAAGCTGACGCCAGACGGGCTGGACACGGTAATCCAGCGCTATACCCGCGAGGCGGGCGTGCGCGAACTGGAACGCCAGATTGCCAACCTGTGCCGCAAGGTGGCGCGAAAGAAAGTGGCGGGCGAACTGGTGCGCGGCACGAAGATAAACGCGGCCACCGTCATGGAAATGCTTGGCCCGCCGGACTACTCCGCCATCCGCCGCGAGACCGAGGCCCGCATCGGCGTGGCCATTGGCATGGCGTGGACCCAGAGCGGCGGCGATGTGCTGACCGTCGAGACTTCGATGATGAAGGGAAAGGGCAAGCTGACGCTGACCGGCCAACTGGGCGACGTTATGAAGGAATCCGCCGAGGCGGCCTACACTTACCTGCGTGCCCATGCCGCCGAGCTCAAGCTGCCTGCCGATTTCTACAAGAACACCGACCTGCACATCCACCTGCCCGAGGGCGCAATTCCAAAGGACGGTCCGTCCGCAGGCACCGCCCTGCTGGTGTCCATGCTCTCCGCACTCACCCAGCGCGCTCCCGTGGCAGCACTATCCATGACCGGCGAAATCACCCTGCTTGGTCGCGTGCTGCCCGTGGGTGGCATACGCGAAAAAGTCCTCGCCGCCCACCGCGCCGGCATCACCCGCATCCTGCTGCCGGAAGAGAACCGCAAGGACCTCAACGAAATCCCCAAGGAAGTAAGGGCCGCGGTGAAGATAGACTTCGTGGACGAGGTGCAACAGGTGCTAAAGATTGTGTTTGGTTGAAGTAGATTAGCCGCCGATGAACTCAGATGAACTCCGATAAAAGTCGGGGCCTTTGGATTTCTCGGGGTTCATCTGAGTTCATCGACGGCTAAAGATTCTTATTGCGCACTACCCCTCAATCACCTTCCGCACCTCCTCAAACGCGGTTGCCGCGTCGAGCCCCAGCGTGGTCAAGTGATGCGGCATATGGCTGAGACAACCCGCGCCTTCGGCGGCCCCGCGCTCTACCAAGGTAGCAGCGACACAGGCGACGGCCAGCAAAGCGTTGGCACGCGAGGGCTTCACTTCTTCGGGAGAACTTACGGCGGCGAGTAGTGCTTCCGGGAAGCGCCAGCGGCTGGCAGTCAGTGCGCCCGCATCAAGGTGGCTGATGCCGAAGCGCTTCCGCTCCTCGTCACAGCGAGCGGCCTCTCCTGCGGAAATTAACGACACCACCTCGGCGGGCGCCAAGGTAGCCAGCGTAAACCAGCCGAGCCGACGCAACAGGGCAGCGGTATACGCCGCACCGCGATCCACTTTGCCGGATTTCTTTGCCAAGATTGCCGCAGCCAGTGAGGCCTTGCGGGAGAGTTCGTAGGCAGCAGCGAAATCCGCGCGCGGTTGGGGGGCGTCCTTCTTCAACGTACCCACGGAAGCGCACAACCCGTCTGCCCCAATCAGCGCCACCGCAAGTCCTAGACTCTCCACCTGCGAGGGCATCCCATACGCAGGGGTGTTGGCCAGCGCCACCACCCAACCTGCCAGCGCGGGGTCGGCGGCTGCCGTTTGCATGGCGGCGCGCAGATCGGGCTGCGCCCCCTGCGTGGCCTGCAACAGCTTATCCATCACGCCGGGCGCGGCGGCCAGCACTTCAAGCCGCTTGACGTCTTCGGTCAGGTTGCGCGTAGCGGTTGCTGCGGTCTGGTGGCGCGTAGGAAGTTCATAGGTGGGCAGAACCTCAGAACCCGTGCGCGCTTTGGGGTAATGCTTCTCCACCGCCTCGGCAACGTCATCGTAACGGCAGAGCATGGCCTTCACCTTGAGTCCGGTGATCTGCTCTATCTGGTCAATGGTGTCCACGTCTAGCGGGCAGGCCATCGCAACCGTCAACAATTTCCCCAGCTTGTCGATGGGCAACACCAGCTCCCGCAGGGCAATTTCCTTGGGAACCAGACCCAGCAAATCGGGGGAGACTTTGAAGTGATCAAGATCGATCGTGGCAATGCCCTGCAACCGGGACAACACGCTGTGCAGCGCGTCCTTGTCAAGGTAGCCAAGCCGCACCAAAATCTCGAAAGTCTTGCCGCCTTCGGCACGCTGGATATCCAACGCCTCGGTGACTTGCTCTCGCGTCACCACCCCGGCGTCAAATAGAATCTTCCCAATAGGACCGACGCGCGTTCGCTGGGTCTCGCTCAAGGCATGGGCTCCCGTGTCGGTGCTAGCGCCGCAACGTGCGACACTTGGAGCCGACTCTCCTTATGGTACACTAGCAGAAGCGCGGGTTGTAAACTCGAAAATGCCGGAGGGTGGGATGCGCCTTCAAGAACTCGAAAAAGCCTTTCATGAGGCGGAAGAGCTTTACCGGGGTGAGAAGCACGATGACGTGCTAATTACGCTGAAACAGGTTGAGGCGCTGGCCCCGGCCAACCACATGGCGCTCTTCCTGCGAGCCCGCAGCTTGGCTGCCTTGGGCCGGAACAGCGAGGCACTCAACCTCTGCGAAGATGCCAACACCCGCTTACAGCGCACCTTGCAAGACGCCCAGAGTCTTGGCCCCCTGCTGGACCGCCCCCAGATTGAGATGCTTTCCCGCGCCGTAACCCTCCAAGAAAGTCAGGTGAATGCCCTGCGCGCCAGCTTGGACGCGCGCCTGGCCGAGGGCCTGAACAAGGCCGAACTGCAACACACCATCCAGGCGCTCCAGTCTGAATTGACCTCGCTGCGCTCAAAGGCGGGCAACGCCGACGAGTCCGAGTCCTTACTCCGCAACCAGATGGACGCCCTGCGCGAGCAGGAAGAATCCAAGAACCGCGAGCTGGACGGCGCGCGTGCGCAGTTGAACAAGATGCAGGAAGCGCTGCAACAGCGCGAAGACGCCATGCAGCAGGCCGCTCGCGAGCAGGCCGAACGCGACCAAGCCATGGCCAAACTGCAACAAGAACTGCGCGCGCTTCAGGAACAGGCACAGGGCGCGGCGGATTCGGAGCGCAAATTAAGCACCGAGTTAGCCCAGCTGCGGCAGGAAGAACTGGACAAGGCGGCCAACCTTTCGCAGACCCGCACCGAGATCGAATCACTTCAGCAGAAGCTGGCCGCGCGCGAGCAGATGCTGCAAGCATCCGAGGCGCGCGACGCCGAGCGTGACACCGTGATCGCCGAGATGCGCACGCAGTTGGAATCGCTGCAAGGAAAGGCGGAAGAGGCCGCTACATCGGAGCGCGCGCTGCAAAAGGAACTGGACGCATTGCGCGTGGACGGCAATGCCAAGGCCGACGCGCTCGAGCAGGCGCGCCAAGAAATGGAGCGCCTGCGCGGCAGCCTGGACCTGCGTGAACAGGACGTGGCCGAGGCCGAGGCCCGCAGCAGGCAGCAGCAGGAAGCCCTAGACTCGTTGCAGCAGGAACTGGGCAACATACGGTCCCGAGCAGAACAGGCCGCCCAGTCGGAGCGCGAACTGGCTGCCGAACTGGAAGCCTTGCGCAACAACGAGCGCGAGAAGGCTCAAGCCCTCGAGGCCACGCGCGCGCAGATGGAAGCTCTGCAAGGCAAGCTGGGCGACCGCGAGGCCGAGGCCGCGCGCGCCATGCAGCAGAGCAACATGACCGCGGAGGCCAAGGCCGCGCTGGAACTGGAACTGAACAACCTGCGCCAACAGGCGGAACAATTCAAGCAATCGGAAGGTAAACTGCTCGGCGAACTGGACAACTTGCGGAGCAGCCACACGGAGAAGTCCGGCGTGCTCGATAGTGCGCGTGGCGAACTGGACGCCCTGCGCGACAAGATGCGCGCGCAGGAGTCCGCCTATACCACCGCCGAGCAGGACCGCATCGAACAGGCCGCGAAGGTGGCCGACATGCAGGGCGAGCTGGCAACGCTGCGCTCGCAGGCGGAGAGCGCATCGCGCTCGGAAATCGAGCTGGCGCGCGAGGTCGAGAAGCTGAAGGCCAACGAGTCCGCCGCATCGCAGGCGCTGTCTGCCGCGCAGGGCGAAGTTGAGATGCTGCGGCAGGCCTTGGCCGACCGCGAGCAGCACATGGAATCCACGCACGATATTGACCCCGAGGCCATGCAGAGCCTGCAAGAGGAACTGGTGGAACTGCACGCACGCGCCGAAGAGGCGCGCCGTTCGGAGCAGATGCTGGCAAAAGAAATGCAGCAGATGCGCTCGAACGAGGAGAGCAAAAGCCGCCAGTTGGAACGCGCCCGCGAGCAGATGAAGTCCCTCGAAGAATCGGTGAAGGACCGCGAGCGCATCGCCAACGAGGCGCTCGAGGAAAAGCGGCGCACTGAAAAACTGTTGTCCGAGTTGAAACAGGAACTCGGCGGCCTGCGTTCACGCACCCAGGACGCTTCGATATCCAGCGACGAGCTGGAAGTCGAAATCAACAAACTACGCCAAGAGGGCGGCGTGAAGGCGGAATACCTCGAGCGCGCCAAGGCAGAACTCGACGCCCTGCGCGATGCGGTACGCCAGCGTGACGATGCCATTGCCCGCTCGGAGCACCTGCTCAAGCGGGTAAAAGGGCAGAAGCGCCCGCCGTTCATTCTCTATGCCCTTGTGGCGGGATTGCTGCTTGTGTCGGGTTTCCTGATCTATGACCGCGCGAGCCAGCCGGAGGCACCGGTCGTCGTGGTGAAGCCAGAGCTGCTCTTCCCCATGGACCGCTCCCTGGGCAACCTCTACACGCGCGACGCCGCCTCGACCGACGAGGCCGACTGGCAACCGCACGTGCCCGCGCAAGGCGTGGTGCCGGTAAAAGATGGCCTCGTATACCACCTGAAAGTGGCGGACGACGCCGTGGAAGACTTAAGCCCCCTTGCCACGCTCGACACCCAGTATCTCCAATCCATCTGGCTGCCAGGCATCAATATGACCGACCAGAACCTTCAGGCGCTCTCCGCCCTGAAGGACCTGGACCGGCTCTACCTGGACGCCACCGCCACCGATGAAGAACGCGCCAAGCTGCAACAGGCCCTGCCCCTTGCGGCCATCAGCTCGAAGCCGCCGGAAGTGGTGGCCTTTGTCGAGGCGACCTCTCCCCCGCCGGTGCGCACCTTGACCTTCCCGCCGGATCGATCGATGGGGCGCGTGTTTGTGCGCACCTGGACACTGAATTTGGAGGACGACTGGGATCTGCTCGGAGACGCGCGCGGCACCATCGAGATTCCTGCGGGTAAAGATGCCAAGCTCGAGGTGGAAAGCGATATAGCCAGCGACCTGACCGCACTTGCCAACTTGGATCCATACGCGCTCCACACC
>JBIKMR010000366.1:0-3576 GCA_044359155.1 Candidatus Hydrogenedentales bacterium | reverse complement strand
GACCGTTCGGAAGGTATTGTATTGCGCGGGCGTAATCCTTGTGGCTGGGCAGGCCAGGGTAGTTCACCCAGTCCACGCAGGCATGGCCCTCGAGGAACTTGGCTACCAGCACGGCATTATCGCAATGGCGCGGCGCGCGCAGGTGCAGCGTTTCCAAGCCTTGCAGGAGCAGGAATGCGTTGAATGGCGACAGGCACGCGCCCGTGTCGCGCAACAGGGTGACCCGCGCCTTAAGCGCATAGCTGATGTTGCCGATGGGTAGGAAGGCTTCATAGAACTTCATGCCGTGGTAGGAGGGATTCGGCTCGGTCAGCTCGGGGAACTTGCCGTTGTTCCAGTCGAACTTGCCGCTGTCCACCAGCACGCCGCCGATGCTGGTGCCGTGGCCTCCGATCATCTTGGTGGCGGAATGCACCACGATGTCCGCCCCGTGCTCGATGGGGCGGAACAGGTAGGGCGAAGTGACCGTGTTGTCCACAATCAGCGGAATGCCGTGGTCGTGCGCCACCTTTGCGATGGCCGCGAAATCCACCACGTCGTTCGCCGGGTTGCCGATGGATTCGAGATAGAGGAAGCGAGTCTTCTCGTCAATCTTCGCGGCGAAGTTCGCTGGATCGCTGGCGTCCACAAAGCGGGCCTCGATGCCGAAGTCCTTGAAGGTATGCGAGAACAGCGCGTAGGTGCCGCCATAGAGCGTGGAGGAGGATACGAAGTTCTGGCCGTGGTGGCAGATATTGAGGCAGGCCGCCGTGATTGCTGCCGAGCCCGAGGCAAAGGCCAGGCCCAGCGCCCCACCCTCGAGCGCGGCCACGCGCTTCTCGAAGACATCGACGGTCGGGTTCATAATGCGACTGTAAATGTTGCCGAACTGCTTCAGGGCGAAGAGGTTCGCGGCGTGCTCGTGGTCTTGGAAGACATACGAGGTGGTCTGGTAAATCGGCACGGCGCGCGCCCCCGTGGTCGGGTCGGGCTCTTGCCCCGCGTGCAGCGCCTTTGTGCCAAGACGGTAACCTTCGGACATGGGTATTCTCCTCGTGATTGCGACCACAATTCGGACGTGAAGGGGAGACTATACCATCCGGGCGAGAGGGAGAGAAACCAGAAAACCCTTGGTTTTAGAAGCATTCGTGGCGATGTGTCGATCTCTTGTAATCACCTCGGTGAACTCCACGCCCGTCCTCCGATAGAATCCCCTTACTCTTGGAGGTTCCCCGATGGAAGACCGCGCACGCTTGTTGTCGCTGCTTGAACAGTTCCCCCGTTTTACCATTCTCACCGTTGGCGATATCTATCTGGACGAGAACGTGCTGGGGCGCGTTACCGAGGTGAGCCTCGAGGCGCCCATCCCCGTGTTTGAGGTTGTTGAGCGCCGATACAACCCGGGCGCGGCGGGCAATGCTGCGTGCAACGCCGCCTCGCTGGGGGCGAAGGTGTACATGGTGGGGGTGGTGGGCACCGACCCGAACGCGAACGTGGTGCGCGAGGAATTCGAGAAGCGCGGCGTGGACACCAGCGGCATTGTGGCGGACCCTGCCCGCGCCACCAGCACCTACGGCAAGCTGCGGGCTGGTGGACACAACACCCCCCTGCAGGAAGTGCTGCGCATGGACACACCCCGCCCGAAACCCCTGACGGGTGATGTGGAAGCGGCTGTGATTGCTGAGATTCGTCGCCTTTCCCCGGACTGTCAGGGGATTCTGTTGGGGGATCAGGTGTCCTCGACCATCACCCCTGCCGTGCTGGACGCGGTGCGCGAAATGGCGCGCACGCACAACTTGGTCACCGTGGCGGATTCCCGCGCGCGTGCAGGCATGTTCAACGACATCGACATCGTGGTGCCGAACGACACCGAAGCGGGGTTGGCCGCAGGCGTTGAGGTGAAGGACGAAGCCTCTCTGCTTGAGGCCGGGCACTTCCTCACGCAATCCGCCCACAACGCTTTTGTGACACGCGGGCCGAATGGCATCTCCATCTTCACGCGCGAGGGCATGGTGGACCATGTGGCCGCTGGCCCGGTGACCGCAGTAGATGTCACCGGCGCGGGCGACACGGTGGCGGCGGCGGTGTTGCTGGCGCGTGTGGCGGGAGGTTCCCTGCGCGAATGCGCGGCGTTGGGAAACCTGGCCGCAGGCATTGCAGTAACTCAGGCGGGCGTGGTGACGGTGTCGCGCGCGGAGGTGGAGGAGGCACTGGCCGGGCGCAAGGGTCCCGCCAAACTGAAGAGTCTGGCCCAGCTGCAACCGCTGGTGAAGAAGCTGCAAGCCGAGGGCAAGAAGGTGGTGTGGACGAATGGCTGCTTCGACATTCTCCACGCGGGCCACATCGCCTATCTAATCCATGCGCGGCAAGAAGGCGACGTGTTGGTAATGGGGCTGAACAGCGACGCGTCCGTCCGCGCCATCAAGGGGCCGGAGCGCCCAGTCATCAACGAGCACGACCGCGCCATCGTCCTGTCTGCGCTCACTTGCGTGGACTACCTGCTGCTGTTCGACGACCCCTCGCCCGCGCGCCTCATTGAGGCATTACATCCCGATGTGTACGTGAAGGGGGGGGACTACACCATCGACACGATCAACCAGGAAGAGCGAAAGCTGGTCGAGTCTTATAAGGGGCGCATCGCCATTTTGCCGGGCGTGGAGGGGCAAAGCACCACCAGCATTATCAACAAGATTCAGCAGGAAGCGCAGCAGCAATAGGAGCCACCGCGATGATTTTCTTGAAGACCTTTAAGGGCTACGAGGACAAGGTGCAGGATCTGGACAAGGTCGTGAACGACTGGATCATTGGGCATACGGTGAATGTGCGCTCGGTGCAGACGGCCCTGAGCCATGAAGTGGAAGGCCGCCACACCAGCGGCGACTTGATCTACACCATCATGTATGACGCGCCTGCGCCTTTGCCTTAGACGGCGAGGGCGGTCAGCTCTCTAAAAACTTCCAGAAGTTTCCGCCCAGCAGTTGGGATGCATCTCGCTGAATTTCTTCTTCGGTCAGCACCCATCCGGTGTGGAGCAGGTCGTCATACTTTTCGACCAGCACCTTCGCAATCACCTCGCGCGAGTGGGACCATTTGTAGAGCATCTGCTCGAGCACGCGAGCGTCGGAATGTTGGGGCATGATACTGGGGCCCAGCATCTCGATGCGCATCCGGGTCATTTCTTCAATAAGACTGGGGTTGTTCAAAAACCACCAGCACCCAAACAGCAGCAGGTTGCGAAACTTGCGTGCGGCCACGCAGAGAGCGTGCTGATTTTCCCGCGCGAGCATGGTCACCATAAACTTGTTGTCCGGGTAGGCCGCGCAGAGGCGCTCGACCGCGCCCACATTGGCGGTGCCCACGCCGTCGCCTGCCATGCGCAGGGTGGGGTTCACTTGCCGGGTGACGCCTATCATCATGGCGAAGGGCTTGTTGAAGTGGCGGGCCACCGGCAGCACGCATGTGTCGAGCAGCGTCCCCCGCGCAGAGGCTTCCGGGTAGGCAAACTCGGGCGGCAGGGACACGGCCATGTAGAGCGCGTTGAAGCGCGTCATCCAGTGTTCTAGAAAGCGTCGCACCTCCGCCTGGGTCTTTGAGCCC
>JBIKMR010000108.1:0-12725 GCA_044359155.1 Candidatus Hydrogenedentales bacterium | reverse complement strand
CAAGGCCCGCAAACGCCAGAACATGCAGTACATCATCGGCGCAGCCTTGGTCACCCTCATCGTGCTGGTGCTGCTCTTCCCCCTGCTTGCACCCAAGCCCAAGGAAGCCCCCAAGCCAATCACCCCCGCACCCACCTTTGGCGCAGGGGAAAGCACACCAGAGTAAACTCCCTCGTTGACATCCCCTGCCCGCCTGCTCTAGCGTGGACGGCATGAACAAGAAGCATGATCTGGGCCTTGCCTTGGCCGAGCAATACCTGTCGCGGCGCGGGTTCTTGTCGAGCGTGTATACCGGGCTGGGGGCGGTGGGGTTGTCGAGCCTGGTGGCGCGGGACTTGTTTGCGGCCACGGGTCCGACGGGGCCGCAATTCACGCCGCGCGCGAAGCGGGTGTTGCAGGTGTTCTGCCCGGGTGCCGCTTCGCACATGGACTTGTGGGAACACAAGCCCATGCTGGACAAGTACGATGGCACGCCCTTGCCGGGCGAGGAAAACGTGCTCAGCTTCCAAGGCAAGAACGGCAACCTGATGAAGAGCCCGTGGCCCTTTGCCCCTGCGGGCCAGAGCGGCAAGATGATTTCGACGCTGCTGCCGCATCTGTCGAGGCACGTGGACGATATCGCCTTCGTGCATTCGATGACATCGAAGACCAACACGCATGGGCCGGGCTGCGTGTTCATGAACACGGGCCACGTGACCGAGGGATTCCCCAGCGCGGGCGCGTGGATCAGCTATGCGCTGGGCAGCGAGAACGAGAACCTGCCCGCGTATGTGTGTATGCCCGACGTGCGCGGCGAGCCGCCGAATGGCAAGGCCAACTGGAGCAACGGCTTCCTGCCTGCGCAGCACCAGGCCATTACCATGGCGGCGCACCAACCCGTGAGAAACATCAACACGCCGGAGGGTGTGTCGCCGGAAGAGGAAGCCGCCACGCGTGGATTGCTGGCGCGCATGAACGAGCGGCACGAGCTGGCCAACCCCGGCTATTCGGAACTGCGCGCCCGCATGGCGGCGTATGAGCTGGCCGCGCGGATGCAGCTTTCCGCGCCCGAGGTGAGCAACCTGGACGCCGAGCCGGAGCACATCCACACGCTCTATGGCACCAACGATGCCAACCCGCTGAAGGCGGCCTATGCGCGCAACTGCCTGTTTGCGCGGCGGCTGCTCGAGCGCGGCGTGCGCTGCGTGAACCTGTATTGCGCATCGCGCGCTTCCGGCGTGGATGGCCTGCTGAACTGGGACGCGCACAAGACGTTGAAGTCCGACTACGAGCGGCATTGCCCCGTGTTCGACCAGCCCACGGCGGCGTTGCTGGCGGACCTGAAACAGCGCGGCCTGATGGACGACACGCTGGTGCTGTGGACCACGGAGTTCGGCAGGATGCCCACGCACCAGCAAGGCACCACGGGACGCGACCACAACCCGGACGGCTTCACCTGCTGGATGATGGGCGCAGGCGTGAAGGGCGGCACAAGCCACGGCGCAACCGATGATTTCGGTCGCCGCGCGGCAGTGGACCCCGTGACCGTGTGGGACTTCTACGCCACCGTCCTCCACCTCCTCGGCTTCGACCACACCAAGCTGACCTACTACTACAACGGACTCGACCGTCGGTTGACGGATGTACACGGCAACATCATCCAGAGCGTGCTGGCCTGACGTCGAATCGCCTGTCGTGGCCCCCGGTTGGCGCATCGTGTTAGTAACCGTCATAATAGGCGCGTGTCCTTTGCTCTCCATCGGGATATCCTGCCGTGCGCCACTTTGCCTTTCTCGCCTTGCTGCCCTTGATGCTTGCCGCCTGCTCTTCCGAGCAGGGGAACTCCTTGCGCGTGACCGGGCAGATTGAAGGCGACATCATCCATGCTGGGTCGAAGGTGGGTGGGCGGGTGCTCGAAGTGGGCGCGCAGGAGGGGCAGGCGGTGAAGACGGGCGATGTGTTGTTGCGGCTGGACGATGTGGAAGCACAGGCGGTGCTTGCGGCGGCCAAGGCGAACGAGGCCAAGGCGGCGGCATTGGTGGCGAAGCTAGAGGCGGGTGCGACCGGAGAGCAACTGCGCCAGGCGGAAGCCGCGCTGGACGCCGCCAACCAGCAATACCAGATGGTGGTGGAAGGTCCGCGCAAGGAAGAGATTCAAGCGGGGCGCGCCGCAGTGAATGCAGCCCGCGCCCAGGCCGACACGGCCAGCAACGAGCTGGCCCGGCTCCAGCCGCTGGCGGAACGCGAGGCGGTATCGAAAATGGAACTGGACCGCGCACAAGGCTTGGCGGATGCCGCGCGCGCACAGCTGGATGCGGTGGCGCAGAAACTGTCCGCACTGGAAACGGGCGCGCGGCCCGAGGAGATTGCCACCGCCAAGGCCGGGCTGGACCGCGCCCAGGCTATGCTGGACGAGGTGAAGGCGGGCGCGCGCACGGAAGACGTGGCGGCGGCGCAGGCGGCACGGCAGGCGGCGGCGGCGGACGTGCAACGCGCGGAGTCCGCCCTGCGCGAGATGTCCGTGTTTGCCCCGATAGATGGGGTGGTGGAATCCATTGACGTGCGCGCGGGCGACTTGATCAAGCCGGGCGCGGTGGTGCGGATGGTGAACCCGGACGACCTCGAGCTGGACGCCTACGTGAGCGCGTTGATGCTGGGCCGGGTGCGCCTAGGACAGAAAGTGCCCATTACTACCGACGCCCACGGCGACGAGCGCTTCGAGGGCGAGATTACCTTCATTGCTTCGCAAGGAGAATTTACCCCGCGCAACCTGCAAACGGAAGAAGAGCGCGTGCAGCAGGTCTTCGAGGTGAAGATAAAGCTGGACTCCGCAGGCGGCAAGCTTCACGCGGGCATGTCGGCCACGGCGCATTTCGACAAATCCGCTGCGGCTTCCTGAAGGCGGCCCGCCCACCATGCCCGACATCGTCATACACGCTGACCAGCTCACCCGGCGCTTCGGCGCGCTGACTGCCGTGAGCGAGCTGTCGCTCGACATCGAGGCGGGCGACATCTTCGGCTGCCTCGGGCCAAACGGTTCCGGCAAGACGACGCTCATCCGTATGCTGTGCGGACTGCTGCGCCCGAGCGCGGGCACAGCCACGGTGCTGGGCTACGACGTGTTCAAGGAGACCGAGGCCATCAAGCGCAGCATCGGCTACATGTCGCAGCAATTCAGCCTCTACGCCGATCTCTCCGTGATGGAGAATCTCACCTTCTATGCGCGCGTGTATGGCATTCCCTGGCGCGAGCGCGAGGCGCGCATTGAAGAAGCCATCGAGACTGTGGGCATACAGGACCACCGCAAGAAGCTTGCGCAGCAGTTATCCGGAGGGTGGAAGCAGCGGCTGGCGCTGGCCTGCGCGCTGGTGCATCACCCGCAGTTGATGTTCCTCGACGAGCCCACGGCGGGCATCGACCCCGTGGCGCGGCGCGACCTGTGGAACCTCATCTTTGAACTCGCCGGGCGCGGGGTCACCTTCTTTGTCACCACGCACTACATGGACGAGGCCGAGCGGTGCAGCCACGTAAGCTACATGTACTACTCGAAGCTTATCGTGTGCGGCACGCCTGCGGAACTGAAGGCCTACCCCGAGGTGACCCCCGAGGGCGCGATGCGCATGGAAGTGCGCGCGCCCCGCGTGGCCGCCGCCATGCGCACCATGAACACCTTCGACTACGTGCGCGACGCCACCATCTTTGGCGATGTGCTGCATGTGCTCACCGACCTGGGCACGCGGGACCGGCTGATACGCGACCTGCGCAGCGGGGGCTTTGAAGGCAGTGAGGCCCACGAGATTCCGCCCACGCTCGAGGACGTGTTCGTGACGCTGACGCGTGAGCGCGCGAAGGAGCGTGCCCGTGGATGACCGCCGTGGATGGTTCGAGGGCCTGGGCGCCATCGTTTACAAGGAGTCGCGCCACATTCTGCGCGACCCGCGCACGCTCTTCTTCATGCTGCTGGTGCCCAGCCTCCAGCTCACCATCTTCGGCTATGCCATCGACATGGACGTGAAGCATATTCCCACGGCGGTCTACAACCTGGACGGGCGAGAGGCCAGCAACGACCTGGTGGCGGCTTTCATCAACTCGGGCTACTTCGACGTGAAGAAGACCGTCGCTTCCGACGAGGCGCTTTTCAACGAGATCGTACGCGGTCACGTGGGTGTGGCGCTAAAGATTCCTCCGGACTACACCGACCGCGTGCTGCTGGGGCAGCCGGTGAGCGTGCAAGTGATGATAGACGGCAGCAACTCAACCATTGCAATGCAGGCGCTCAACGTAAGCAACTCGATCACCCTGCGCGAATCCATCGCCTCGCTGGCGCAATCGCTGGGCGGGCCCTCGGCCCCGCTCATCGAGTCCCGCGCGCGCGTACTCTTCAACCCCGACATGCGCACCGCCAACTTCATGGTGCCGGGGCTGGTGGGTGTGATTCTGCAAATGGTTACCATGCTGCTTACTGCCTTCTCGATAGTGCGCGAGAAAGAGAACGGCACGCTCGAACAACTGATGGTCACTCCCGTGTCACGGCTGGGGCTAATCCTCGGCAAGCTGCTGCCCTACGGCGTGGTGGGGGTGGTGGAAACCATCTCCGTGCTCATCGTCATGCGCGTGCTGTTTCAAGTGCCCGTGGCCGGCAGCCTGCTGCTGTTGGCCGGGTTCACCCTCATCTTCCTCTGTTGCACTCTGGGGCTTGGGTTACTGATCTCCACCATCGCACGCACCCAAATGGAATCACTACAGATATCCTTCCTCGTCATCCTTCCAAGCGTGCTATTGTCTGGGTTCGTTTTCCCGCAGGAAAACATGCCTTACCCCATTTACATCATCGGCCAGTTCGTGCCCGTCACCTACTTCATACATATCCTGCGCGGCATCATCCTGCGCGACGCAGGCTTCATCGACCTCTGGCAAAACGGCGCCATACTCGCGCTGATGGCCACCGTCGTCCTAAGCATCGCCACTCTCCGCTTTAATAAGCGCATGGCGTAGGGCGTTTCTTTGTCAATTTCTAACTGAATTTGATACTTATGCGAACTTGATCTGAACAGTCTCTTTTTAGGCTATCACGGTACGCCCGCAGGATTGCGCGGACCCTGGGAGCTTTGAGACATGAACGCCTCCATAGCCTATTTCTCTTGGAGACAATTGGCAGCAATTTCTCTCTCTATCGTTGCCATGGTCGTTTGCTACGTTTACATTGACTTGCCGGTTGCCGTCTTCTTTCATCCTTACCAGGAAACACCCGTAACCTTCGTTGCCCGCTTCTTTACCAAGTTCGGGGAAGCGCAGTGGTACTTGGTGCCGTCGCTGTTTCTCGGCGCCCTGTTGTGGAACATTCGCCGGGACTTGGCCAGCCGGGCGCTTTACGTCTTCACCACGGTTGCCGTGTCCGGGATTGCGGTCACCATACTGAAGCCCCTGTTTAGCCGCGCGCGCCCCAAACTGTACTTCAAGGAAGACACCTATGGGTTTTACCTCGGGCGCGTGGTGGAGGCTTACCAGTCCTTCCCCTCTGGACACGCCACGGTGTTCTTCTCTGCATGTGCCGCGCTTGCGGTGCTCATGCCACGCTGGCGAGCCCCCTTGCTTGTCGTCGCTGCCCTGTTCTCCACAACCCGCGTGGTGTTGCAAATGCATTTTGTAAGTGACCTCATCGCCGGGGCGCTGCTTGGAATACTCTGCGCCTATATCCTTGATCGCCACTGGAAATACCCGGAACATGTCCCCTCCGCCGCACGGAACGCCGTTGACCCGCAGCTCCAATCTGCGTGATTGGGCGCTGCTCACCGCTCTCGCGCTGATCTTTTGCATCCTTCCACTGGGCATGGCGCCCTTGTTCGACAAGGACGAGGGAGCGTTCAGCGAGGCGACGCGCGAGATGATGTCCTCGGGCAACTATCTGATGACGTACCTAAATGGCGCGCCCCGGTACGACAAGCCGATTCTCATCTACTGGTTGCAGGCGGCCAGCGCGCACACCTTTGGCCTCAACGAGTTCGCTCTTCGCCTGCCCTCGGCCTTGGCCACGCTGGCATGGTGCTTCATCACATGGCGCTTTGCGTCGAAGCGTTTCGGCGCGGGGCCCGCATTCATCGCGGCGCTGGCGCTGCTCACGGCGCTGCAGCCCGCGCTGGTGGGCAAGGCCGCGATTGCCGACGCGCTGCTGAACCTGCTGCTCACCGCCGCCATGTTCTCGCTCTATGATCACTACGACACCCGCCGCGATGTTCACCTGTACAAGGCGGTGGCCTTCATTGCGCTGGGCACGTTGACGAAGGGGCCGATAGCCTTCCTCATTCCCGTGCTGGCCACGCTGGCTTATTGCCTGAGCTATCGCCGATTCGACCTATGGCGGCACAGCATGACGCGCCCTTGGGTGTGGGCGTTGTTCTTTGCAATCGCGCTGCCCTGGCCCATTGCGGCCTATCTCGACCAAGGGAACGCGCTGCTTTATGCTTGGGTGATGGAACAAACGGTACACCGCGCGGCCAAGCCGCTCGAGGGGCATGGCGGTGGTTTGTTCTACTACATCCCGGTGGTGATTATCGGAACGCTTCCGTTTACTGTGCCCGTTCTCGGGGTGTTGCGCAACGCGCGCGCGCTGGCTGCTGCTCCAATGGACCGCTTCCTGCTCTGCTGGTTCGCGGTGGTGTTCATCATGTTTTCCCTGCTGGGCACCAAGCTGCCGCACTATATGTTGTACGGGTACACGCCGCTGTTCCTGCTGGCGGCGCGCCGCATCCACGAGCGCCAACCCGGCGCATCGTTGGGAATACCTGTTGCCGCGCTTTGCCTTTTGCTGGCCATCCTGCCTTTCCTTGTGCCCGTGGTGCAGGGGCGTGTGGACGATCCCTTCGCGCTGGCGGTAATGGCGGACTTGGGCGGGGCCTTCACCCCGGCCTACTTCGGCGCGCTGGGCGTGGCGTTTGCGCTGGCCCTTGCCGCCTGCTTGGGAAAGGTTCCGGCGCGCGCGCGTGTCATCTGCGCCTGCTGCGCGCTGGCCACGGCATTCAACTTTGCCGCCATGCCCGCAGCCGCGCACCTGCTGCAAGCGCCCGTGCGCGACGCGGCCCTGCTCGCCAAGCAGAACAACTGGACCGTGGTGCTCTACGCATTCAAGATGCCCAGCTTCCTCTTCTATCGCGCAGCTACTTCCGAGGAGCGGATGCCCGCCGACGGGGAAATCGTGGTCTGCCGTTCGCCCGACCTGGCAGAACTCGAGGAGAAGGGCGTGGTCACCGGCAAGGAAATTCTCTACGAAAAGCGCGGCATCGTTATGGCTCGCGTTCGTTCGGCTATCCCCTCCACAACACCGTAGCAGGTCAAGTCGCGTATGCTGCCGGTGAGCAGAACCACAGGTGGAGCTACGTGATCGGTCGCTTTACCGCTCTGTGGTATTAAACTTCTGCCGCCTCTCCTGCAGCGAGGGAGTATCGAGGAAGCATTTTCACAGGTACGAATTCAGTCTGCGCAACTTGGATTCAAGTATGTACACATACAAACATGCACCCAGTGAAATTCCGCCCATTACACAGCCGGTCACCGGTGTTCGGATAAGCGTATTTGGTGTGATGATAAAGAACAAGATAGCTGCCGAGAAGCATACTGCTTTTTTGAATTCGCAAAACATGCCTCGTTCGTAGGGGGTTTGGCACACTTCGGGGATGCGCTCTTGTATGCGATGGGTTATAAACCTCGCTCCGATAGCCCATCCCGTTGCAATTGAGATAGCACCCAATATGATTCCCAAAGCGATGCTTAGACCCATTCCTGGAATCAATGACTCCAAAGTTCGCAGGCAAAGAAAGACAACAAAGGCGAATGAAATGCCCAAGATACACCCGCATGTAGCAATGGCGTAGTAGCGCGCCCCGCGAAAGATTTTGCGAAACAAGTTCCGGATCACAACGCTCGCTTTCCTTTCATCCAGCGCGCTCACCAAGCGGTTGATTCGGCAAGCTACCAGACAACCGTGCAGTCGTAGCGTCTGATCTCCGTGTCCTGCGAAACGAGCGCCAGCCCTTCTGTCATTGACTGGGCAATCAACATCCTGTCGAAAGGGTCGCGGTGCAGCAAGGGCAGGCTGTTCGCCGCGATCGCATGGTGCAATCCAACCGGCAGGATTTCGACATCGCACAGTTCAATGCTTTGTTGAACAAGGCTGCCGAAGTCATCGTCAGGAGTCCATAGCTTTTTCAGGGAATGCTTTATGCCGAGCTCCCAAATGCTGGCAACACTCAAGACGATCCGGTCGCTTTCCCAGATGGCGTCGCGTGCTGCCTTGGAAAGCTGCGGAGAGTCATCGGCCAGCCACAGGAAGACGTGGGTGTCAAGCAAGAGTCCCATCAGGTGTAGGGGGCGAAGTCTTCGAGCGGCTCGTCAAAGTCGTCGGCGACCTTGAACTTGCCTTTGGCAAAGCCGAAGCGGTGTGAGCGGTCCTGTTGCCCCGGCAAGGCCACAACCACAAGTTGAACCTCGGTGCCATCGGGAAGGTGCAGTTCTTCCGGCAATACGATGGAGCCCTGTTGTACTTTGAGATTGATGGTCATGCCATGATTCTAGGGGGCTGCTGACTGGAAAGCAACGCATTGCCCAAGGACAAGTTCATAGAATAAGTGCAAGCCCGCAACTTTACCGCCCCCTGTCCGGGGCGGTATCATGCGCGGCTGGAGAGCCTCTGCATGAAAATCCTTCCCTCGGTCTTGCTGACCGTGTCTTGCCTGTTGGCTGGCGCGCTGCCTGTGTTTGCGCAGGCGGAGGCCGCGCCAGTCGAGGCGGCTACCCTTTCGGCTACGCCCGCCACTTTGCTGGATGTATTTCAGGACGCCCGGGCCTTTGTGAACGACGCGCAGGAAACGCCCGAGGGCGCAACGCAGTTGGGTCTGGCCGAGGTGGTGCAGCGTTCGATAGAAACCAGTGGGCGCATCAAGGCGGCGGAAGAGCTGATCGTGCAGCGGGAAGCGCAAGGAGCGCAGGCGGAATCGGCGCGGAAGCCGCAGTTGGCCAGCCAGTTGCAGTTGGCCTACCTAGGCGGGCTGAAGCAGGAGATATCTTCGACTCCGCTGGCGGACCTGATCATTGACGTGGATGGCTTCAAGCTGGGCGAGGCGATTGTCGCCGCCAACGTGACGTTGCAGCAGGTGATCTATGCGGGCGGCAAGATTGGTGCAGCCATTCGCGCCACCAACCACCTGACGGAATCGGAGAGGCTGCAACGCGAGGCGACCCTGACGACGGTGGCGCTTGAGGCGACGCGGGCGTATTACGAAACTTTGCTTGCAAAGGCGCTGGTGCGGGTGGCGAACGAAAGCGCGGAGACCGTACAGCGGCATCTGGCCGACGCGAACAAGGCGCTCGAGGTGGGTGCGGTGAGCCGCTTCGAGGTGATTCGCGCACAGACGGAACTGAAAGCACGCGAGGCGGACCTTGCCCGCGCACTTACGGCGGACGATGTGTCCACCCTGAACCTGCGCCGCCTTACGGGCTTGGATGGCGAAGGTCCGTTATACCTGCAACCGGACTGGTTTACCGCTGCCACGCCCGCCGAGGCGTTGGACGACATTGTGGCGGAGGCCATGGAGAAGCGCCCGGAACTCAACGCGCTGGGTGAGACCATCGCCGCCGCGCAGGAGCAAGTTACGGTGAAGCGCGCCGATGGCCGCCCGCAGGTGGCAGGGCTGATGCAATACCAGCACCTTGAGGGTGCGGGCGACTTTATTCCGCAGGGCTTTGCCGCCACGGTGGGTGTACGCTGGGATTGGTATACCGGTGGGCGGGTGAAAAACCAGATCATGGAGGCGCAATCGCAGGTGCGTCAGCTTGAGCACCAGCGCCACGAGCTCGAGCGGGCAGTGGCGCTCGATGTGCGCCAATCGCACATCCGCTCGAAGGAAGCCGCGCAGCGCATCCTGATGCAGTTTGCCACGGTACAGCTAGCGCAAGAGGGGCAGTCGCTTGCGGACCTCCGTTTCCAGCAGGGCGTGGGCACGCAGACCGAAACGCTTGATGCCGACCTCGCGCTGGTGCAGGCGCGCACCGGGCTGGTGCAGGCGCTAGGAGATTACTTCATCGCACAGGCCGACTTGGCCAAGGCCAGTGGCCGGGGCTGGCAGCCCACCAGCGTGGGCGCACCCGAAAACCAATAAGTCGTATAGGACCTATAAGTCTTATAAAGAGAACCGGAGAACGAAGACCATGGCGAAGTTGGCAGTGAACGGCGGCGCGCCGGTGCAGGCAAAGAACGAAGGCTGGGCCAAGTGGCCCGTGAGCACGGCGGCGGACGCGAAGCTGATGGCGGAGGTGGTGCGCTCGAACCGCTGGTCTTACAACGGCCCCATCGAGTGGAAGTTTGCCCAGGCGTTCACCGAATACCAGAAGGCGAAGTTTGGGCTGTGCGTGGCGAACGGCACGGTGAGCTTGCAGATGTCGCTCGAAGCCTTGGGCATTGGCGCGTACGACGAAGTGCTGGTGCCGGGAATGACGTGGCAGGCCACGGCAGCGGCGTGCGTGGACGTGAACGCCATCCCTCGCTTGGTGGACGTTGAGCCAGACACGTGGAACCTTGACCTCGACAAGCTGGAGGCCGCCATCACTCCGCGCACGAAGGCAGTGATCGTGGTGCATCTCTACGGCGCGGTCACCGACATTACCCGTCTGGTGAATATCTGCAAGAAGCACAAGCTGGCGCTCATTGAAGACTGCGCGCACCAGCACGGCACCTTCTGGAAAGGGCAGGGCGTGGGGTCGTTCGGCGATTGCGGCTCCTTTAGCTTCCAGGAATCGAAAGTGCTGTCCAGCGGCGAGGGCGGCTTCATCACCGCGAAGAATAAGGACGTGTTCTACAAGCTGGACAGCCTGCGCAATTGCGGTCGGCCCTATGAGGCCAGCCCGCTGGTCTACGGCCTGACCAAGCCTGCAGGAATGGAAACCACCCTGCAGTCCGGCAACTACCGCATTACCGAGTTTCAGGCGGTGATGTTGCTGGGCGGGCTGGACCGCCTGGACAAGCAAGTGAAACTGCGCGACGCAAACGCCATCTACCTGAACAGCCTGCTGGCGGGCATCCCCGGAATCCTGCCGCTGCGCCGCCGCAAGGAAGTGACGCAGCAGAGCTACTTCAACTTCGCCTTCCGCATTGACCCCAAGGAACTGGGCGTGACCAACACGCAGTTCTGCGGCGCGCTGAATGCGGAGCTGGGCACGGGCGACGCCTTCGAGCCGCCCTATGAACCGCTCAATCACTGCGGCCTCTACAAGCCCCTGAGCAAGAATCGCCACAAGCTGGGCAAGGACTATTACAAGGCCATCAATCCGGCGCTCAACAAGATTCCCGCCTGCATCGACGCGAACCAGAAGAGCGGCGTGTGCGTGCACCATGTGCTGTTGATGAACAAGAAGAAAGACATGGACACGGTGGCCGAGGCGGTGCGCAAGATTGTGGACAACATCGGCGAACTGCGCGGCAAGGCCGTGGGCAAGGGCCGGAAGTACGCCGCGCTGAGCCGCTAGAGTTTAGAAACATAAGCGAACTGAGGCCACAGGACGCTTGGCGTCCTGTGGCATTTTTATTCGCAGAAATCATTCAGGCGGGTCGCAAGTGCGCTATTGTAATCCCCTTTCCCATCGCGGATGATTTCGATGGCGTCCGGTGTTATCCCCCTCAACCAGCTTTCGACCTGTTCGATAAGGTTTATGATGCGAGAACGATTCCTGACTTCCCTGGCCCTGTTTGGAAAACATGCCCCCTACCTGTTCACCGTAGTGCTGCTGGTGCAGCTGCCCTTGGTGGCGCTGGGGCTGGGCGCCAACCTGATGGGGGATTCCGGGGCACTGTTGAACATGATGGTGGGATCCAGCTTTCTACTGGCTATGCCGTTCTGGATCGGGGCCCTGCTATATTCACTTGCGAGGATTGGCAATCGGGGTGAGATAGAGATTACCGAGGCTTACCGCGCGTCGTTGCAGGCGTATCCGTACATGTTGCCTGCATTTATGCTTTCCCTGTTGGCGATGTTCGCAGGCTTCATGCTCCTCATCCTGCCTGGCATCTACATTGGCTTGCGTCTGAGCCTTGTGCATTGTGTAGTTCTGTTTGAACGCAAGGAACCCGTGGCTGCCCTTCGCCGTTCGTGGGCGCTCACCGAGGGACGACTGATCGAACTGGTTCTTTGTGGCAGCATCATGGCCGGGCCAGGCACTTTGTTGCAGTTACTGCTCAGGTTCTTTATTGAAGCAGAACCCGCGCCCATACAACTGGCGCTCTTCAACTTCATCGCACAACTCATCAGCTTAGTCACGGGCGTGCTGTTCCTCACCTTGATTCAAGGCGTCTACGCAGACGCCACCCGCCCGGTGGCCGGGCCACCCGTGTTGCCGGGAGAATTGCTGTTCCGTCCGTTGGACAAGATTGTGAAGCAGGACGATGACGATGCCAAAGGCTAAAGTCCCCGAGACCATGGAGGACCTCTACGCCTTCGAGCGCAATGCCGCAGAGCAAGGATTCCTGCGCGTGGCAGGGGTGGACGAGGCGGGGCGGGGGCCGCTGGCGGGGCCGATAGTGGCGGCGGCGGTGGTGTTGGCGCACCCGGTGGCGGGGCTGAATGACTCGAAGCTCTTGACCGAGGCCCAGCGCGAAGGTTTGTTTGCCGAGCTTCAGGCGGGGCCGCACGCCATTGGCGTGTCGATCATAGAGGCCGACGAGCTGGATGCCATTGGCTTGCAGGTTGCCAACTATGCCGCCA
>JBIKMR010000107.1:0-12732 GCA_044359155.1 Candidatus Hydrogenedentales bacterium | reverse complement strand
GTTGGGCTTGGCTTTCGCAGGGATCTCTTCGTGGCGCTGCCCCCCATCGCGCTGGTGCTTGTGTGTGCGCCCTTGGCCGCAAGCGGCTATGCAGCGCGGCAACGCGTTATTGCGCTGGCGACATTCACGGTCGCTTTCCTGCTTGCGGCTGCGCCAGTGCTATGGGCTTTCCAGTCCCAAGGTGCGGCTGTTTATCACGACACGATAATGGGCATGTCCTCCACGTTGGACGACGACCTGGGCCTCCAACGCGCGGCCTATGAGAAGGTGCCGGTGAAGCAGGACTTCTATGTTTCGGGCATTGCCAACGGGCTGGCGCGTCGTAGCCTGCTAGGGGTGAGCAATGCATACGACAACGCCTACGGCGAACGGTCGCCCGATGAGCGACAGTATTTCGTGTTCGAGGCCTTGCGCACCTTCCCTGCGGACTTTATGCTGCGCGCCTATGCGGCGGTGATCAAGGTGTTGCGAGGGGTGGCGGAGCATCCCTTGTCGGGGATGGACCTGTTCGGCGCGCAATTGCGGTGGCTGGGCGTGGTATATGCCATGGCGGTGTTGAGTGCCATTGCCCTGCGCAACCTGCGGCTGGCCGCGCTGCTGTTGGCGTTGTTACTTTATTTCGGAGGAATCACCAGCCTGCAATACGAATGGCGGCACGCCGTGCATTTGTACTTTGTTCCGATTGGCTTCTTCATGCTGGCATGGCGGCAGGTTTGGCTTTGGGCAACGCGCAAGGCAGAGTGCCCACCGATGCGCCTGTTCCCCCGAGCAGCGGGCGTGGCGATGGGGGGCGTACTATTGCTGGTATTGCCTTGGCTGCTGGCTTTGCCATGGCAGGTGTGGCAGATAGGCAAGCTGGAACAACGCCTGCCCATGACGGTAGGTGAAGGCTTGCAGGCCATCCCCACCCGCGCTGTGGCGTGGGGAGAATGGACCTACTTCCAGCCGCTTGTGCCCATCCCGTCCGTGTTGCCAGAACCACCCGTGGATGTCGCACACTTCAGGCCGTTGTACCTGATGGTCGAGTTCGAGAGCTATATGGGCTTTTCCCCCATGGAAGTCCTCATGCAGACCGAGAGCGGCGCCCAGGATTTCAGCACACTTGCACGGGCCTGCCCTGTGGCGGATGTCGATGGGATTCGCATCCGCTACTACTTCAACGTGCCCGAGTTTCACGGCCCAACGATGTGGGGCAGGTTCGATGCCATAGGCATTCCCACCCAGTTTGCCAACCGTTTCCATGGGTTGTACCTGGTCACCACCACGGGGAACATCTCCATCAATCCATCCTTTGCCCGGAGCGAAGAGCCCGCGCTCAACCGGCGGTTCCAACGGTTGGGCACTGCCTTCGGCAATGGCGGTCCCTTTCCGCAGCCACAAGGCGGACTGCCCCCCGCGCGCGCCGAGGCGGCGGCCATCTACCAGTTGATTGGGCAAGGAAAGCTGGACGAGGCCAAGGCACGTATTGAAGAGAGGCTAGCGGCTGGCTTGGTGCTGGCGGAAATGCACCTCGCCCTTGCCCGCATTGCCCAGTTGCAGGGCGGGGAATCTTCCTACCGCGAGGCATTGTTACGGGGGATGGAGGCTCTGCCTCAGGAACCTGCCCTTGCGTATGCATACGAGGGGGCATTACAGGCGGAGCCGGATGCCATACGCGAAAGCGCGTGGCGGCAAGCAGAGCAGGCCGCGCCTGAGAACCCCGTGGTGAAAGTGCGTTTGGGGTTGACAAAAGGAACTACGGCAAAGCCGTAGTTTTCAGAAATGCTGAACGAATTGTGACCTTGCACCCAAATAACTTGTTGACAAAAAAAATCTTTTGTGGTATAAGCTGTTCGCCTTTGCGCAAGAAGGGCAAAAAATATTTACTGAAAGGAAGGTGATTACAAATGAAGTGCTGCGCAATGTGCAATGAGGAAATCGGGAACATGGAGTTCCAGGTGGGCGAGGCGGTGGAGCTGGATAACGAAGAATTCTGGCACGTAGAGTGCTACACCGAGTACTACGGCGAAGCTCCCCTTGGGCTACTCGAGGCCGTCTAAATCCCCAATGCATGAAATCCCGCGTCCCGGGCCAGTATGCTGGCCCGGGATGCTTGCATTTGGAGCGGCCCCCTAAATCGCACCACGTGCGACTATCGGCGGCGCGTGCCGGGCTGGTAGAATGTGCGCGCTTGCGGAACCTAATGTAACGACAGGGAATCTATCGCACCGTGGCGAACCATGTGCTCCCCTTCGAGAAGAGGCTGTTCGAGATTGAACAGCAATTGGAAGTGGCGGAATCAGACGATGCCCGCCAGGCGCTCTTCCGTGAATTGTCGGAAGAACGCGAGCGCGCTCTGGCGGCAATGACCGCGTGGGACAAGGTGCAATTGGCGCGCCACCCGAACCGCCCGCGTATGCTGGATTTCACGGCGCGAGTCTTCGAGGAATTCATCGAGCTGCACGGTGACCGCATGGATGGCGACGACCCCGCAATGGTCTGCGGCATTGGCCGCTTCGAGGGACGCACGGTATTTGTGGCGGGCCAACAGAAGGGCGTAAAGACGGACGAGAAGGTGCGGCGCAATTTCGGCATGGCACACCCCGAAGGCTACCGCAAGGCGGCGCGCATCTTCAGCATGGCCGAGCGGCTGGGCCACCCAATAGTCACCTTTGTGGACACGCCAGCGGCACACCCCGGCATCGAGGCGGAACAGCGCGGCCAAGGCCCGGCGATTGCCGAAAACCTGCGCCTGATGATGGGCCTGCGCACGCCGGTACTCTCAATTGTATTGTCCGAGGGCGGCAGCGGCGGAGCCTTGGCCATTGCCGTGGCAGACTACATCGCCATGCTTGAGCACGCCGTGTATATGATCTGCCCGCCCGAACGCTGCGCGGAGATTCTCTGGCGCGACGTGAACCGCAAGGAAGACGCCGCCACGGCGCTACGCGTTACCGCGCCAGACCTGTTGCGGCTTGGCGTGATTGACAGCATTGTGCCGGAAGGTGCGCAAGGCGCGCACCGCGACCCAGAACCGGCTGTGCAGGGAATGCGCGACACGGTGCGCAGCTTTCTAATGGCGCATCCCCAAGGGGCGGAGGCCGACCTTGCGGCCCGGGCCGCCAAGTTTTCGCGGATGGGTCAGTGGCTGGAGGAGTCGGCGGATGTTGCCGGTTGAGCAACGGGGAGACGACGTGCTGGTGTCCGTGCGGGCGCAGCCAAAAGCCTCTCGGGTGAGCGTGTTTGTGCAGGCGGGGGGAGTGAAGGTGGCGGTGACGGCTCCCCCGGCGGAGGGCTTGGCGAACCGGATGGTGTGCGAGGCGATTGCCGACAAGGTGGGTGTGCCGAAATCCCGGGTGAGCATGTATCGCGGGGACAAGAGCCGCGACAAGGTTTTGATTTTATCCGGCTGCCGCGCGGAAGAAGTTCGCGCAAGGTTGGGTTTTTAGGCGAGAAGTATCTTAAGGAGCAAGTGACCCATGGATTTGCGTGCCCGAATTGAAGCTGCTGTCGAGGGAATCCGCAAGCAGACCGCGTTGCAGCCCGAGGTGGCGATTGTGTTGGGAACCGGGCTGGGTTCTTTGGCGGACCGCATTGACGCGGACGCGCGGATTCCCTATGGCGACATCCCGCACTTCCCCACGTCGAGCGTGGAAAGCCACGCGGGCGAGCTTATAGTGGGCAAGCTGGGTGGCAAGGTGGTGGTGGCGCTTTCGGGCCGGTTCCACTATTACGAGGGATACAGTATGCAGCAGCTTACATTCCCCGTGCGGGTGGCGAAGGCGCTGGGCGTGCATACGCTGGTGGTCTCCAATGCCTGTGGCGGCATGAACCCCCAGTTCAAGGCGGGCGACCTGATGGTGATTACGGACCACATCAACATGATGGGCGACAACCCACTGATTGGCCCGAACGACGACGAACTGGGCCCGCGCTTCCCCGACATGTGCGACCCCTATACCCCTGCGCTGGTTGAACTTGCAGAGGCCGTGGCGCTGGAAAAACACATCAAGCTACAACGCGGGGTGTACCTTGCCTGCTCGGGCCCGAACCTCGAGACCCGTGCCGAATACCGTATGATGCGGGGTATGGGCGCAGACGTGGTGGGAATGAGCACCGTCCCCGAGGTGATTGTGGCGGTGCACGCCGGGCTCAAGGTGCTGGGCCTTTCCGCCATTACCGACGAATGTTTCCCCGATGCGCTGAAGCCTGCCGAGTTAGAACACATCATCGCCGTGGCCAACGCCGTTGAGCCACTGATGAGCGCGATTGTGGAAAAAGTACTGGAACGCATGTAGCCCTTGCGGGTGCATGGCATGTTTGAAAATTGTTATAGTGCGATTAGTTGTTTCATAACTCGTCCTGACAATGGATGGAGGATGCCGATGAACAGGGGTGCTTCTGGCGTTACAAGACGGAATGCGTGCCGCCATGCCGGTTAAGATCATCCGTGGTTTGTTCTTCCTTGCCTGCATGCTCATGGGCGTTATCTGGGGGCAGTACATCTACAACATCGGCGCGCCCCGCGCGAACGCCTTCGACCCGAGTCTGTTTTCAAACACCTGGCCTTACTTGATTGGCGGCGGCTTGGCAGGCGCGGGCGTCGGTGCCTGCGTGCTGCTGGTCGTGATGTTCGTGACGCAAGAACTGTACGAACGCCTTGCCCCCGCACTGGTCTCCATCGTGTTGGCCTTGGTGGTAGGATATTTCGCGGGCCAATACCTTCTCTGGTATCTGCCGCAGATCGACGTGACCCTGCGTATCTTTGTGGTGGTCTCGTTTGTGCTGGTGTTTGGATTCGCCGGGGTCATGCTTGGCCTTACGCGCGCGTCGAACTGGCAGACGCTGGTAACCGCCGTCGAACGCCAGAAGCGCGACGCGCCCATGGCGCTGAAGATTGTGGACACGAGCGTGCTGATAGACGGGCGTATCCAGGACATCTGCGACAGCGGGTTCATGGAAGGCACGTTGATTGTGCCGCGCTTTGTGCTGCATGAATTGCAGCACATCGCCGATTCGAGCGACGTGCTGCGGCGTGCCAAGGGTCGGCGCGGGCTGGACATTCTCAAGAGCCTGCAAGGGCTGGACAGCAAGGTGAAGCTGGAGATATCGGACGAGGACCCGGCGGACATCCGCGAGGTGGACGCGAAGCTGGTGAAGCTGGCCAGCAAGCACGGCGCGAAGGTCTTAACGACCGACTTCAACCTGAACAAGGTGGCCCAGATTGAGGGCGTGCAGGTGTTGAACATCAACGACCTGGCCAATGCCCTGAAGCCGTCGGTGCTTCCGGACGAGCGGATGGAAGTGAAGGTGATTAAGGATGGCAAGGAACCCAACCAAGGGGTGGGCTACTTGGACGATGGCACGATGATTGTGGTGGACGGCGGACGACCCTACATGGGACGCACGGTTTCTGTGCTGGTGACCAGCGTGTTGCAGACGGCGGCGGGCCGCATGATTTTCACCCGGTTCGACGGCACCGTGTCTTGAGCGTGCAGTCGATAGTGGTTGCCGCCGGGGTGGGTGCCCGGCTGGGGGCTTCCGTACCCAAGGCGTTGGTAGACGTGGGCGGCGTGCCGCTGCTGGTGCTGACCCTGCTGCGCCTGCGCTCGGTCCCCGAACTGACCGCCCTCCCCCCCATCGTTACGATTCCCGAAGATCATCGCATTGCCTTTGAGCAGGTGCTTGAGGCAGCAGGCATTGAAGCGCGCCTGATTGCCGGGGGCGCAGAGCGACAAGACTCCGTGTTTCTTGCCGTGGAAGCCGCTGCGCCCGATACGGAGATAACCCTGATACACGATGCTGCCCGGCCCTTTGTGCCCGCAGCCAGTGTGCAGGCATCCATAGACGCGGCCCGCGAAATGGGCGCGGCGACGGTGGCGATACCGGTTACGGACACAATTCTCGAAGCGGATGCGGAGGGATACCTGCAAGGCACGCCCGACCGGTCGCGTATGTGGGCCTGCCAGACCCCGCAGACCTTCCGGCATTCGGTGATCTTGGATGCCCACTATCGGGCGCGCGCAGAAGGATACTGCGGCACGGACGACGCATCGCTGGTGCGGCGTTATGGTGGCGCGGTACGATTGGTGATGGGCCACCCGTTTAACATCAAGATTACGCGCCCGGAAGATCTGCCGATGGCGCAACGCATTCTGGAGGATCCCTCATGGCATTCCGCATAGGCACAGGTTATGACCTGCATCGCTTGGTCGAGGGGCGTGCCCTGATACTGGGGGGACTGCGCATTCCTTTTGAGAAGGGCTTGCTGGGGCACTCGGATGCGGATGTGTTGTGCCATGCGATTACGGATGCGCTGTTCGGCGCGCTGGCACTGGGCGACATCGGCAGCCATTTTCCCGACAACGATTCGCGCTTCAAGGATGCGGACAGCCTTGACCTGCTGGTGCGGGCGTACAACACGGTAAAGTCTCAGGGATACAAGGTCGTCAATATCGACGCGACGATTGTGGCCGAGCGTCCCAAGCTGCGCGAATATATCGACGGTATTCGCCAGCGGCTGGCGGACCACCTTTCGGTGACGAAGGATGTGATCTCCGTGAAGGCGAAGACGAACGAGGGGGTTGGGCCGGAAGGGCGCGGGGAAGCCATCAGCGCGCAGGTGGTGGTGCTGCTTGAGTTGGATGCTGGGGCGTAACCTCGCCCATGGAACCGAGCAAACAACGCCTGGACCTGATAGTGCAACAGCGCCTTGGCGTATCGCCATCAAAGGCGCAGGGGCTGATACGCACGGGCTGCGTGCTGGACTCGGCTGGCGAGCCGCTCACTCAACCGGGTACCCTTTGCCTGCCTGAAATTGCCTTCACCCTGAAAGACCAGCCCCGCTTCGTGAGCCGTGGCGGGGAGAAGCTGGACGCCGCGTTTGTGCATTGGCCCATCGACGTGACCGGCAAGACCACGCTGGACGCGGGCGCATCTACGGGCGGCTTTACGGATTGCCTGTTGCAACGCGGCGCGGCGCTGGTCTATGCCGTGGATGTGGGCTATGGCCAACTGGACTGGCGGCTGCGCAAGGACGCGCGCGTGGTGGTGATGGAACGCTTTAACATCCGCCACCTGAACGCCACGCATCTGCCCACCCCGCCCACCTTTTTCACGGTGGATTGTTCCTTCATTTCCCTGCGCATGGTACTGCCGCCGATTGCCGCCGTGCTGGCTGAGGGCGCGGAGGGGGTGGTGTTGATTAAGCCACAGTTTGAGGCCGGGCGCGAAGACGTGGGCAAGGGCGGCGTGGTGCGGGAAGAATCCGTGCGCGAGGCGACGGTGGCCGAAGTCCGCGAGGCCGCACAGGCTTTGGGCTTCACGGAAATTGATGTGATACCCTCCCCCTTGAAAGGCCCTGCGGGCAATGTCGAATACTTGGCATGGCTGCGGGGATTCGACCAGACACGATCAAGCTTGTAACCATCGACCGGAACACCACAAAATCGCGCCATGCTTGAAACGCTACGCATCGAAAACTACGCGCTGATTGAGTCCGTCGAGATGGACTTCGCCGGGGGCTTCAACGTGCTCACGGGCGAGACCGGCGCGGGTAAATCCATCTTGGTAGGTGCGCTGCAATTGGTGCTGGGGGGGCGGGCGTCGAGCGACGTGGTACGGCAAGGCGCGGCGCGCGCGTATGTGGAAGCGGTGTTCCGGGTGAAGCCGGAAGAGAAGGCGCTGGCCGCCTTATTGGAAGCCTGCGAGATTGAACCCGAGCATGGGCGGCTGTTGTTGGCCCGCAGCATTGGGGCGGATGGCCGCTCGAAAGCGTATGCCGGGGGACGGCTAATGCCGCTGGCGGCGCTCGGGGAAATTGGCGACGAGTTGGTGGACCTGCATGGTCAGCACGAGCACCAGTCCATATTGCGGCCTGACCGGCAACGTGATTTGCTGGACGCCTTTGGCGAAGCGCAAGACCTGGCAGTCGAGGTATCCGTAGCTGTGCGATGCTTGCGGGACACTGCCGCGAAGATTGCATCGCTGGAGAATGCCGACCGCGAGGTGGAGCGGCGCATGGAATTCATGCGGCACGAGGTGGCGGAGATTGACGCGGCAGGGCTGGAGCCGGGGCAGGAGGAGGAGCTGAAGGCGCAATTGAGCCGGGCCAATAATGCCGAGCGCATCTATGAACTGGCGAACCAGGCCTACCAGCGGCTGTATGGCGCGGAGAGCATGACGGCCAGCGAGCAAGTGGGCGTGGCGCTGCGAGAAGTGGAAGAGCTGGCGAGCCTGGATCCGGAATTTGCCCCCTTGCTGGACGACCTGTCCAACGCGTCTGCCATGCTCGAAGGCGTGGCCGACGCCTTGCGCGGAAGGACAGAACAGGAAAGCGTGGATGCGCGGGAGATTGAGCGACTCAACCAGCGCAACGCGCAGTTGGGCGCGCTGAAACGAAAGTACGGCACGAGCATTGCCGAGATACTTGCGTACCGCGACAAAGCCGCAACGGAATTGCAAGGCTTTGAATCGCGCGATGCGGACCTAGCGCGTCTGAGAGTGGAAGAGAAACGGCTGGCCGCAGCGGCCAACGATACGGCGGCCAAGCTGTCCGCCGCGCGCAAGAAGGCGGGCGCCCAACTGGACAAGGCGGTGACCGCCAACCTGCAAGACTTGGCCATGAAGGGAGCGCGCTTCAACGTGGAGCTGTCTCCTTGCCCGCTGGGGCCGAACGGTGTAGACGACGTGCGTTTCCTGCTGGCAGCCAACGCGGGCGAACCAGCAAAGCCGATCAAGCAGGTGGCCTCGGGCGGCGAGGTATCGCGCATCATGTTGGCGCTGAAGGCGGTGTTTGCCGGGTCCGACGTGATCCCCACGCTCATCTTCGACGAGATTGATGCGGGCATCGGCGGGGCGGTGGCGCGCAACGTGGCGGAAAAGCTGCGCATGTTGGCGGCGTCGCACCAAGTATTGTGCATCACCCACTTGGCGCAGATTGGCGCGCAGGCCGATGCGCACTTCAAGATCGCCAAGGACAGTAGCTCTGGGCATACCGTCACCTCGGCGGTTCGTATAGATGGGCAAGAACGTGTGGACGAGATAGCGCGGCTGCTCGATGGCTCCGTGTCGAAAGAGAGCTTGCGCCACGCGAAAGCGCTGATCAAGGAATCTGCCTGAGGGAACACGGGCAGGGAGGGGTATGGATTGAACGAGGCTATGAAGCTGGGCTACGCCGGTCGCATCAAGATTGGCGTGATGGGCTCGGCGGGCGGGCAATGGAATCCCGACGTGGTGGAGCGCTGCATCGAGATGGGGCGCGCCATTGCGGACACGGGCTGCGCCATACTTACCGGCGGATGCCCCGGCCTGCCGCATTATGCGGTCATCGGGTGCAAGGAGAACGGCGGCCTGACCATAGGGGTGTCGCCCGCGATGAGCCTGTACGAACACGTACACCGATACGGCAGCCCCACCGACCATCTCGACGTGATGATCTACACGGGCGCGGGATTGATGGGGCGCGAGGTGATAGGCGTGCGCAGTTGTGACATCGTCATCATCGTGGGGGGGCGCTCGGGCACGCTCGGGGAGTTCGCCATCGCCTACGACGAGGGGCGCCCCATCGGCGTGTTGCAAGGCACCGGAGGCGTGGCCGACGCGGTGGATGATTTCCTTCCGGTAATTAAGAAAGCCACGGGGTCGCGCATCAATTACGACACCGACCCGCGCAGGCTCATCGAGAAATGTGTACAAGGGTTTAAGGATCATCCCCCGGATATCCGCGACAGAGAGGCCGCAGTATGAAACTTACCACGCACGGCGCCGCGATGGGCGTCACCGGCAGCAAGCACGTTCTCGAAATCAACGGCAAGCGTTTGTTGTTGGACTGCGGCATGTTTCAGGGGCGGCGCGAGGAATCCTTTCAGCGCAACCAGCACCTGGGCTTTGACCCGCGCACGATAGACGCCGTGGTGCTCAGCCATGCCCACATCGACCACAGCGGCCTGCTGCCCATGTTGACCAAGCAGGGCTACACGGGGCCGATCTATTGCACCCCCGCCACGCGCGACCTATGCGCGGTGATGCTGCTGGACAGCGCCAACATCCAGAAGCGGGACGCGGAGTGGCTGTCGAAAAAGGCCATGACCTTCTATCCCCCACTCTATGACAACGACGACGTGTTTGACCTGATGCGCAAGGTCATCAGCGTGCCGTATGACCTGCGCTTTCCCGTGCTGCCCGACGTGTACGTGACCTACCACGACGCGGGCCACGTGCTGGGCAGCGCGATGGTCGAGCTGGAATACAAGGAAGAAGGAAGGCCCCGCAAGCTGATCTTCTCCGGCGACATTGGTCGCAAGGCCATGCCCATATTGAAGGACCCGTGGGTACCTTGCCCGGCGGACATCGTGCTGATGGAGGGCACCTACGGCGACCGCGACCACAAGCCGATCAACCTGGTGAAGGAACGCGTGGCTGCGCTGATTCACAAGGCCGTGGAAACCGGCGGCAAGATCATCATCCCCAGCTTTGCGTTGGAACGTGCGCAAGAAGTGATCTATGTTCTGAAACAGTTGGAGAATGAGGGAGCGATCCCAGAGATTCCGGTTTATGTAGACAGCCCGCTGACCGCGAATGTCACCCACATCTTCAAGCTGCACACCGAGTGTTTCGACACCGAGTTTGCCCAACTGATGCAGGAGGCGGGCGACCCCTTCCAGTTGCGGCGCATCCGCTATATCAGCGCGGTTACGGAATCCATCGAGCTAAACACCCTTCGCGGGGCGGCCATCATCATCGCGGCAGCGGGCATGTGCGAACATGGGCGCATCGTCCACCACATCAAGTACCACTGCGAAGACCCGAACAACACCATCCTCATCGTTGGCTTCCAGGCGCAGCACACCCTCGGGCGGCGCATCGTCGAACGACGACGCATGCTACGCATCCACGGCAAGGAATATGAACTCAATGCGCAGGTGGTGGTGATGAACGAGTTCAGCGCACATGCCGGGCGCGCGGACCTGCTTGCCTTTGGCGAGCGCTTCAAGGACTCCGCCGAGAAAATACTGCTGGTGCATGGCGAAGTGCCCGCGCTGGAGGCGCTCAAGGCGGGCCTGCAAGAGCGCGGCGTAACCCAAGTCGCGTTGCAGCAAGAGGGCGAAACGCTGGAGTTGTAGCTTCGTGAATGGGGTATAGTCATGCCATGAGCAACCTGAGCGACAGCCGTATCGGCAGCGACTATACCTCGCTGCACAAGCGCAACCTGGAACTCATGCGGCAGGTGGATCATTTGTCCACGCTGCGCGAGATTGGGTTGGCCATCAGCGCGTCGCTCGAATTGCGCGAGACCTTGCCGCTAATTGTGAAGGTGTTGCAGGGGGCGGTGGATGTGCGGCGGGTAACCATTTACGAATACCGCGAGGAGGAAGAGCGCTTCCAGCCCATCGTGGCGAAGTATGGGCAGGACCTTATCACCAGCGAGCGCCTCGAGGAGGAGTCCGTGTCCAGCAAGGGCACTGCGCTGGGCGCAGCGATAGCGGAGCGACGCGTGGTGCTGGACGAAGTGGACGGGTTACACGCGGCGTTTGTGCCGCTTTTGGCCAAGCATAGGCCGCTGGGCGTGTTGGCGCTGGAAGGCCCCACCAGCGACGAGGCCTTCGACGACGATGATGCCGCGCTGTTTCAGGAGATCGGCTCGCAGGTGGCCATCGCCATCCAGAACAATCAGCTCTATGCGCTTGCCGTAAACGACGGCCTCACCGGCTTGTTTGTGCGCCGGTATTTTGACTTGCAGCTGAACGACCTTTTTGCCAAGGCTGTGCGCTACACGCGGCCCTTCGCGCTTCTGATGTTCGACATCGACCACTTCAAACAATTCAACGACACGCACGGCCACCAGACGGGGGACCGTGTGTTACAGCAATTCGCCAAGCTGCTGCGGCAGAACACCCGGGAGTCCGACATCGTGTGCCGCTACGGCGGCGAGGAGATGGCGGTGCTGTTGCCGGAGACGGGCGAAGACGAGGCGCTGATGCTGGCGAACAAGCTGTGCAAGCGGGTGCGCGAGAACGTCTTTCAGGGCAATGCGGGGCAGGAACTGAAGGTGACCACCAGCATTGGCGTGGCGGGATTCGGAATCACCTTTGCCACGCCGGAAGAGATGCTGAAGGCCTGCGACGACGCGCTATATGAGGCCAAGCGCAATGGTCGCAACCGCGTGGAAATGGTGGGATAGCCTTGCTGCTTTCCCTCTCCTCCACCTTGGTGGCCGCATTGCTGTCGGCACCCTCGCTGCACGCTGGCCCGGCGGGCTATGCCGATGCGCTGGGTTCGGGCTACGCCCCGGTGGAAAGCAACACCGCCCGGGTGGCCACGTGGCCCGGCAGCGAGGCGCTGATCGAGGTGCTGCTGGATGCGGACGATACCCCGTTGGAATCCGTGACGATTGAGGTGGAGCCCCCCCACGCTTCCATCCCCACGCCAACGCTCTACCAATGTGTTCCCGGCGGCGGACCACTGATGACGGTTGCACCGGGTTGGTCGCAACCTCCCAACACGCGCCGCGCGTTCTTGTTGCGCTATGCCGTGCCACCCAAGGCGAAGCCCGGCAGCCATGCACACATGCTGCGGGTGAGCGCGCGCGGCGAGTCGCGCCCGGTAGAGCTGACCCTGACGTTGCACGTTGCGGATTTTACTGCGGACTGGATCTACGCGCTGCCTGCGGTGGGCGGTGTGAGTTGGCCGCCGATTATCGAGGGGCTCTCCGCAGCCGATTCGCGCGCCGCGTTGTTCGACGCATGGCGCGGG
>JBIKMR010000365.1:0-3625 GCA_044359155.1 Candidatus Hydrogenedentales bacterium | reverse complement strand
GGCGCGCGACCTGACCCGGCGCAAGGGCGCGCTGGATTCGCTGGGGCAGGCCGCCAAGCTGGCGGACTGTTCCGAGAAGGACCCGGCGCTGTGTGAAATATTTATCGTCGAGGGCGATTCCGCAGGCGGCAGCGCCAAGCAGGGACGCGATCGCCGCTATCAGGCCATCCTCCCCCTGCGCGGCAAGGTGCTCAACGTAGAGCGCGCCCGCGCGGACAAGATGCTGAACAACACGGAAATCCGCTCGCTGATCACCGCGCTCGGCACGGGCTTTGGCGTGGATGATTTCGACGTGGGCAAGCTTCGCTATCACCGCGTCATCATCATGACCGATGCGGACGTGGACGGCGCGCACATCCGCACGCTGCTCCTCACGTTCTTCTTCCGCCAGATGCCTGATCTCATTCGGCGTGGCCATCTCTACATTGCCCAGCCCCCGCTCTACCAGGTGAAGAAGGGCAAGATGTCGCGCTACCTCAGCACAGATGCCGAGTTCGAACGTTTCATCTTCGAGATTATTCTCGACTCGATGCAGGTGACCGGCATGGTAGACGACAAGCCGAAGCCTGTATCGGTGAAGGATTTGCTGCGCGCCACCCAGGCCGCACAAGACCGCGACCGGATGCTGTCGCGCTTGCAGCGCGTGTATGGCCCCAGTGCAGCCATGGTGGAGAAGTGTCTGCAACTGCCGCGCGAGCAGTACCTCAACCCATCGACCATTGGAATGGGAACCCTGCTGGAAATCTTTGGCGACGCCAAGGTGGTGAATACCATCGAAAAGCAGGGCGACCTGGAAGAGGGCGTGGCCACCAATGGCGCGACCAAGGTAGTGCGACAGAAGGACGAGATAGATATCGCCTTCCTGAAAAGCCACGAATTCAGCGTGCTACTCTCGCACATGGGCACCCTTGGCGCGGCAGGCTCTGCGCCGTTTGTGGTGACTGGCAAAGACAAGAAAGACGCCACCACGGAAAGCGCCACGCTTTTTGAGTCGGACAACATCCTGGCGGTGCGTAACTTCCTGATGGAGACCGGCAAGAAGGGCATTACGATTCAGCGATACAAGGGTCTCGGTGAAATGAATCCCGAGCAATTGCTGGAAACCACGATGGACCCCAAGAACCGCACCCTGCTGCAAGTAACCGCAGAAGACGACGCGGCAGCCGACAACATCTTTACCACCCTGATGGGCGACCTGGTGGAACCCCGCAAGGCGTTCATAGAACAACACGCCCCGGAAGTGCAGAACCTGGATATCTAGGAAACTTTTGTTGTCCACAGATTGCGCAGATGGGCAAGACAGATAAATTCAATCTGCGTTATCTGTGCCCTCTGCGGACAAGATAGATAGAAGAAAGTCATCATGGAAGAAACAAAGAACGTAAAGCCCATCACCATCGAGCAGGAGATGAAGAACTCCTTCCTCGATTACTCGATGAGCGTGATTGTCAGCCGTGCGCTGCCCGATGTGCGCGATGGCCTGAAGCCCGTGCATCGCCGAATTCTGTTTGCGATGCAGGAACTCGGTCTGCAAAAGAACCGGGGCTTCCGCAAGTGCGCAAACATCGTGGGCGACACGCTGGGCAAGTATCACCCGCATGGCGACTCGAGCGTGTACGACGCACTGGTGCGTATGGCGCAGCCGTGGAACCTGCGCTACCCGCTGATCGACGGGCAGGGCAACTTCGGCTCGGTGGACGGCGACAACGCGGCGGCCTACCGGTATACCGAATCCCGCATGGAAGCCATCACCGGCGAGATGATGGCGGACATCGACAAAGAAACCGTCGATATGCAGGACAACTACGACCAGCGCCTGCAAGAACCCACCGTGCTGCCGAGCGCCTTCCCCAACTTGTTGGTAAACGGCTCGTATGGCATTGCCGTGGGCATGGCCACCAGCTGCCCCCCGCACAACCTCACCGAGGTGTGCGACGCGGTGGTGCATTACATCGACCACCCGGACTGCACGCCGCGCGACTTGATGGCTTTCGTCAAGGGACCCGACTTCCCCACGGGTGGCATCATCCTTGGGCGCGAGGGCATCCGCGAGGCCTACCTCACCGGGCGTGGACGCGTGAAGGTGCGCGCGCGCGTGGCGGTGGAAAGCAAGCGCGAGGGCGTGGGCAAGGAAAGCCTCATCGTCCAGGAGATTCCTTACCAGGTCAACAAGCTGCGCCTCATTGAGAACATCGCGGACCTCGTCCGCTCGAAGACCATCGAGGGCATCACCGACCTGCGCGACGAGTCCGACAAGGACGGTATGCGGCTGGTCATTGAATTGCGCAAGGGCGAAGAACCCGAGATTGTGCTGAACCAGCTCTACCAGCACACGCAGCTCCAGGCCACGGCCAGCATCATTATGCTTGCCTTGGTGAACAACACGCCGCGCGTGCTCAACCTGCGCGAGCTGATTCATTATTACGTCGAGCACCGCGCCGAAATTGTCGAGCGCCGCACCAAGTTCGACCTTCGCAAGGCCGAAGAGCGCGCGCACATCGTCGAGGGCTTGCTGAAGGCTATCGACCACATTGACGAAGTCATCGCCATCATCCGTGAATCGCGCGATTCAGACGAGGCGCGCGATCGCCTCATCGCCCGCTTCGCGTTCAGCATCATCCAAGCCAACCAGATTCTGGCCATGCGCCTGCGCCGGTTGACCGGGCTCGAGCGCGAGGAATTGCAGCAGGAATACGCCGACCTCATCAAGGAGATCGAGCGCCTGATGGCCATCCTCAGCAGCAGCAAGACCATCCTGGTCGAGGTGCGCCGCGAGATTATCGACGTGCGCAACAAGTACGGCGACGAGCGCCGCACCGAAATCATCGACGACGCGGGCGAAATCCAGATGGAAGACCTCATCGCCGACGAGACGATGGTGGTCACCGTGAGCAACCAGGGCTACATCAAGCGCTTGCCCGTGAGCACCTACCGCAAGCAGCGGCGCGGTGGCAAGGGCATCACCGGCATGGAGACGAAGGAGGAGGATTTCGTAAAGGACCTCTTCATCGCCTCGGCCCACCAATACATGCTCTTCTTCACCACCAGCGGCAAGCTGTATTGGCGCAAGGTGCACGAACTGCCCAAGGCGGGCCGCACCGCCAAGGGGCGCGCCATCGTCAACCTGCTCAACCTGGGCACCGACGAGCGCGTGACCGCATTCCTCCCCGTGCGCGACCTGAACGACGAGACCAAGTTCATCTTCATGGTTACCAGGAAGGGCATCGTGAAGAAGACCGCGCTGAAGGCCTTCAGCAACCCGCGAACGGTGGGCATCATCGCGCTCGAAATCGACAAGGGCGATGAGCTGATTGACGTTCAGATTACCGGTGGCGAGGACAACATCCTGCTGGCCACTTATCGCGGCATGTCCATCCGCTTCCCCGAGAGCGACGTGCGCCCCATGGGCCGCACCGCGCGCGGCGTCATCGGCATACGCCTCGAAGCCAACGACCACGTGGTCGGCGTGTCGCTCGCGCCGGACGACCGCACCGTCCTCAGCGTTACCGAGAACGGCTTCGGCAAGCGCACCGAGGTGGGCGAGTATCGCGTGCAACATCGCGGCGGCTCGGGCATCATCAATATCAAGACCACCACCCGCAACGGCAACGTGATCGGGATGCTC
>JBIKMR010000364.1:0-3626 GCA_044359155.1 Candidatus Hydrogenedentales bacterium | reverse complement strand
TCACCTTGCTGCCCAGCGGAATGGGGGATGCATCGCCCTCGAAGCCGAGGATGCCGTGCTCGTCGCCGCCCCAGTCGTAGGTGATGGTGGGATGGTCGAGCAGCACGGGGTTTACCCAGTCGTAGGGCAGGGCCTTGAGTCCGGCGTCGGTGGTGATGCGGCCCGGCACGGGCTGGCTGATGGCGCTGCTCCACACGTACAGCGATGGCTCGAAGGCGTCGAGCAGTTCGCTGCCCGGCCCGCCGATGATGCGGTATTGCTCGTCCATGAAGATGTAGGACCCGCATTGCAGATCGGTGAAGCCGGTGGCGGGGTCGATGTCAAAGGTGCCGGTGCCGCCGCCGGTGAAGATGGGGCAGGGAATGCCCGCTGCCTCGATTGCGCGGCGGGTGTCGGCGCCGGCAGCGATGGCTTCGAGCGAGCGACGCTGCCGTTCCTCGAATCCCTTCACGTGCATCAGGTGCCCGGCATAGGCCTGCACGCCCTGCATCTTCAGCCCCGGCACGTTGGCCAAATCTTTCGCCAGCGCCACGGCAGGCGCGCCGCAGGCGATGCCCGTGCGCTTGGTGCCCACGTCGAGATCGATCAACACATTGATGGTGATGCCCGCGTCTGCCGCTGCCTGCGAGAGCAAAGCCGCGCCGTGTTCGCAATCCAGCACGACCATGGCCTCGGGTTGTTGCTTGGCAATCGCCGCAAAGCGGGCGGCCTTGTCGGGCGTGGATAGGGGGGAGGTAACGAGGATAGGCGCAATGCCCTCCGCCGCCAGCGCTTCCGCCTCGCTCACCTTCGCGCAGCAAATGCCCACGGCCCCCGCGTCCAGTTGCTTGCGCGCAATCGTGGCGCTCTTGTGGGTCTTCGCGTGCGGGCGCAGTCCCACGCCTTGGGCAGCGAGGTGCTTCGCCATCTTGGCCAGGTTCCGCTCGAACGCGACCTCATCCACCAGCAACGCAGGCGTGGGGAGATCAGCAAGCGACATGGGGGAGAAGGCGGGAGTTGCCGCTGCGGCTGTTGCCACGGAAACCGGAACCCCTGCCACCACGGCACTTGCGCTTGTCACGTGAAGAAATTCCTTGCGTGTCACGAAAGCCTACCTCTTCTCTTTCCTCTCCCCTCGTAATTCATAATTCTTAATTCGTAATTGCTACTTCCCCGCCGCCTGCTTCTCCAGCAACAGCGCCTGCAACTTGTCGGGGAAATCGGTGTTGATCAAATCGACACCAGCATCGTAAGCAATGCTCCACGCCTCACGCCGCAGCGGTAAGCCCCAGAAGCGTAGCCGCTGGCCGTTCTTGTGGGCCTTCTCCACGTAGCCTTTCAGCTTGGCGGCCTGGTCTTCGGGGAAGGGACCGGCCCCGGCCCATTTGAATTCGCTCAACCACGCCGTGCTGACGAGCGGGTGGGTGTGCGGATTGGGGTTCTTGTCGAGATCAGGAATGCGGCCATCCACTGCGGCGAGCCGGGGGGACTCTGCGAGGATCATTTCGGTGGGGCACGATCCCGAGATGATCACCGTGACCGCACCCTCAGTAGTCGTGTCATGCGTGAAGGAAGTGAGGATGTCCTTGTATTCACCAAGCACATCGCGCAGGCGGGCGTAGGTGGTGCGGCCATCGTCCTTAATGTCCACCAGCAGCGTGATGCTCGGTCCGCCGGGGAACACGCGCCCACCGTTGGCCTGCGCCCGCGCACGCAATGGGTCAAGATACAACGCCTGCAAAGTCCGCTCCGGTCGCAGGTCTTTCGTGTCGTGCCCCAGCAATATCGCACCGTCTACCAGGAACACATCCGCCTCAACACTGCACAGCCCGTGGTCCAGCGCGTCGAGCAAGGGACGGTCGCGGAAGTAGTCGTTGTGCGAATGTCCGCGCGGCTGCGGAACCACCGGGGTTTGCTGCGCGAAGGCCGCGCCCGCCATCAACACCAGCCCTGTAATTACGGCACGTGCAAACATCTTGATTACCCTTCTTCCACTGGTCACTCGCCACTTGCCACTGGCCTACGGCAAATCCTTCATCAAACTTTTCACGCGGTCGCTCTGCACTCCGACGGGTTTGGTCGGGTCTTCGGGCATGGCCTGGGTGGTCAGGTCCAGCGGCTTGCCGTTGCGATGCGTCACCCGCAGTCCTGTCTTCCATGCGCCCTTGGCCTGTGGCACTTTCAGCACAAGGTAGCTGAGGCCGGGTTCGAGCACGGCGGCTTGACGATACCAGTCTCCCTCGTCCGCATCAACGGCCTCGACAGCGCGTTGGAACGCGCCGTTGATCCACATGGCGAAGCCATCGTCGTGGCTCACGTGCAGATAAACCCCGGCCAGCGCGGGCAGGCGCACTTCGTAAGCCACATAGGCGCAGTTCGTGGCGGGGTCCGTTGCCGACAGGCAAGCAGCCAGATCGAAGCGAATACCATCGGCGCAATCGGCCAAGGGCTTAAGGTCGAAATCGGTGCCGTTGAAACTCACCGGCGCGGGAATGGGATACGGCACGATAGGAAAGTGCAGCTGGTTGCTGGGCATCCCTGCGCCCATGGGGAAGGGACCAATGGCGCTGCCCTCGGTGACGAAGCCTGCCCGTTGCAACAACACACGGCGCGCCTCGACATCCTCGATGCCCGCCACCAGCGCGTCCATCTCCGACTGTGGCACATCGCGCCCGGAGAGGTTGCCAACGGCGGTGGCCTTGGCCTCGGCATCTCCAGACCGTCCAGCCAATGCAACCAGCGCCCGCTCGGCGGATTCCTGCAGCGGCTGCTCGTCTGCGAGTTGTTCGATGACGACCTTATCCCCCGCCTCGCCCGCCTCGCCGAGTCCGTCTATGGCGGCGCGTTCCACATCCAGTGGCATACCCCCTTGCAACAGCGCGAGGTATTGCTGGCGCGCTGCGGGCAGGTCGCCCTTGGCGCGGCGGTCTTCGGCCAGTTTCAGGTAGGCACGCAGGGCGTCTTCGCGCAGCCAGTCCGGCGGGGTAGATGCAAGCTCCCACAGGTCTTCCTCGATGGGGGTTTCTCCCAACAGCACTGCCGCCTGGTAGCGCACTGCCGTGTGGGGCGAAGTGCTGGCCTTGGTCAACAGGGGTGCCGCATTAGCTGCGTCGCGCCGTTGAAAGATTTCCAGCAGCGCCGACTGGGTGAGCGGGGGCATGTTGTCCCAGTTGTCCTGAAAGTCCTTCTCCGTCTTCTCCGTAAGGTGCTGCGCGAGCATCGCAATGATCACGCCGCGCAGGGTGGGGTCGTTGATGTAGCCGAGCGCGGCCCGGTGCAGGTCGGCGTACCCACAGGCGGCCAGCCCCTCAAGCGCGCCGCGCACACTCTGCGGGGAAACGTTCTGCTCGGCAATGTTCAGGTACACGCGCTCCGCCGCCTCACATCCGCCGCGCGCCGCGTGGGCGTGGGCCGCGCGCAGGGTGTAGCGCACATAGCGCTGCGATTCTTCGGCGGTGTAGTCAGGTCGCGCCGCGCTCACTTGCGATGGCAACACCGCCTTTGCCGAGACCAGATCGAGACAGCGCCAGAACACGGAGGGATAGAGCGTGTTCTTCGCCAGCGGGGTCAGCGTGTTCACGTAGTCGTCGGGATACGCCGCCGCATACGCGTCCGCCAGCGCGAGTTGCTCGGACTCGTCGGTCGAT
>JBIKMR010000363.1:0-3635 GCA_044359155.1 Candidatus Hydrogenedentales bacterium | reverse complement strand
CCGTGCGCTCGCCGGTGCAGAAGGGGCGGTCGCGCTCGTCGATATCGCTGGTCAGCAGGCCAGCGGCGTCGGCATCGGTGCGGGCCACAAGCACGGTGGGCGTTCCTGCCACGTCAGCCGCGAGGCGGGCGGCGTGCAGCTTGGTGACAAATTCGGAGGAGGGCACAAGCACCTTGCCGCCGAGGTGGCCGCACTTCTTGGCCGAGGCCAACTGGTCTTCGTAGTGCACGCCAGCAGCACCCGCCTGAATCATGCCGAGCATGAGTTCATAGGCGTTGAGCGGGCCACCGAAACCGGCTTCCGCGTCGGCTACGATCGGCTGGAAGTAGTCAACCTTGCGCTGACCGGAGAGGGTCTGCACCTGGTCGCGGCGGATGAGGGCGTTGTTTATGCGCTGCACAATGGCGGGCACCGAGTTCGCGGGGTAGAGCGACTGGTCGGGGTACATGGTCATGCCGAGATTGGCGTCGGCGGCCACCTGCCAGCCGGACAGATAGATGCCGCGAAGGCCAGCTTCCACCATCTGCACGGCCTGATTACCGGTCAGCGCGCCGAGGGCGTTCACGTAGCCGTCGCCCGGCTCATTGAGGTAGCCCCAAAGCTTCTCTGCCGTCACGCGCGCGATGGTGTATTCCACCTTCATCGAGCCGCGCAGCTCGAGCACGCGCTCGGCGGAGTACGGACGGGTGATGCCCTTGAAACGATCGCTGGCCCAGATGGCCTCGATCTCACGCACTTCGTTCTGGTCAATCAGCGGGTTGCTCATCTCTTCTCTTATGTCCTTGTGGTTGTGCCGTATGCGCTTACGCGTAGGTCTCGTAAGCCTTGAGGGTGAGGAATTCATCGAGCGTATCGCTCGCTGTCATCTGGTCAAACAGGCTGCGGGCCTGCTCAAATTTGCTGGCGGCATAACGGGCGTCGCCCATCTGCTGCTTAATCTTATCCATCTCTTCAGCGGTCACTTCACGCACCAGCTCGATGCTCACCTTGCGGCCATCGTTCAACACGCCCTTGGGATTGTGCACCCACTGCCACAACTGCGTGCGGGATATCTCCGCCGTGGCGGCGTCTTCCATCAAGTTGTGCAGCGGCACGCAGCCCACACCGCGCAGCCACGCCTCGAGATACGAAATGCCCACGCTGATGTTCTGCCGCAGGCCCGCCTCGGTGATGTCGCCCGTGGGGCATTGCAGCAGGTCGGCAGAGGTCACGTTCACGTCGTCGCGCAGCTTGTCGATCTGGTTGGGCTTGCTGCCCAACACGCGGTCGAACTCTTCCATGGCAATACCGACCAAGGCCGGGTGTGCCACCCAGGTGCCGTCGTGCCCGTCTTCGGCTTCGCGCTTCTTGTCGGCGCGCACCTTGGCCATGGCTGCGTTGTTGGCTTCTTCGTCGTTCTTGATAGGAATCTGCGCGGCCATGCCACCCATGGCGAAGGCGCCGCGTTGGTGACAGGTCTTGATGCAGAGCAGCGAGTACGACCGCATGAACGGCGTCGTCATGCCGACGCTGGCGCGGTCCGGCACGAGGTAGTCGTCCTTCTTCGCCAGTTTCTTGATGTAGCTGAAGATGTAGTCCCAGCGCCCGCAGTTCAGGCCGCCGCTGTGGTGGCGCAGTTCGTGCAGAATCTCGTGCATCTGGAAGCTGGCAGTGATCGTTTCAATCAACACCGTGCCCTTGATCGAACCTTGCGGAATGCCGAGTAGATCCTGCGCGCGCACGAATATCTCATTCCACAACCGCGCCTCGAGGTGGTGCTCCATCTTGGGGAGATACAGGTACACGCCGCTGCCTTGGTCAACGCGGTACTTGGCGTTGTGGAAGAAGTAGAGCGCGAAGTCGAAGATGCTGGCGGAAGCGGTTTCGCCGTCCACCACCACGTGCTTCTCTGGCAGGTGCCATCCGCGCGGGCGCACCAGCAGCGTGGCGGTCTTGTCATTCAGCGTATAGGTCTTGCCGCGCGCTTCGTCGGTAAGCGATATGGTGCGACGCACTGCATCGTACATGTTGACTTGGCCGTCCAGCGTGGCTTCCCAAGTGGGACCGTGCGAATCTTCAAAGTCCGCCATGTAGCACTTTGCGCCAGAGTTCAGCGCGTTGATGACCATCTTGCGATCGACGGGGCCGGTAATCTCAACGCGACGATCCTGCAAGTCCGCAGGCACCGGGTCCACGGTCCAGTCGCCGCTGCGAATTTCCGCCGATTCCGGCAGAAAGTCGGGCAGCTTGCCCGCGTCAATGGCGGCCTGCCGCGACACGCGCGCGGCAAGCAGCTCCAGGCGGCGCGGGTTGAATTCACGCTGAAGCGTGGCGAAAAACGCCAGCGCCTCGGGTGAAAGGATTTCCGCGTTGCGCCCTTCAACGGGCAGCAGAACTTCGACACCAGCGGGAAGATTAGACAACGAACTCATGCACTTATCCTTAAAGACACGGCGACCTCTCGGGTTAAGAGAGTTGGGCGGACTATCGCCCAGAGGTAGGGGAAACAAGCCCAGTTTCCGCCTCGCTTATAGGAACGATACCACCAGTCGTAAGTGCTTGACAAATCAGAGTTTTCAATGCTTAATATAAACGAAACTGATGATAATAGGCTATGGCTTCAATCAAGGTGATATTCCTTCGACTGAGATATCAACTTCAGGGAATGGCTGGAACCTACGGATCTATCACCTAGCATCAACAACCGCGCCCATCGATCTCGGACCTCGCCATGCCAAGCAATGACTTTCGCTACAAGCAGAACCGCACGCAGCAATTGCGGGGCTTTTGTTATGCCGCTGCCGAGGGCAGCATATCTAAGGCGGCGGAGCGGTTGTTCCTCAGCCAGCCGTCGGTGTCCATGCAGATACAAGCGTTGGAGCGGGAACTGAACACCACCTTGTTCGAGCGACGCGGGCCGCGCATCCGGCTTACACCGGATGGGGAGTTGCTGCACGAAATGGCGATGCCGCTGATTGACCAGCTTGACGCCCTCCCCGACCGCTTTCAGGCGCGGCGTGGCAGCAAGGACCGGGGCCGCATCGATATCGCGGCAGGGTGGTCCAGCATTCTCTACTTGCTGCCTCCCTTCATTGAGCGCTACCGTAAGGAATACCCCGGCGTGGAACTGAAGGCGCACAACCTGACCGGGGCCGAGGCGCTGGGCGATCTACGCGACGACCGCGTGGACTTTGCCGTGGGGCCGCTGCTCGATGTGCCGGACGACATGGCCTTCCACCCCATCGTGTCCTACGCTCCTCTGTTGATCACGGAGAAGAACCATCCACTGACCAAGCTGAAAGAGCTCTCCCTGCGCGAGATTGGCAAGTACCCCTTCATCCTCCCGCCGCGCAACCTGAGCACGTGGAACACGGTGGACTCCGTGTTCCGCAAGCAGGGCCTGCCCTATGAAGTGGCCATGGAAGTGGGCGGCTGGGAAGTGATCAAGAAATACGTCGAGCTCGGGCTGGGCATCAGCGTCACCATGAGCGTCTGTATCACCGGCGACGAGAACCTCGCCGTCATACCGGTCAGCCAATGGTTTCCCGACCGCACCTACGGCGTGGTGCTGCGCAAGGGGAAAATCCTAACGCCGCAGGCGCTGGGATTCGTCACCATGCTACTGCCGGAGTTCGGGGCGTGACCTTGCCTCTGCT
>JBIKMR010000106.1:0-12865 GCA_044359155.1 Candidatus Hydrogenedentales bacterium | reverse complement strand
AGCGGCACTTGCGGCACTTGGGTTACTTGCGGCTGGGGTGCTGGTGCCTGGGGCATTTGGGGCGCAGGCTTGGCAGCGGTTTGTTGTTGGCGTTGCTTCTCGGCTTCCAGCGCCTTCTTCATCCATTTTGTCATGGGGGCGGGCGCGGGCTTGGGCAGCAGGTTGGTGAGCTCGAGGCGCAGCTTGCGCAGTTTCTCTTGCTGCTTTTGCAGCAGATCGAGGTCGGCAGGGGTGATGGTGGGCAGGGGGAGCGATGCGTCGTTGGGGATGGGTTCGAGCAGGGTGCGTTCGAGGCGTTCGGTCTGGATACGGGTGCGCAGGTAGTCTCGCAGCATGTCGAGCACGGGCAGCTCGATCGGGATGTTGGCCTGGGTGAAGGCGTCGATGTAGCGTTTGCGCTCGCGGCGGGCAGCGCGCCATTCGAGTGCGTGCATCCAGTATTCGCGGCGGGGGGCAGGGTGTGGCATGGGAGGAATCCGTTGTTCGTGATTCGTTGTTCGAGAAGGCCGTTGGGGCTCTCTGCCTATTAGCGCCAGAGCGTTGCACTTGGGGGGAGGGAGAGGGAGGGTAAGAGAAAGGAAGTGCAATGGTGTGGCGGGGTTGGTGGGAGTGCAGCGCTACCGCGCTGCTGTGTTCGCAGCGAAGAATGGTCAATCGGGTTGGAGGCTGCGGGGGCTGGCAGCGCAGTAGCGCTGCGCTCCCATTCACGAAGAACAAAGAAACGCGGGGCGTTCCGGTTGGAACGCCCCGCGATTGGGGGGACTATTCTGTGTCTATCGGCTTACCAGAAGCGCTTCTGGTAGGCGCTCATTACCAGCAGCACCATCACCGTAAGCGCCCCGAGGAACATTTCGCCGAGGCTCTTGGCGGGGTCACTGAAGCCGCCGACGTATTGGCAGCCCGTGCCGCCGTCTTCGCCTTCAAAGGCTACAAAGCGGCAGCCGAACAGGCCGCCGACGCCCGAGCCTTCTTCTTCAAACACGGCCTTCACGATGCGGTTCTTGTTCATGGTCACGGTGATCGAATTGTTCACGAGGCTGGCACCGTCCACGTCGCCGGTCCATTCTTTCAACACCGAACCGTTGTTGCCGCTAGCCGTAATGGTGACCTGCGTGCCCTCGGTGTAGGAGAGACCGTCTTCGCCATTGGGCAGGGTCTCGATGGTGGTCGTGCCGTTGCCTTCGGTCTGCACCTGCAGGGTGTAGGTTTCTGCCGTGAAGCAGGAGAAGAGCACGTCGGCGATGGTAACCACGGCGTCGCAGGTGCCCACGTTGCCGTTCTTGTCGGTCACGGTGAGGGTGACGGTGTTCTGGCCCACGTCTTCGCAGGTGAACTGGGTCTTCGAAAGCACCTTCGACTCAATGCCGCAGATGTCGAAGCTGCCATCGTCGATGTCTTCAAGCGTAATCGAGGCGTTGCCGTCGAGGTCCAGCGTGGTGGTGAAGCCCGTGCACTGCACGCGGTCCACGCCCGCATCCACCACGGTGACTATCGCGGTGCAGGTGCTGGTCTGATTCGCCGTGTCGCGCACGGTGAGGGTCACCGTGTTCTCACCCACGTCGGAGCAATTGAACTGGTTGGGGGAAACGGAGATGTTGGTGATGCCGATGTCGTCGCTGCTGCCTGCGCCCACCTGGGTGGCGCTGACAAACGCGAAGCCGTCTGCACGCAGGTTTACGGAGATGTTGTTGCACACGGCCACGGGGGGCAGGTCCACTTCTTCGCCTTCGTCATCGCCTTCTACCACGCCCTCGACCACGCCTTCGGGTTCACCCTCGGGAGATCCTTCCGGGCTGCCCTCTGGATCACCTTCCGGGCTGCCTTCGGGAGAACCCTCGGGGTCGCCCTCGGGGGTACCTTCCGATGCGCCCTCACCCTCGGAAATGCCTTCGCCTTCTACAACGCCCTCCCCTTCAGCCACACCTTCACCTTCCACAGTCCCTTCGCCCTCCTCCACGGCAGCGCCGCAGGTGAATGCCCCGGGAACCGTGGCGGCACCCGCCGTGCTGCCAGAGATCGCAACAATCTCCAACGCGCTGGTGCAAGGTTCCACCGGACACAGGCGCGTAAACTGCAAGGTAAAGAGTTCGGCATCCGCCGTCACGGCAGGCCCCGCCAAACGGGCAGCCGCAATACGGATGGTGCCGGGGGTGACTTCATTCGCGCCCACCAGACCCCAGAATTCCGTGCTCGCAGACTTGGTCAGCGAGATGAAATCGAGCACGGTGGCGTCGAAGGCGATGTCCATCTGGAAGGTGTTGAGGGTGGCGCCGTTAAAGTCCGACGCGGCCACCCCAATGTCCACCGCCGTGCCCACGCACTCGGCAGACTCGACGGTTTCCACAGTTACCGTGAGCGCATGGGCTGCGCCCGTGGCCGCAAGCGCAGCCACCACCAGCGCCCGGAGCGCGCCTTTTGCAAAATTCAGCGTGTTGCCTACCATGATTCCCCTTGCTCCTCTGTCCTCGTTAAATCTAGGTCAAACGATATCTTGTAGCACATCGGCCCCGAGATCAATAGGTTTCTTGTCGCGCGGGCGGTAGCCTTAGTGCGTGCGCTCGATGTTGGCTTGGTAAACTTCCTGAAGAATGTCTTCGATGCCGTAGGTAATCTTCCAATCCGGGTAATGTTCCTCGAAGCGCCCCAGGTTGCCAATCCACCAGATGTGGTCCCCAACCCGGTTCTCGTCGCGGTAGACCACCTCCATCTTGTTGCCCGTGATTTCCTCGGACATCTTGATGGCTTCCATCATGCTGACGTTGCTGTACTTACCGCCACCCATGTTGTAGACCTCGGCCACGCGGGGGTTCTGGTAGAACTGCCAGAACGCTTCAATCAGGTCGCGGCTGTGAATGTTGTCACGCACCTGCTTCCCCTTGTACCCGAATATCTGGTACTGCCGCTTGATTACGCAGCACTTCATCAAATACGCCACGAAGCCGTGCAACTCTGCGCCGGAATGGCCCGGCCCGGTGAGGCAGCCGCCCCGGAAGCACACGGTCTTCATTCCAAAATACCGCCCATACTCCTGCACCATTACGTCTGCCGCCACCTTCGACGCGCCAAACACCGAGTGGGTGCACTGGTCGATGGACATATCTTCGCGGATTCCCTCGGCGTAGGGGTGGGTGGGGTCGAGCGACCAGCGGGTCTCCAACTCTATCAGCGGCAACGCGTTAGGGGTGTCGCCGTAGACCTTGTTGGTCGAGGTGAAGATGAACACCGCCTCGGGGCAGACCTCGCGCGTGCATTCCAGCAGGTTCAGGGTGCCAATAGCGTTCACGCCGAAATCCGTGCGGGGGGCGCGGGCCGCCCAATCGTGCGAGGGCTGGGCTGCGGTATGGATTACGAGCTTAATGTCCGAGCCGTACTGGTCGAAGATGGCGCGCATGGCATCGTAGTCGCGGATATCGGCCACCACGTGAGTGTAATTGGGAATCTTCTCGCGCAACTCGGCCACGGCCCACGCGGTCGAGGCCTCGGCCCCGAAGAACTCCGCGCGCATGTCGTTGTCCACGCCTACGATATGGAAGTCCTTGCCGCTGAAAAAGCGTACCGCTTCCGCCCCAATCAATCCGCCTGACCCCGTGACAATAGCTACGTTCATGCCGCCTGAAACCTCCCTGAAAAGACAAAGGCGGGGCCACGCGCCAACCGCCGGAATGGAACAGGTTAAGTGTACCAGACCCCAGCCACCACCGGCAAAGGAGGGGAAGTACTGAAAGAGCTTAGGGCAGTGGAGTGTCGCCCGGATTTCTGCGGTACTCGAGTTGCGGCAGTATCGGCTCGAAGGATTGCAGCACGGTAGGAATATCCGTTTTGACCGTTTCCCAAACCTTCTTGAAATTCATCTTGTCGTAATGGTGCGCCAGAAAGTCACGCATCTGTGCCATCGGCCCCCACGGTATGCAAGACAGCTCGGCTCGAGTTTCTTCGCTGATTCTTTTGGAGGCTTCGCCCATCACGATGAACTGGTAGAGGGTGCTTTCACGCGTGCGGCTGTCTGCCGCAAATTCTTCAAAGGTAATGCCGGAAGTGTATTCCTGAATCTGACGGGCAGCCAGAAGAATATCCAGAAGCCATGCTTTCTCTTTAAGCTGCACGGTAAAGGCATTCCGCCGTGGATAGTATCTCTTCCCGGCGAATCCAGTTTTCACTCCTCTGGATGGATTCTTCTTCAGCCAAATCAACGGGCCGGTTCAAGATTTGCTGGAGTTCAGATTCCATTTCCATACTCTTGAACATGCCGTAGCAAGTCCCCGGTGCGAACACGACAAGGAAGTCCACGTCGCTGTCGGGAAGAAAGTCTTCCCGCAGGATGGACCCGAAGACGCTGAGCTTGATGATGTTCCACTTGCGGCAGAATTCCGCGAGGGCCTCCATCGGCAGCGGCAGGGCTAGTTTTGGCGTGTCGTTCATGGGGAAAGTATAGCACGATTTCCTTGTATTCAAAGGCATTGCCGCCCAGCACGGTACGTGATAGTCTATGAGGGGCGTAGACCACATCGGGCGGTATGGGCCGGAGCATTGGCATGTTGTCTCGGGAAAGATCGCTGGCCTTGGATGCGTGGCTGAGCGAAGCCACGGCAGGGTTGTGCGAACCGGCGATTGCCGAGATTGGCCAGCGGGTGCGGGCGGAGGTGGAGGCGTGGGCGGAAAAGTTGGTCCGTGGCGGCTTGCCCGTGGACCAGGCCGAACGCTTGGCCGTCTCTGAACTTGGCAACCCAGACGCCCGCAAAGCCGAGTGGCGGAAGCTGCATATTCCCCCTACCCAGTATTACTTTGTGGCTCGTTATCTCAAGCCAACAGAAAGCAGTCCCGCGCCAGTAACCTGGTATCACCCCTTGATACTCTTTGCCCCTGTTATCCTGCTACTCGAAGTCCTGACTCTCTTTCTGGCAGCAACCGGCAAGACTGGCGTTACTGGTTTCCTGATCGTGTCCGCGATCATCCTTGGGGTTCTCGTCTTGAATACGCTACGTTCGTACATGCGCATCTTCGAGCATTGGTTAGTCATGCCACGAAAAAACATCCCGCTATCCCAAGCGCTCAAGCGAGAGGCCCGCGTCTTCATTGCGGCCCCGCTGAGCCTCCTAGTTCTAGAGGCACTGCAATTGTACTTGCACACCTTTGAGAATCCGCCGTTTACCTCGCTTGAAGAAGTGGCGCGCGTGCTTGCTCCGCCTTCCTTATTTCTTATTATCACGGCGCTTTGGCTAATCAACGGAGCCTTTATCAAGCGCGTCACCCGCCTTGAAGAGCAGGGCTTCCAATACGTGGTGCCTGAATCCTTGCGCGTGCCGCAAGCGGATGGACAGGCCGTTGCCCCTTCCCGCGCTTGACCCGGTGAATCGGCTGCTCTAGCATACGGGGCATGGCGCGGGTGCGCCTTGAGGGGTACGTATGCCTGGTCCGCGCACGTTGAAATTGTCGGTAGTCATTCCGGCGTATAACGAAGAGAAGAATCTGATCCCCACGGTGGAGGAACTTGCGCCTGCGTTGCAGGCCGAGGGCATCCCGTATGAGATCATCATCGTCAACGACAACAGCCGGGACGACACGCCGAACGTGATCGCCGCACTGATGGCGGCGGACCCGAACATCCGCACCGTGAACCGCCGTCCGCCGGGGGGCTTTGGCCGTGCCATCCGTTCCGGGCTGGATGCGGTGACGGGGGACGTGGTGGGCGTGTACATGGCCGACCAGTCCGACGAGCCGAAGGACTTGATCCATTGCTACGAGAAGATCGAGCAGGGCTACGACTGCGTGTTCGGATCGCGGTTTGTGAAGGGGGCGGTGGTCACCAACTACCCCGGCTTCAAGCTCTTCGCCAATCGCATCGTGAACCACTGCATCCGGTGGCTGTTCTGGACGAAATTCAATGATCTCACCAACGCGTTCAAGGTCTACCGCACGGAGGTCATCCGCGAATGCGGGCCGTATCGCGCCAGCCATTTCAACCTGACTATCGAGATGTCGTTGAGCGCGCTGATTCGCGGGTACAACATTGTCGAGATTCCCATCTCGTGGCGGGGCCGCACGTGGGGCAGCTCAAACCTGCACCTGTCTGAAATGGGACGGCGGTATTTGAATGTGCTGCTGAAGCTGTGGTTCGAGCAGGTGCTGATTCATGACGACATCATCGAAGAGCGCCTGATGGATCGGCAGCGGCAGAGCGACAGCCGCGAGGCGGAGTTGGTGCGGCGGGTGGAAGAACTGGAGGCGCGGGTGTCGGAGTTGGAGAAGAGTGGTTAGTGGCCAGTGCTTGGTGGCGAGCGAGGATAGCCTTGCTCGGGAGTATCGCAATGCGTGTTGGAATCCTGATGGTGTTGGCTTGGGCCGGGGTTGCGGGCGCACAGGCTTTGCCCTCGCTCGATGCCCTGTTGGCGATAGCCCCTGGCGAGCCGGTGCAATTCAGCAAGGACGTTCGCCCGATTCTCGCGGACAAGTGCTTTGCCTGCCACGGGCCAGACGCGTCGGCGCGCAAGGCCAACCTGCGGCTGGACACGGAGGCGGACGCCTTCGCCGCGCTGGGTTCGGGCGATGGCTTCGCGCTGGTGCGTGGCGACCTTGCCGCGAGCGCGGCCTTCCACCGGATGACCACTACCGACCCCGACGAGCAAATGCCGCCTGCCGAAGCGAAGAAGCCAATATCGGCGGCGGAAGTGGAAACGTTGGCGCGGTGGATTAAGCAGGGCGGCGCGTGGGAAGGGCATTGGTCCTTCATCCGTCCGCAGCGCCCCACGCCGCCGGAGGTGTCGAACCCTGATTGGGCGGCCAACCCAGTTGATCGTTTCCTCCTCGCGCGGCTGGAAGCGGAAGCGCTCCCCCACTCCCCGCAGGCGGACGACCGCACGCTGATACGACGCATTACCCTCGACCTCACCGGCCTCCCCCCCACGCCCGCCGAGGTTGAGGCGTATGTGGCGGATACGACCGCGAACAAGTACGACCTGCTGGTGGACCGTTTGCTGGCCTCGCCGCGCTATGGCGAACATATGGCGCGCTATTGGATGGACGCGGCCCGCTTTGCCGACACCAACGGATACCACATTGACAACGAGCGCTACATGTGGCGCTGGCGTGACTGGGTGATTGAATCCTTCAATGCCAACCAGCCCTTCGACCAGTTCACTATCGAGCAGTTGGCGGGCGACCTGTTGGAAAACGCAACGCTGGACCAACGGATTGCCTCGGGTTTCAACCGGAACCACATGGTCAACTTCGAGGGCGGCGCGATTCCCGAAGAATACAGGATGGCCTACGTGGCGGACCGCACCAACACCACAGGCACGGTGTGGATGGGCCTCACAGTGGGCTGCGCGCAGTGTCACACGCACAAGTATGACCCTATCTCGCACGAGGAATATTACAAGCTCTATTCCTACTTCAACACCGTAGACGAGCAGGGGCTGGACGGCCTAAAGGGCAACGCCGTACCGCTGATTAAGGCGCCGCGCGCCGAGGACGAGGCCAAGCTAGCCGGACTGGATGAGAAGATTGTGGCGGCCCGTGCCGCTATCGAAGCGCCGAACCCCGCGCTGGACGAGGCGCAGGCCGCGTGGGAACGCGAGGCCCACCGCAAGGTATCCAAGCGGTGGCAGCCTGCCCGCATGGGCGCGAAGACTTCTTCCGGCGGCACCACGCTGGACTTGCTGCCGGATGGCTCAGTGCTGGCATCAGGCACCAACCCGGCCACCGACATCTATACCGTGGACCTGGACAGCAAGCTTACGCGGGTGACGGCGATTCGACTGGAAGCCTTGGCGCATGACTCGTTTGCCAACAAGGGCGGCGGACGCTCCACCAACAGCAACTTCGTGCTGACCAGCTTCGAGGTACAGTCCGCCCCGGCAGGCACGGAAGAATGGCAGCCAGTGAAGCTGGCCGATGCCCGAGCAGACTTTGCACAGGAAAACTTCCCCGTGAAGAACGCCATCGACGCGGACCCCGCCACGGGCTGGGCATCGGCAGGAAATGAGCGACCAGAGGATCGCGTGGCCATCTTCCTGCCGGAATACCCGATTGCCCATTCGGGCGGCGTGCGCCTGCGGGTGGTGATGAAGCACGAGTCCCAATTCGGGCAGCACGCCATCGGGCGGTTTCGCCTGCGGGTTACGGAAGATAACGCCTACCAGCGCGCCGCGCTGGACGGCTGGCACCTGAATGGTCCCTATGCGGCGGCCTTTCCCGACGAGGCGTATGACACGGCGTATGCCCCCGAGCAGGCGGTGAACCTGACGGAGACCTACGAGGACGGGCGCAGCAAGTGGAACAAGCTGATGCGCTTCGAGGATGGCGTCATCCAACCGCTGGAAGGTAGCGTGGTGGCCACGTACCTGTACCGCGAAATCAACGCGCCGACCGCCCGCAGCATCGCCGTGGACCTGGGCAGCAACGATGCGTTGAAGGTGTGGGTGAACGGTGCGTTGGTGCATGAGGTAAAGCAGGGGCGCTCGATTACCGCAGGGCAGTATGACCGCGTGAGCCTGCCGCTGCACGAAGGCGTGAACCAGGTGCTGGCGAAGGTGGTGAATTACGGCAACAAGCACGAGTTCTATTTCGCGGCGGTGGAAGAGCAATACGACACCATGCCCGCCGGGGTGGAGACGGCGCTGGCCCGTAGGCCCACCCAGCGCACGGACGCGGAGCGGTTGGCGCTGCTCTACCATTTCCGCCAGAACAACGTGCCCGAGTGGCAGGCCAGCAAGGCCGCGTTTGACGCCGTGACCGTCGAGCGCAAGGCGGCGGAAGAGGCAATGCCCACCACCATGGTGATGGCAGAAATGGCCACGCCGCGCGAGACCTTTATACTTGCGCGCGGGGAGTATGACCAGCCGGGAGCGAAGGTGGAACCCGGCGTGCCCGCTGCGCTGCCGCCGCTGCCGGAAGGGGTGCCGAACAACCGGCTGGGTCTGGCCAAGTGGCTGGTGAGTGCAGAGAATCCCCTGACTTCCCGCGTGACTGTGAACCGCTTCTGGCAGCAGTTCTTTGGCACGGGGTTGGTGAAGACCGCGGAGGACTTCGGCTTGCAAGGCGAGGCCCCCTCCCACCCGGAATTGCTGGATTGGCTGGCCGTGGACTTTGTGGAATCCGGCTGGGACGTGAAGCGGTTTGTGAAGCTGCTGGTTACGTCGGCGGCTTACCGGCAGGAATCGCGCGTTCGCCCCGAGCTGTTCGAGCGCGACCCCGAGAACCGGCTGGTGGCGCGCGGCCCGCGCTTCCGCATGGACGCCGAGATGGTGCGCGACAATGCGCTTTCCATAGCCGGGTTGTTGGTGGAAAAAGTGGGTGGCCCGAGCGTGAAGCCCTATCAACCCGTGGGCCTGTGGGAAGAATCTGCCTATGGTGGCGACTTCACTGCGCAGACATTCGTGCAGGACAAGGGCGACTCGCTCTATCGCCGGACGATGTACACCTTCTGGAAACGGCAGGTGCCGCCACCGGGGATGCTGCTGTTTGACGCGCCCAACCGGGAGACCTGCGCCGTGCGGCGCGCGCGCACAAACACCCCCTTGCAGGCGCTAATGCTGATGAACGACCCGCAGTTCGTGGAGGCTTCACGATTCTTTGCGGAGCGTATACTCAAGGAGTCGGGGGCATCGGTGGAGGAGCGCATTCAGTATGGCTTCCTGTTGAGCCTTGGGCGGCCAGCGAGGCAGGAAGAGACTGACATCGTCAAGGATATTTTCTTCAACCAGTTGAGCCGATTTGAAACCGATCCCGGTGGGGTCGAGGCACTGCTCAAGGTGGGTGAAAAGCCCGCTAACGCGGAGGTGCCTGCTGCGGAACTGGCGGCGTGGACGACGGTGGCGAGCGCGCTGCTGAATCTGGATGAGGCGATTACGAAGTTGTAATCACAGGCCGCGAGCGGCCATGAGGTGTACAAGACATGGACCCGGTATTCGAACATCTGCAATTGCTGTCGCGGCGGCAGTTTTTTGGGAAGACCCGGCTGGGGCTTGGGCTGGCGGCGCTGGCCACGATGGGCGGCGGGCGCGCGGCGGGTGCGGTGCCAGAGGCGAGCGGGCCGTCTTTGCATGGGGTGCATATTCCGGCGAAGGCGAAGCGGGTAATCTACATGTTCCAGAACGGTGGGCCGAGCCAGCTGGACCTGTTTGACCCGAAGCCGGTGATGCGGGACATGCAGGGGGCGGACTTGCCGGAGAGCGTGCGGATGGGGCAGCGCTTGACGGGGATGACGTCGGGTCAGGCGAAGTTTCCGCTGGCAGCGTCGATGTTCAAGTTTGCACAGTATGGCCAGAGCGGCCACTGGTTGAGCGAACTGTTGCCGCACACGGCAAGCGTGGCGGATGACTTGTGCTTCATTCACAGCGTGCATACGGAAGCGATCAACCACGACCCAGGCATTACCTATATGCAGACGGGGCACCAGCAGCCGGGCCGCCCGAGCTTTGGCGCGTGGGTGAGCTATGGCCTAGGCAGCCTGAACAGTGAGCTGCCGGCGTTTGTGGTGTTGATATCGCAGGGCAGCAACCGGGCCAGCCCCCAGCCGCTGTTCCAGCGCTTATGGGGTTCAGGGTTCCTGCCGTCGCAGCACCAAGGGGTGAACTTCCGCGCGGGGTCGGACCCGGTGCTGTACTTGAACAACCCTCCCGGCATTGACCAAAGCTCGCGGCGGGAATGGCTGGACGGGCTGTCTGCGCTGAACGAGATGCATTACAACGACTTTGGCGACCCGGAGATCAACACGCGCATTTCGCAGTATGAGATGGCGTACAAGATGCAGACTTCGGTGCCGGACTTGATGGACATATCGGACGAGCCGGAGAGCACCTTTGAACTGTATGGCGAGGACGCGCGCAAGCCGGGGACCTATGCGGCGAATTGCCTGCTGGCGCGGCGGCTGGCGGAGCGCGATGTGCGGTTCATCCAGATTTACCATCGCGGATGGGACCAGCACGGCGACCTGCCCACGGCGTTGCCGCTGCAATGCAAAGACACGGACCAGGGGTCTGCGGCATTGGTGAAAGACCTGAAGCAGCGCGGGCTGTTGGACGATACGCTGGTAATCTGGGCAGGCGAGTTTGGACGGACGGTGTATTGCCAAGGGGAACTGACCCCCACCAACTATGGCCGCGACCACCATGGCCGCTGCTTCACCATCTGGATGGCAGGCGCAGGCGTGAAGCCGGGATTTTCGTATGGGGCCACGGATGACTTTGGATATAACATTACCGAGAACCCGGTGCATGTACACGACCTTAACGCCACCATGATGCACCAACTGGGCGTGGACCACGAGCGGCTAACGTATCGCTTCCAGGGGCGGGACTTCCGGTTGACGGACGTGCACGGAAAAGTGGTGCGGGATATTTTGGTTTAGGGGGGGCTGATATTGGGGAAGGCTCCCCGAAGCGTACCCTTGTGGAAGCAGGGTTTTTCTGACAAGCCCTGAAATGGGGTGTTCGCCTGAAAGAGCGTGCCATCTCCCGCCAGCACGCATTTTCCCACTTCTTCGGGGGGAAGCAATGTCACGATTTCACGTGCTTCATTCAATATATGCCGCCAGCGCTGTGACAATTCAGCGGCATCGGGTGGAACACCCTCGAACTCCAATGCGGCAATTTCTTCTTCTGAATAACGCACCGAACGGGCGGCCTGCTCCAATATGGCCGGGGGGCTGAAACCGGGGTCTTTGCCGGAAGCGGCCCAAGCCAGAAAGCCCAAGTGCTGGATGGACTCGTTGCAGGCAATGGTGTCTACCCAGTCTCGCGGCTCGACACGCCCCACCAGTGCCAAGACTTTGTTGGTGGCCAGATCGAAGGGATGAAGCGTGAGGCCGAAGTCTTCGTGCTGCTCCAAGGGGAAGAAGCGAAAGGCGCTGTCGGCGGTCCATTGCAGGGCAACCTGTTCACCTGCACGAGAAACCACCGCCTCAACAAATCCATTGCGCTCGTGTAGCACCTCTATGTCACAACCTGATTCGACGAGGCACTTGCGGTCTGCTTGCCAGCTTGAGGTTACCGCGTCCACGCTATCGTGAAAGAGATCGATATCGCGAGAGATGCGCCCAAGTCCCGTGGCGAGATTGAGTGCAGAACTACCCGCGACATAGCTCTCGCCACTGTCGATGCGCTGCTGCGCAATTAACCGGCAGACAGTTCGCTGGAATTCTTTAAGAGCCATTGTCGCAACGTGGCGGCTCGCTTGAAGCCTTCCGCGTCTCCATGTTTTTCGATTGCGGACAGCACACGTGCCGCCTCGGAAAGGGTTTGTGGGTAGTAGTCTTCCCGGAAATACCACAGGCAGCGCGCACGGTATTCGTCCACGAGGGCTCGGAGTTCCAGCGTTGCGGTATGGGCCAGAGTTTCCATGACCATAGTGTAGCCGGAACACGGTGGAAACAGGAAGCGGCTGGGCGCGGGCGGCGAATGAAATGGCGGGGCTGGCACGAAAGTGCGCATAGGTGGTATAGTTAATGCGACTTCACTTTCCGCCACGCGCGAGAACAGCGATGGTCCTCATGGGGGCGTCACGGTTTCGACGGGGGTAGAGAAAGCGGAGGTTGCGTGCCGAGGACTCCGGTGGCCTCGTAAAAAACCGGAACAAGTTAACTGCGAACAACAACTTCGCCCTCGCAGCCTAATTTAGGCTGCATGTTTTGCCGATGACTACTTGCTAGTCGGTTAAAGCATCAAATCAGCAGGTCTTGAGCCAGTGGGCGGCGGCGCCACTGGGGAGAGTACAACAGCCACCTAGCGACCCAATGAAGCCTGTCTGAGGCGTCTGCGGGCGGCGAATCACCAAAAGACAGACTACGCACGTAGACGCCCCGTAGACTCACTTTCGGACGCGGGTTCGACTCCCGCCGCCTCCACCATTTACCCATCCTATGCCGTCC
>JBIKMR010000362.1:0-3643 GCA_044359155.1 Candidatus Hydrogenedentales bacterium | reverse complement strand
CGAGAGCATTGCCTTGGCGCAGTTGGACTAGGAATCTCCGCCGCATCTGCTCCGAAAAAACTAACCTCTTGACAACGGGTGTTGCTTTGGGTAAAATTTTACTGAACAAAGTTTCAGACAACTAATGTTCAGTAAAATTGTAGCCGTTTCAGCCACTGCGAAACAAAACCTTGCCACGGTGTGTAAGGTGCCTGTTGTTCGTCAAGGAGTAGAAGTCATGAGAGAATTGGTCAATCGAATCATCATCAAGCGCAACATGCTGCGCTTCCGCATCCAGAACTCTGCGGTGTACCGGGACTTCGTCGTGTCCTGAATCCGGAGGCTTGGCTTGACAGTCTGGCTGCGGTAACCCTATAAACAGCGGATGTTTGCGGGGATAGAGAAGTCGTTCTTGGTACGCTATGCGTTGGGTACTCTCTGGGCGATAGCCTTGGTGGTGGCCCCGCTTTCGGCACCGGGGCTGCACGAGGGCGATCCAGAGTTTCTTTGGGTACGAATGGTGGGCGGCGCGTATCTGGTGGTGTTGGTTTTTTTGTCCCACCCGCTCTGCGCCGTGTTGCTGCTCGCCAGTATCGATGCCTATTACATCCTAAAGCCACAGTCTGAATGGGTGCTCCCGGTTTTGTATACCTTGCCCGTGGCAACAGCCGGGGCCTTGGCTTGGGGCGACAGGCTGATCTGGATGGCCCGTACTCACTCCGCCGCCCTGATCTCCATCGCGGCTTTGCTGCGCGTGGGACTATTGGCCGGTTCAGTGATTTGCCTGCTTCCGCTCTATTTCGAGATCGGAACCCCGTGGACGGCTCTATTGCTCACGCCTTGGGGCTTGGTGGTTTGGGCTTCCGTGCCGCGCACACGCAGTCTCTTGGCAGACTTGGCTGTGCAGGTGGTTGGTGCGTTGTTATTCGTCGTCATTTTGTTTGCCGTGTTGGAGTCTGGTTCGCGGATGGTGTTTCGGGAGAACCTGCCAAACGTCACCTTTAACCCGCATGACGAACGGCTGGTAAGCCTGGCTCCCGGCAGCCGTGCCGTGTTCAAGGTGAAGGATTTTCAGGGCCCGCCGTTTCGCGTGGACATCTCCGCGCAAGGAATCCGCGATTCCGTTTATGCGCCAAAGACCCCGGCGGAATTCCGCGTGCTGGCGTTGGGCGATTCCACCACCTTCGGCTGGGGAGTCAACGCGGAGCATAGCTTACCCAAGCAATTGGAGTCCTTGGTGCGGGAGCGCTGCGCAACCGAGGCCTTCAGCATGGTGAATGCAGGCACGCCCACCTATGGGCCGTGGCAGTCACTGTCGTGGATGAAGGAACATGGCAAAGCGTTTCAACCGAACTACGTGTTTTACACGCTCTTCCCGCTGAACGACCCCGGCAACGAGCTTTACCGCGTGGGCGCGAACCTGCGCAGTTACAACATGGAATGGCGGATGGTGGAGCGGCGGATGGCGCGGGCCAAGGAATGGCCCATGCAATTTGAGCGCTGGGTGCGCCTGCATTCCCGGCTTTACCAGACCCTTCTGCGCCTCGACCCGGAAGCAGACGGGCCGATTGCCAGGGTACTTTATAACCTGCGTGCCTTGCGGCAACCTTCGGAAGAACCTCTGCTACCCCCTGAGTATGGTTCCCCCGAAATGGAACTGAACCGGGTGGCATGGTACCCCGAGCTGGAAACTTCAATTGACCTGGTGATGGAGAGTATTGAGGCCATGCGTGCGCTGTGCGCGGAGCAAGGCTGGGGGTTTGGCGTATGTGTGCTTCCGTCTCACCCGGCAGTCTGCCAGATTGCCTACGACGACCAACGCTGGCGGACCTCGTGGGAAACTGTTCCATTTGCCGAGTGCAAAGAAACGCGTGTGTTTGAGGAACGGCTTGCACAGGCGGGCATTCCATTTCTCTCCGTGCTTGATGCGTTCCGTGCCGTGGAGGACCCCTGCCTGCTGCACATCCCCGGCGATGGGCATCTCTCCATCGAGGGAAACCAGTTGATGGCGGAAGAAGCCGCTCGCTTTCTGGCAGCATCCCTGCCCGAATCGCTGGGTTGTGCTGCTGCGGATTGACATCGCCCGTCTTTGGTCCGTAGTGTCCCCGGAATAAACCTTGGCTTGATGGGGAGAAGAGTGCCATGAAGTGGGTGAAGCGGGTTGTGCTGGGTATTGTGGCCGTGCTGTTGGTGGTGTTTTTTGGGGGTCTGGGTTATGCCCTTGCGGTGGGGCGTCCGCCTGCGCAGCGTCCTGAGTTGGTCACCCCGCTTCCTACTGGCGTACCTGCGGCGCCCGCCGGGTATCCCTCCGAGTACACCGCGCTCGCCTGCGGCTACCTGCTGCATGATCTCATTCCCTGGGAAGACGCCCCCACGGTTCCGGGCGTGGTGGAGAAGCTGGACATCGAGTATGGCAAGGGCGGTGACAAGTCGCTGCTGCTTGACCTTTACCTGCCCGAGAAAGCGGAAGGCCCTCGCCCAGCGCTACTCTTGTTCTATGGTGGCGGCTGGCGCGGCGGGCAGAAAGACCAGCTTCGCAGCTACGCCCAGCACTACGCGCAGAACGGCTACGTGGTGGCCACCCCGCAGTATCGCCTGAAAGAAGAAGGGCAATGGCCCAAGTCGGTGCAGGATGCCAAGTGCGCGGTGCGGTGGATGCGCGCGCACGCACAGGAATACAACGTGGACCCGAACCGCATTGGGGTGCAGGGCAATTCTGCCGGGGCCTACCTTGCGCTGATGGTGGGTTATACCCCCGGCGTGCCAGAGTTTGAGGGCGACGGCGGCTGGGCCGACCAGAGCAGCGCCGTGCAGGCGGTGGCGGATATCTATGGCCCGGTGGATTTCACCGAGCCGGTGCGCCGTAATCACCCCTTGATCGTGGGATACATGAACGGCCACTACGAAGAGGGGCAGGAACGCTACGAAAAGGCCTCGCCGATTCGCTACGTTAATTCCAAGACGCCGCCCACCTGCGTAATCCATGGCACGGTAGACATGCTGGTGCCTGTACACCAGAGCGACTGGCTGGTGGAGAAGCTGCAAGAAACCGGCGTGCCACACGTGTACAGCCGTATTGATGGCTGGCCCCACGCCATGGACTTCGTGAAGGAAGTACACGACCACACCAGCGGGCTGATGCTGGCGTTCTTCAACCAGCACCTAGCCGCGCCGCAACCCGTCACGCCCTAAGCGCGAAACGGATCAAGCGGCATCTTACTTACCATTCGATCTCCGCCGGGAAGAACTCGTTGATCAGCTCCTCGTAGAAGGGGCGGAGTTCGTCCACGTTGGGAGGGGCGTCGCTCTTGGTGTAGAGGTCGTAGTTGTTGAAGGCCTTCACCCACTTCATCATCGCGTGGTCCTCGGGCTTCATCAGGTTGGCGTAGGCGCCTTCGCGGTGTACGGGGTAGAGCGAGTGGTAGCGGATCATCGCCAGCCCTTCCTTGGGCAGGTAAGGCTTGGCCACGCGGTACATGTACTCGTCGTGTCCCCAGGAAATCAGGATGTTGTCCAGCCCGCAGCCTGCTTCATAGATGCCCAGCTCGGTGCTCAACTCGGGGTTGGCATTGTCGGGGTTGGCCTCGAAGAATTCCGGGAACACAATCTTGTCCGAAAACTTGCAGCCCACGGGGAAGGTGTCGCCCACCACGCCCCACTGGGG
>JBIKMR010000361.1:0-3644 GCA_044359155.1 Candidatus Hydrogenedentales bacterium | reverse complement strand
CGACTCGCAAGCGGCTGCGGGTGAAGACGATGGACTGGATATCGCGCGAGAGCAACTGCGACGCCAGGCGGCTGGCTTCCTTCACGGAACTCTTGCGTATGCCCAGCTCCGCATTGACCACGGGCGGGTTGTAGAACAGGAAATGCTTCTCGCCCGCAGGCGCGCCATTGTTGTTGATCAGCTCGACCGGCTCTTCAATGATCTGCTCGGTGAGTTCACGCGGGTTGGCGATGGTGGCGCTGCAACAGATGAACTTGGGGTTCGACCCATAGAACGCGCAGATGCGCTTGAGGCGCCGAAGCACGTTGGCCAGGTGGCTGCCGAAGACCCCGCGATAATGGTGTACCTCGTCGATGACGATGTACTCAAGGTTCTCGAAGAGACGTATCCAGATGGTGTGGTGCGGCAAGATGCCGCTGTGCAGCATGTCCGGGTTGGTGACGATGATATGCCCGGCATTGCGTATGGCCTTGCGGGCAGAGGCGGGGGTGTCGCCGTCGAAGGTATAGGTGCCAATCTTCACCTCCAGCTCGTCAATGGTCTCCTTCAGCTCGGTGACCTGGTCCTGCGAAAGCGCCTTGGTGGGGAAGATGTACAAGGCACGCGCCTTGGGGTTCTCCATCAGCTTGTGCAACACGGGGATGTTGTAGCAGAGCGTCTTGCCCGATGCCGTCGGCGTGACCACGCAGACATGCTTGCCCGCCAGCACCGCGTCGATGGCTTCGCTCTGGTGCGTGTACAGGTCATGGATGCCGCGCTTGCGCAGCCCCTCCACCAAGCGCGGGTGCAGCGCCTCGGGAAATCCGCCATAGCGCGCGGGACGCGGGGGAATGGTGGCCCACCGCGTAAGGTTGCGGCAGAATTCCTCATCGCGCTTCAGGCGATCAATCGTTTGGGAAACGTTCATGCTGGGCTCCGGTTCAGACTGAATATTATATCAGTCCTTCCGGGGGTGCAAGCTGCAAATGGCTTGGGCGAAACTTAGACCTGTTGCCCCAGCTCGGCTTCCAGCTCGGCGTGCATCTTATTGAGTGATGCTTCAACGGCCATGCGCGTGATCTCGACATCCTCGGGGGCGTCGCTTGGGGGCGGGGGAATGGCGGGGCCGAAGGACACCAGCACGCGGGCGAAAGGCTTGGGAACCATGAAGCGGTCCCACGACCGCATACGCCACGCGCGGTCCACTGCGCAGGCATTCGGCACGATGGGCTTTTGCACGCGTGCTGCCAATATGGCGATGCCCGGCTTGGCCACGCGGCGCGGGCCGCGCGGGCCATCGGTGGTCAGCCCCACGCAGGGCACCAGCGGCGCGACCTTCTCCATCTGCTCCAGCGCCAGGCTGCCGCCGCGAGACGAAGAACCACGCACGGTCTCGACATCGAAATAACTGACCACGCGCGCGGCAAGTTCACCATCGAAGCTGAAGCTGGAAGTGGAGTGGAAATTGCGGCCCTTGTGTAGGCAGAGCAGCACACCGGTGGTTTCATGCCACGTGCCAAGAATGGCGGTGCCATGCTGGGCGATTACTGCCTCAAGGTTTTCCTCATTGCGGATATCCCAGCGGCAGGTTGCGGTGAGCGTCTTGTAAGCCCCCGCGATGAGCGGCGGCACCAGCGCAAGCTGCACCTTCTGCTTGAAGGTGTATTGCGTGGGGCTGGTGTAGACGATGCCCGGCAGCTTCACCGGGCCTCGAGGCCCCGCACGAGTTGGTAGATAACGCGGGTGCGCGGTGCAGGCACCGAGGCCAATTGCGCGCGCCGCAGAATCTCGCCACTGATCGCGTCGATTTCCGTGCGCCGGTTGGCGCGCACGTCTTGCAACATCGATGAAATATTCTCCGCCGTGTCGGTGCATACCTGCTCGGTCTGTTCCACCAGACTATGGTCGAAGCGGTATCCCTCGGTGCTGGCCACCTTGGCGGCCTCGACTACGAGGTCGCGTAGCAACTGGCGGGTTTCACGCAGTTCAATGAGGCGGCCATTGGACACGTTGAGCAGCGCGGTGAGCGGGTTGATGCCCGCGTTGATGGCGGCCTTCTCCCAGATTATCTGGCCGGGCGCGGGGCTTTCCTCGCAATTAAACCCGGCGGCGGCCAGCATCTTTTGGGCAGGCTCAGCCGCGCAAGAAGTCCAAGCGCCGAAGCGGGTCATGCCGGCGGCCACGTGGCGGGTCACCCCTTCTTCAATCAGCGTGGCTGCTTCAGAGGTGGAACCCGCCAGCAGACGCTGGCTGCCTACCATCGAGCAGAGGGTCTCTACATTGCCCAGCCCATTCTGCAAGGTGAGGATGGGAACATCGGGCGGCAGGTGTAGATTGGGGGTGGCATAAGCCTTGGCCAGCACAATGACGAGGTCGGTGCCGGTGGGGGGACGTAGGAGAATCTTCACCGGAATGGTTTCGCGCAAGCCATCGGTTTCCACCGTGACGCCCCTGCGCGAGAGATTCTTTGCGCGCTCTTCGTTGTGATCCACCAGCACACAGTCCGCACCGGACTTTGCAATCTTTGCGGCGAACAGGCAACCCATGGCCCCTGGGCCAACCACAGCAACTCTCATCTCGCCTCCTCCCACGGTGTATCGACTAGAGCACCTTCACAAAGGCGTCTTTGAACCCGGCAATTTCTTTTAACTCGTTGCACATCTCGTTAGCGGCGGACTTGTCTCCAAATCCGCCGATAACGACACGATACACCTTGCCATCGGTTGAGGGCGATACACCTGCCTCGTAACCGTAGGTAGACTTTATACGCTTTGCATAATCGCCCGCCTTGGATGCGCCTGCGGTTCCCGTGAAGGAAGCCACCTGAATACCATACTTACCCGTGGGCTTGCCAACGTTGGCGGGCTTCTTATCGTCCACGGGTTTTGCGGGTTCGGTCGGCTTGGTCGGTTCCGTTGGCTTGGCCACGTCCGCCGGTTTGGCCTCGGCCACCTGCACGGGCTTGGCCTCCGCTGGCTGGGTGGGCATTGCCTCCATCAACTCGGGCTCGTCGTCCGCTGGGGTTGCGGGCTTCTTGTCGGCCACGGGTTCGGAGGGGGTTATCTTGGGGGGCTCTGCCGCAGCGGGCGTGGTGCCGGGGAGAGACTCGACGCGCGTAACTCGCGGCGCACCTGAGGAGCCAGGAGGCCCAAGCGGCAGCGGCTCGACACGGGTGACGCGCGGCTTCACGGATTCATTCAGCGTGCCGGTGTTGGTGGGCATGGTCGGGGCGCTGGCCACCACGGTTTCCACGGGCTTGCCTTCGGCGTTCATCTGTTCGGCAGGAGCGGGCTTGGCAGTTTCTGCCACATCAGCTGGCTTCGCTTCTTCCACGGGGGCAGGCACGGCGGGTTCAGGCTTTTCCGACACCACCACGGCGGGCGCGCCACCGGGGGCGGGCGGCGTTTCGGGCGCGGGGGATTCTTGCGCGGTCTCGACCGCAGGCTCGGTGGGGTCGTAGCGCCCCACCAGCACGCCGAGGGCGAACATGGTGCAGGCCACGGCCAGCGCGCCGCAGGCCATTATCACGATCTGCCCCGTGGTGAATTCCGCCGTAAGGGTATCTTGTGCGAAGTTGCCGCGCGTGCGGACTCCCGGTCTACTCATCAGTTTCCATCGCCTCCGTGGCGTTGTCGGCTACGGCAGCCAGCGCCGGTTCCGGTTCG
>JBIKMR010000360.1:0-3680 GCA_044359155.1 Candidatus Hydrogenedentales bacterium | reverse complement strand
GGCTTCCAAGTCTTCCGGCGTCTTCAGGCCGTGGTCCAAGTAGTCGAAGACGAAGGCCAATGCAAGCGCGCCGAAGATACCCGCGACCAAGCCGATGAGGATGTTCGGCAGCTTCTTCGGGAAGAGGGGCTCTGCGGGCAGGTTTGGCTCGGAGATCAGCTTGATGTTCGACACGTTGTTCTTGGTCATCGCGTCGGCCACAACGGCCTCTTCGCGCTTGCTCCAGTAGAAGCCGTAATTCTGCGTGAGGAACTCTACGCTGCGCATCTTCTCGTCAAGCTCAGCCTTGGTGGAGTTGAGCTTCTGCAACTCAGCGAGCACGCGATCACGCTTGCTCATGGTCAGCTCTTCCGTGGTGGCAATCGCCTCGATCAGGTCTGCCTGGGCGTTGCGCACCTGTTCGCGCAGGGATTGCAGCGTCGGGTGGTTTTCACCCAGCGAGTTCTGCACGCGGTTGCGTTCGAGCAGCAGCTCGAGCAAGCGCAACTGCATTTCGCGCACTACGGTGCTGTCGGTTTCGCTGGAGAGCGTAGAGATGACAGAGGAATCCACGTCGTCGCCGGAGATAATGTTCTGGGCTTCTTCCAACTGGGCCAGCACGCGCTGTGCATCGGTATAGTTGGCGAGCAGGAGTGCCTTCTGGGTGTCCAGCAGGGAAATCTCGTTGAGTTCCTGGAAGGTCTGGAGGTCGGTCTGCGCGGCCTTCAATTCCTTGTCTGAATTCTGGAGCAGTTCGTCGAAGTACTTCACACTGTCTGGGCTGGCGAAGGTATCGATGTGGTGCTTCTTGTGTTCGGCCAGCAACACCTCGAGAATCTTCTGGGCCTTCTCGCGGTTGCCCATACGCAGGCGCGCTTCAATCACGAAGGAGTCTCGCACCATTTCTGTTTCCAGTCGGTCATCCAACTCTTCCATGGCGCGCTGTTCGGCAGTGCGGGGAGAGACGAGGCCCACCAGTTCAAACGCTGTGCGCACGGCCACGCCGACCGTCCTCATCAGGGCGGCCACCGGGCCGCTGCTGTACGGGAAGTCGGGATCTTCAAATAGCTTCGGGGAGAACTCGGGAGACGTGACGGTAGCGAGCAGCACGTCTTCGCTGTGCATCATCTCGATTTCGGAGTTGACATCCTCGCTGCTCAATTGCGAGAGCATCATGCTGCCACCGGTTACCGTGGGGTCGGTCTGTGCAATTTCGCGCCCACGCGTCACCTTCACCTTCGCGGTGGATTCATAGGTGGGCGGCCAGATGTAGCTGCCCACGATGACCACCAATACCACGGCGACCGGGAAAAATAGCAATAAACGGAGATGCTTGAAAATTACGTTCAAGACATCTCTCAGGAAGAATTGGCGTTGGTCCATGGGTCTCGCTTCCTCTATTGGTCTGCCCACTGTCGCCCTTCCGGGCGGGGGCTCGTATCCGCTCCGCTTATCCGATTACTAGGGGTTCAACACGTCCAACACCCCGGTGGCGCCGGTGTTGAAGTTGACGCTGCGCGACTTCGTGTCGATCTGCTGCTCGTTCATGTAGTACTGCGCGTTCACGCCCATCTGGTTCTCGAACGGCACCAGCTCTTCAATGTACTGCTCGACGAACAGGTTGAGCGTCGAGATGGTCTTCTTCGGCACATATACGATGTCGAAGGGACGCAGCATCACGTCGTTCTCGGTGTGGCCCTCGGTGAGCGCCACGCGCAAGTTGGCGTTGAACACGAGCGGCTTGCCGTTCGGGTTGCGACGCACCACGATGACGTTGTTGCGGCGGGAGTTGTTGTTGAAGCCCTGCGCCATGATGACTGCCTGAAGCGCGCTGGGCGCTCCCTCGAGCGGATAAACGCCGGGGTTGTTCACTTCGCCGCCCACGTATATGCGCCCGCCCGTGGTCTTGAGCAGGTCGACCGAGGGCTCTACGGGGTTGTTAATCAATCCTTGGCAGAGGCTTTCGAGGGTATAGGTTAGCTCGTCAACGCTATACCCGGCGGCCTGCACTTCACCAAGGGCGGGAATGCTGATCTTGCCATCGGGGCGCACCTGCACAGGGCCGTTCATGTCGTCGAGTATCGTGGTGTCCACTGAGGGGAAGATAATCAGGCCGCACTTGGGGCGGTTGCGCAGCACCTTGGCTGCTTCAGTCTCGATAATTTGTACGGCCTCGGCGACGGTCTTGCCCGCCACCTGTAGATCCATCTGGATACCCGGCACGCGGACGGCGCCGTCGGGTCGCACGATAACGTCGCGGCTCATGTCGCCGTAGCGGTCGAGGTTCACATAGTCCACGTTCACGGTAATGCGCGGCTCACCCTGAATGATGCCGGCCTCAACGTAGGCGTCCTTCAACGAATCGCGCAATTGGTGGGCGGTAATCCCCAGCGCCAGAATATCCCCCACTTCCGGCGCGGATATCATGCCGTCTGTGCGCACGGTACGGGTGACGTTCAGCTGCCAGTTGTCGAGGAAGGAAATACCGATAAGGTCGCCGACTTCGAGGTGGTAGTTGCCGGGTTCGATGTCGCCAGGCAGGAAGCGCACTTCCATGCTGTCGCCCACCTCGATCTTGTAGTCCCAGGCCACCTCGTCGGTGCGCTTGGTGCGCGGGCGGAACTCGGCGTTCACCACGTCACCCACCTGCACATAGTACGGGCTGTCGATGCCGCTGAGACGGTCAATCTCTTCCGGCGTGACCACGCGGTTCTTGGCGTCTTCCCCCAGCAGGATAATGCCATCCCCCGATGCGCCTGAGGTGGCGCAGCCAGAGGTGAACATCGCGCTGGAAACCGCAAGCGCCAGCGCTGCCTTGGCAGTGCCAGCAGCGATCCTTCGAATCACCATGGGCATAGGTTCTCTCCACGCGTTCGTAGCGAGGCTTCGGTCGCTCATCGTCCAGTTTCCTTCCGCATTCAGTCAAAACCCGGGCGGCAGGGGCCATCCGTCCGGCATGAATTTCTATCGTTCGTTCGCCGCTTCTGCTGAAATAGCCGATTGCACCGACGTTCCCGTCAGCAGTTCATAGGTTTCCTGGGTGGCCATATGGGCCGCCGGGTAATGGGCATCTTTCTTAACCAGCGATTCGCCCCTGCGTCCCAGTGTGTCTCGCTTGTAGGCAGGGTCGTTCTTTTCCATCAGGTTCTGTTCGCGATAATCGTTGGCGCTTTTGGGCTTAAACACGCCGCCATCGAAACGTTGCTCGTCGCTGGTTGAGAGGGAACGAATCACCGCGTCTGAGCGGGGCGACTTGGTGTCCGTGTCGCGGCCAAACTTCTCGTCGCGGGTGCGTCCGTCGCTGGGGCGGCTGTTAAGTTCGGTGCTGAACTCCGTATTCAGGCCTTGCGCCTCGTGCAGGCCCTTGAATCGATCCAGCCGCACGGGCTTGGGCTTGTCCATATAGGGGGGCTGAATGGTGTAGCGACCGATTTCACTGTTCAACAGGGAAACGGGCACGCGCGCCGGAAGGCGTTGAGCTTCATTCAAGCAGCGCATGGCGAGGATCATGCCGTAAAACAGGGCCTCGCGGTCCATTCCGTAGGCACGGCGATAGAGTTCCCAGAATTCATCTTCGACTTCATTGAGCGCGTCGGAGGCGTTCACATTGAATACGCGGCTGTAATCGGGGGCAATCTCACCCCCATGAAATGATATGCGGTATTGGCGCCCAGGATTCTTGAGGAAGTTCGGCGGCGCAG
>JBIKMR010000105.1:0-13007 GCA_044359155.1 Candidatus Hydrogenedentales bacterium | reverse complement strand
CGACGGGATGGTGATCGACATGTACAGCGCGTCGTCCTCCGTGCGCTCGGCAAAGAAGATTCCTGCCGACGATTCCGCCACGTTCGCGACGTCCTGCCCCGTCGCCATGAATATCGCCGTGATGCCGTTCGCGCTGTGTGCGCCATTGTTGTTCACGTGCGATATAAACCCGCCAACGTTTGCAATCTGGTGGTGGTAATGCAGCGGTGCGGTCGAGGTGTTCATCATCGTTTCAAGTATGTGCTTCGGCACCGTCGCCTCCGCCGTCACGCGCTTGCCACGCGTGCGAATTACGTTGATCTGCGAACCCTTCTTGTCCGTGGCAAAGTTGGATTCAAGGTAGTAATGCACAATCTCCTTGCGCTGAGACTTGATCCATTCGCACGCCGCAAACGTCGCCTTACCCACCATGTTCTGCCCCGCCGCATCGCCCGTGTAATAGTTGAAGCGCAGGTAAAGGAACTTGTTTGAGATGTAATGCTCGATGTTCTTCAACTTGCCCACGCGCGTGGTGTACTCCGCCACCTCGCGGATGGTCGCCATCACCTCCTCCTGCTTCACCCAGTTGCCAAAGTCACGCGCCTGTCGGGCGTTCTCGAATATGAATACCGGCGCGCGCTGCATCGCGTCCGAGCACACGGTCGTCATGATGCCGCCGCTAGCGTGCAGCGCCTTCATCCCCCGGTTGTAGCTTGCCACCAGCGTCCCCTCCGTCGTCGCCAGCGGTACGTAGAACTCGCCCTGCGCATGCTCGCCATTCACCAGCAGCGGCCCCGCCAAGCCAATCGGCACCTGCGCCACGCCCATAAAATTCTCGATGTTTCCCGGCAGCTTGGTGGGGTCAAACGAATAATGGTTCAAGTGGTGCAGCTTCGCCCCCGTCTTCTCCTCCGCAAACCGCTGCCGCACCTCCGCCATCTCGCGCGTGTAATCGTTCTCTTTGTCTCGTGGAATCTTCGACATCACTCGTTCTCCTCTCCCTTGGCAACCCCCAACAAGCTAACAAAACGGAATCCTGTACACAAGGCGGCATTTGTTCGCTATACCGTCCGCCCTTGAATTCGGCATTTCAGAAACCATTCAAGCACCGCGCGGGTCTTCATTGCACCGCAACAAGAGATACGCTAGGGTTACCCTTACCATGAAAAATATATCCGTCCCATTCTCCTTGCTTCTCCTCGCACTGGCAGCGTTTCCGGGCTTCGCCGTGGATACCCCACAGGTGCAACCCGTGGCGCAAGCGCAGCCAGCGGGCTTAGGAAAACTGCCCGACTTCCGCCTGCTCGACCACATGGGAAAATCCCACGCGGCACACCGCTACCTCGACGCCACGGCCTTGGCATTTATGGCGGTACCCAAGGAAGATGCAGATCTTGATGCCCGGCTTGCCGCGTATGCCGCGCTGGCCCAGAGCTATTCCGACCGTCGCGTCTATTTCTTCCTCGTCACCCCATCGGCACACCCCGGCACACTGGGCGATCGTTCCGGCGGCGTGCCCGTGCTGCTCGATGACGCACAGATCGTGTTGCCCGCGCTCGGGCTCGACCACGCCTACGAGTGCGTGCTGGCCACCACGGCCCACTGGCAGGTGCAGTTTCGTGGCGACCTCACCGGCAACGGCGAGGGGGGGCGTGGCATGGCCGAGGCCTTGGCCTCGCTCGAAGGCAAGAACCCCGAACCTTTCGCAACCGCACCGCGCGGTCCCAAGTTAGACCTGCAACCTGCCCCGCAGAATGTCTCTTACACCCGCGACATCGCGCCCATCCTCACCAGCAAATGTGCGGGCTGCCACAGCGACGGCAACATCGCACCCTTCAGCATGGACAGCCACCGCAAGGTAACCGGCTGGGCAGACATGATGGCCGAGACGGTGCGCGGTGGGCGTATGCCCCCTTGGCAGGCCGACCCCGGCTTCGGCCACTTCAGCAATGCGATGGAACTGAACGTGCAGGAGAAGCGGATGCTGCTGGCGTGGCTCGATGGCGGCGCACCGAAGGATGGCGAGGCCGATCCGCTCGAATCCTTCAAGGCGCCCGACCCGCGTGCTTGGCGTATGGGCCAGCCCGACTTGATAGTGCAACTGCCTGAGCCGCAGGAGATCCCCGCCGAGGGCGTGCTTGAGTACAAGTACTACGAGATGCCCCTGAACCTGCCCGCAGGCACCTGGGTAAGCGGCACCGAGATCCGCGTCACCCAGCCGCAGGTCATGCACCACGTGCTGGTCTACATGCGTCGACCCGGCGAGTCCATCGACTTCACACAGGAATACATTGCCAGCTACGTGCCCGGCCACGATCCCGGCTTTTACCCCAAGGACACCGGTAAGCCGGTGCCCCCCAACGCCACGCTGCTTTTCCAGTTGCACTACACCACCAACGGCAAGGCCGTGGTGGATACCCCCGAGCTGGGTATCTATCTGCACAAGAGCCCGCCCACCCACGAGATATTCCTTGGCTCCGCGGTGAACAAGGATTTCTACGTACCCGCCTTTGAGCCTGAAGTGGAAGCCGACGCTACATTCACCGCCCCGTCCGACATCCTCATCTACTCACTCTCGCCCCACATGCACTATCGCGGCAGCCGCATGTACTTCGAGGCCTTCTATCCCGATGGCGAGCGCGAAGTCCTGCTCTCCGTGCCAGACTACGACTTCTACTGGCAGCACTCCTACCACCTCGCCCAGCCCAAGCGCGTGCCCGCAGGCACCACCATCCGCGTGGCGGGCGCCTTCGACAACTCTGTCCGCAACCCCATCAACCCCGACCCCTCCCAGCGCCTCGGCTGGGGAGACCAGTCCACCGACGAGATGTTCATCGGGTCGGTGTTGTATCGCCAGGTGGATTAGTCCTTGTTGTGGCGTGGTCTCCTGACCGCGCCACTCTTCCGACCGAAGGTCTCCTCCCCTCTTCGCCTCTTCTTTATTCGCCCCGCCAAAAAACCAGCACTAGACACGCGGCTGTGTCTGCACTACACTAACGAAGCTAGTTTGGCTATCGCGGATAGTTTTGCTGATACCCTTCGGAGGAACCGAGCGTGAACACCGCCTCGCAGGTGACGATCATCGTCCCCGCCTTCAATCAGTTGGACTACTGCCGCAACTGCATTCAATCCATACTGGCCAACACCCGCAGGCCCCACCGCCTGGTGCTGGTTGACAATGGCTCCACCGACGGCGTGGCCGAATACTTCGATTCCGTTCCCGGCGCAACGGTCGTGCATTCCAAGGAAAACCTCGGCTTTGCAGGAGGCGTGAATCTCGGGCTGGCTCTCGCGGCAGGCCATGTGATTCTTCTCAACAGCGACACTATCGTGCCGCCGGGCTGGCTGGGACATTTGGAATTGGCTCTCACCAGCGGCCCAGACTGGGGTGCCGTGGGACCAGTCACCAATTGCGCCTCCGGAGACCAGCAAATACACGGCACTGTACTTTCCGGCCCCGAGGCGGTGAGCGACCTTGCCCAAGAACGCTGGCAACACTTCGGCCCCGTGGTGCGCGAGACCAATCGACTGGTCGGATTCTGCCTCATGCTGCGAGATGGCGTATGGCAGGCCGTGGGGGAGTTCGACACCCGCTTCGCCATTGGCAACTACGAGGACGACGACTACTGCACCCGTATTCGCAAGGCGGGCTATAAGCTGGGCGTGGCCGAAGGCACCTTTATCTTCCACTTTGGCGGACGTACCTTCGAAGGCATGGGCCTGCAAGGCGAAGAGTTCAGCCGCCTGATGAACGAGAACCGCCGCAAGTATATGGAGAAGTGGGATGTCTTCGTGCCCGAGCCGGGAAGTGGGGCGGTGGGAAAGGCAGCCGATCTCCGGCATGAGGGTGCCGCCGCCATGGCGCAGGGGGAAATCTCCGTGGCAATCGGCTGCTACCGCCGCGCCATCGAATCCGACCCCGGCAACGCGGATGGGTTCTTCGGGCTGGCAGATGCGCTCACACGGGCTGGGCACGGGCAGATTGCGTTGGACACCCTCGAAGCCGGGCTCAAGTTGAACCCCAGCCACGTGGACGCACTAAGCCGGGCGAAGCAACTCGCCAAAGAATTGGGCAAGGCAGAGGCCTTACAGGGAATCCACAGCAACGCCTGACGTCGAGCGTGGGTCAGCCTGCGTCTTCATCCATCAGCACGAAGTACACGTCGCTGATCAGCTCCTTGCGAGCCACGCGGTTGACTCGCTTGATGATATCCCATTGCCGGTACGACAGCTTGTGCAATTGCACCGAGCTGTCCGCCTCAATGCGCAGGGTGCGGTCGCGAATCCACACGGGGCGGCAATAGGGCACCATGGCCTTCCCCACAATCTCCTCCCAGTGCTCCCACACTTGGGCATGTTCGAGCGTCTTGGCAATCGGCCCCGGCTGCTTAATCAGCTTCGCCAGGATATCGCCCATCGGCGTGGGATCAGTCGGCGGCAAGTTGTCCACCCTCCATGCGGAAAGAGGCGCATTCCCCCTCAAAACCTGCGGGCGCCCCGCTCAATTGCGTGGTGGTGGCAAGGCATTGCACTTCGGGGGATATGGCCAGAAACAGCTGGCGCGCGCGCCCGGCATCCAATTCCGCCAGCACTTCATCCAGCATCAGCACAGGATACTCCCCCGTTCGCTCGCGCACCAGTTCCAGTTCCGCCAGCCGCACCGCCAGCGCCGCCGTTTTCTGCTGCCCCTGCGAGCCATAGGCCCGTGCGGCCTGCCCGCCCACCTCGATGGCCATGTCGTCCCGATGCACTCCCCGCGTGGTCTGCTGGCGCTTCAAGTCGTTGGGCAACAAGCGCTTCAGCAGCGCTTCGTAATCCTCGTCAGGCCGCACGTCGGGCTCATATCGCAAGGCCAGCGCCTCGCCCGTGGCTATCCGCGCGTGCCGTTCCGTGGCGTACACGCTTAATTGTTCGACGAATGCCGTGCGCTGTTCGCGTAGGGCCACGCCCCGCTGCGCAAGTTGCACGTCCCACACCGCTATCAGGTCGCGGTCGGGGTTATGCTGTCGCAACAACTCATTCCGCTGGCGCAGGGCGTTGCGATACAACTGCAACGCGTGCAGGTATTTCGGGTCAATCTGCGACAGCTCCATGTCCAGAAACAACCGCCGCACGCTGGCCCCGCCCTTCACCAGCTCGATGTCTTCCGGCGAAAAGAACACCACATGCATCACGCCGAAGATGTCGCTCAGGCGCGGCTGCGCCACCCCGTTTACGCGATAGCGTTTCTGCCCTTTCCACCAGTTCGCCTCGATGCGCGCCTCGCGGTCGCTCCGTTGCAGCTCGGCCTTCAGGTGAAACGACTCCGCCCCTTCCTTCAGCAGCTCCCGCTCGTTCGAGGTGCGGTGGCTTTTCGACGTGGCCAGATACAGCACGGACTCCAGCACCGAGGTCTTCCCCTGGGCATTGTTGCCACGCAGCAGGTTGAGCCCCGGCCCCGGTGTAAAGCTGATTTGTTCAAGGCAGCGAAAGCCCTTGGCTTCGTGATGGAGAATACGCATGGCCGGGAGGATACCGCCCCAGCCTCCGGGCATCAACCGTTGGGCGAAATCTCGAATCCACAACTCGCCACCCGTCATTCCTGCAACGGCAGGAATCCAGTTCCGCTGTCGCCTGCGGGCGTCCTTCGCTCGCGCGACAAGAGAGTGCAACGCCCTGGCACTACTTGGTGGAGGGTGTGAACATGGGCAGGACTGTGAATGATGCGGGCGTGGCGCTGGTGAAAGAGTTCGAGGGATTTCGGGCGCAGGCCTACCTGTGTCCGGCGGGGGTGTGGACGATTGGCTACGGCCACACGCGCGGGGTGACGCGTGGGGATTGCGTGACGAAAGCACGGGCGGAAGCCTTGCTTGCGCAGGATATGGCCGAGGCAGGCGCGGCGGTCGAGCAGTTGATCACCGTGCCGCTGACCGACAACCAGCTCGCGGCGCTGACCAGCTTCGTGTTCAACCTCGGGGCGCGCGCCCTGGCAGCCAGCATCTTGCGGAAGAAATTGAACGCGGGGAAATACGACGCCGTGCCCGCAGAGCTGGCGCGCTGGACCAAGGCCACGGACCCGCACACGGGCAAGAAGCGCGAACTGGAAGGGCTGCGCCGTCGACGTGCCGCCGAGGCTGCGCTTTGGAAACTATGATGATTGCTGAAATCAGAAACCGGGGCACGCTTTGCGGCGTGCCCCGGATATTCAGACAATGGGATTCAGGCTTAACGCTTGCGGCGCAGGCCCACCAGCAGGAGCAAGCCCATCGATGCGGCGCTTACCAGAGCATCGCCGGTGGCAATGCCTTTCCCATCCAGCGACTTACCACCGCCGCAACCGCCTTCGGGGGCGGCGGCAACCGTAATCAGGCCGGTCTTGGTTTCGGTGTCCGTGCCGTTGGATGCCGTAACTGTCAGGGTTACGGTGAAGGTGCCTTCGTTGTTGTAGGTGTGGCTCGGGTTTTGTGCGTTCGAGCTGCCACCGTCGCCAAAGTTCCACTGGCGCGAGTTGATCGTGCCGCCATTGCTGTTCGATGTATCCGTGAACTGCACGTTGAGCGGGGCTTCGCCCGAGGTGGGCGTGGCGGTGAAGTTGGCCGTTGGGCCTGCGCTCACGGTGATGAAGCCGTTCTTCGTTTCCGAATCGCTGCCCACTCCAGTGGTCACCGTCAGGCTTACGTTGAACGAGCCCGCAGCGGCGTAAGCCTTGGTCGGGTTTGGCTGGTTGCTGGTCGTGCCATCGCCGAAGTTCCAAGCCCACGCCGTAACCGCGCGGCTGCCGCTGGCGGAAAGGTCCGTAAACTTCACGTTGGCCCCGGCGTTCACCGTGGTTTCGTCGGCGGAAAAGTCCGCCGTGGCCGCGCGCTGCAAGCTGCCCGTGGCGGCCTGCGTCCAGCCGATGTCGCGCAGGCTGATCGCCTCGAAGGCGGGGAACTGGCGAATGATTTCACCGGGGGCGAAGGCGTGCTCCATCACTGCGCCGCCGGGAATGTTGCCGGTATCCCAGTGGCTTATGCTGCTGCCGTTCTGGAATGTAGTCGGCGCAAACAAGGGGGGCACGCTGCCAAACTGCGCACCCGCCAGCGGACCGGTAAAGCCAAGGTTGTCGCTAATCAAGTCTGCCGCCGTGCCGTCAAAGATGGGCACGCCGCCGTCCAGCGGGAACAGCAGGCGGTTGCCCGTGTTACGACGAATGAAGCGGTCGAACACGGTGTAGGTCTGCGTGCTGAAGGGCGAGCTGCCATCCGGCTCCGCCAGCGAAATGAAGCCAAGGGCGTGCAGGATTTCGTGCAGCAGCACGGACTGCAAATCGAACTGCGTGTTCGACGGCGCGCCCGAACCCGCATGGAAGGGGTTGGCCGCCGTGAAGTTTACCTGCAAGAAGATTTCCGGGCGCGTTGCGGAAGGCTTGGCCCCGTCTCCAAACACGCGCTGGAACCCGATGCCGCTGGTGTAGCCGTCCACCCCCTGAAAGAAGGTGCCGCCCAGTGCCAGGGTGCCATTGTTCACGTTGAGCGATTCGTCCACCAGCACATCCAGCGTGCGGGCATTCGATATATTCAGCACCTGCCCCACATAGGCCAGCGCCTCTTCGTAGCGCGTCTGGCGCAGTTCGCCCTGGTTGTTGTCGCGGAAGCCGATGCCCGCGTTGTCTTCATAGAACACGTTGAAGCGCAGGTTGCCCTGTTGCACCACCGAATCCGGCGCGCGATTGGGCAACGTCTGCTTCACGCTCTTGTCGTCGGGCGACAAGATAGCGCCGTTGGACAGCACGAGATAGAAATCATCGTCCTGCGCCACGGCTGTGCCGCCGCCCATCAAAGCACAAGCAGCCAAGGCCGCCATTATAAAACGTTTGTACCCACGCATCGTCCTACCTCCGTTGGAATTCACCACTAGCGTACCACACGCTACGGCAAACCGCCATAGGGATCAACCTGTTGCGGCGGTATATGTACACCTGGACAAGATTAGCCCTGCCGCTTCCTGCGCCTCATCCGCTTGTTCGGGTGATGTGCAGCAGGCCGCAAAGCCCTCGTGCAGCGTGGGGGAGAAGGGGTCGTGTTCCAAACCTTGCCGGAGCAGGGCTACGGCTTGTTGGGAATTTCCCTCCCGTTGCGCCGCTTCCCCCGCCAAAGTGCAGGCTTGAGGATTCTGGCGTAGGCCCGGCAAGGCGTCCATCAAGTCCATCGCCTCGCGGGTGTCGCCACGTTGCAGCCTGCCGCGTGCCCGGGCAATGGCGCTCATGGCGGACACTGCTGGCCCTGCCTGTTCCCCCAGTGCCAAGCGCCAGCGCAGGTCCGTATAGCAGGGGTCGCTCCGTTTGCCCAGGGCGAAGGCGCCCAATTGGGTTGCCGGAGCCTGTATAGCCCGGCCATACATCCTGTCCGCCACCTCGGGCTGGCGGGCCTGCGCCATCAACACTCCCAGATTGTGCCAAGGCGTGGCGTCTTCCGGGGCCGTCTGCGCCGCCCGCTCGAAGAGCCCACCTGCCTGCTGTGCCAGTTGCTTGCGCTCGATTCCCTCGGCCCAGCCCGCCGCATCTAGAAGGTGGCAGCCGTTCGCCAGCATGGCCGCAGGGTCGTGGGGGAGTTCCGCCAGCCATTGCACCAGAGCGGCATGGGCCACGGCGTGTTGCTCCGGCGCATAGGCCGAGCTGCACAACATGGCCTCGGCGCGCAGCCGGGTGGGAGCGTCGAATCCATGAAAGGCCCGCCCCCCCGAAGGGTGTTCTGCAAGCTGCTTCAGGAAACTATCCAGCCGCTGCACCCCGCTCATCCCACGAATCAGCGCTTGCCCAGCCCGCGCAATCCGCTCGCGCTCCGCTTCGTTGCCAAGGTAGTGCTCCAGCTTCTCGACCAGATCATCCTCGGTATAGAACACAGCCGTCTCTCCATCGGCAAATACCGCCGATGCTTCCTCGTTGTCCCGCTCGATGAACAACAGCGCCCCGCAGGCCGGGGCCTCGAAACACCGCAGGTTCATCTCGCCGCGCAAGGAAGCGTTGAACGCAACGCGGCAGCGATTGAGCAGCCCGGCATATTCCCTGGGCTGGTGCTCGCCGGAAAAATGAATGCAGTAATCCTCGGGCATCCGCGCAATCTTCCCCAACAGCCGCGTGCGGCGGGGGTGGGCGGCGGGGGAGAGGTTTCCAAAGAAGCCCACGTCGATGTCGCGCGTGCGCCCCAAGTCTCGATGCACCTGCGGGCGTTGCGAATAGATTGGTCCAAGGTACACCGGCGTTGCCCCGGACAAGTGCAGCTTGCGCGTTCCCATCAGGTCGCTTACCACCACGTCGAAGCGTGCGAGGTTGTGCTCCAGCTGCGGCTGGTACAGGTTCCAGTCTGATATCACCGCAGCCGTCTTCACCGGGCAATGTTCGATGGCCAGAGGCGGGGGATAAGTTTCTGGGCATCCGCAGAGCAGCAAGTCCACCGGCCACTCTCGAGAGATTCGCGCCACCACCTGCTCCGCCGTTTCGGTTGCGGCAAAGGTATAGTACTTGGCGTGCTCGGCCAGCCCCAGCGTGCGCACCTCGTGCCCGCAGGTGGACGCATACCCTTCCAGCTCGGCATCGTCCTGCCACAGGTTGATGCCCATTGCCAGCAAGTTCATGCGGGTCAGGTGCCCCGTATCTCGTCGAGCACGCGCACCTTCGCCGCAATCAGCTGGGGGTGGTTCAAGTTCAACAACTGGATCAGCTTGTGGGCCAGGTGGTCCTCATGCCCGTCCAGGTGCCCGTCGCTGTACACCACCCGCCACACCTCCTCGACCAGCTTTAGCTTTTCCGCCACGCTGAAGCTCTGGTTGATCTGGTTGGTGAATCGCCACAAATCCAGGCTCTGCGCGCGCGCGGATTCCGACGCCGCCAGCAGCTCCTCTGCCTCCTCATCTGTCAACGCGAAGCGGGTCTTCATCGCCTCGATGATCCGGTTACGCTCCTCCTGCGAGAAGTCATTGTCCGCCCGCGCCGCCTCAATAAGCAGCACGCACGTGGCCAGGCGATAACAGATCGCCGGGCGCGTCGCCGCGTTTTCCGTCCCGCTTCCCAACAATTCCGCCAACCGCTTCAGCATGTCCATTCTCCGACCTTGTCAACCCGCTGCCAACAACATGCTTGAAAGGTTGGCAAGGTGTGGATACGATTAGCAAATTCGTGCTGGGAATTGGGTTGGCGCGAGAGGGCTGTCGAGGAATCCCGCAGAGGCGGGGAAGGGAGGAAGAGTTATGGCCAAGGCCGCAGTACAGGTGCCCCAGGAACAAGAGCCCGATATGCTCCTGTTTTGGGGATGTTTCGTGGCGCTCATCGCCACGGCGTTCGGGTTCATTGTGCGAGCACTTATCATTGGCGATTTAGCGGTGGACTTTGATCTAACCGAAACGCAGAAGGGCGAGATTCTCGGCGTGGGGCTGTGGCCTTTCGCCATCAGCATCGTGGTGTTCAGCTTGTTCATCGACCGCGTGGGCTATGGCAACGCAATGTGGTTCGCCTTCGCGTGCCACATCGTCTCCGCCGTGCTCACCATTTTTGCCACCAGCTACCAGATGCTCTATTGGGGCACCTTTATTTGCGCCCTGGGTAACGGCACGGTCGAGGCCTTCATCAATCCCGTGGTTGCCACCATGTTCTCGAAAGGGAAGACCAAGTGGCTCAACATTCTTCACGCCGGTTGGCCCGGCGGCATGGTGCTGGGTGGCTTGATTGTGTTGGTGCTCATGCCGGAAGCGGCATGGAAGCTGAAGGTGGGCCTTATCTTCCTTCCCACCTTGGCCTATGCAGTAATTCTCTTTGGCCGCAAGTTCCCCGTGCATGAGCGCGTCGCGGCGGGCGTGTCCGACAAGGCCATGCTGGGCGAGGTCGGCTTCTTTGGCGCGCTGATCATCAGCACGCTGATGGTTTGGGAAATCACCCGCGTGGCTGTTGATGCGGGCCTGCTCGGCCTTGAGGGCAATGCGCTTACCGGCGTGCGCGTCGTGGTAAGCCTGCTGCTGGCGGGCGCGTTCGGCGCATTCACCGGTTCGCTGGGGCGTCCCCTGTTCATCTTCCTTTCGCTGGTGATGATTCCGCTGGCCACCACGGAACTCGGCACCGACAGCTGGATTGGCGACCTGATGACCCCCGCCATGCAGGATATGGGAATCAGCAACGGCGGCTGGGTGCTTATCTATACGTCCGTTGTGATGATGCTCCTGCGCTTCAGTGCGGGTGCAATTGTCGAACGGCTCAACCCGCTCGGCCTGCTCTGCCTCAGCGCCATCCTTGCGGCTGCCGGTCTGGCCTTCCTGTCGCAAGCGGCGGGTGCGGTCATCATCGTTGCAGCCACCCTCTATGCCTGCGGCAAGGCCTTCTTCTGGCCCACCATGCTCGGCGTGGTGGCGGAGCAGTTCCCCAAGGGCGGTGCCATGACCATGAACACCATCGCCGCCGTCGGCATGCTGAGCGTGGGCATCCTCGGCGCGCCGTTGTTGGGTTATGTGCAGGATAACTCGATCGAGAAGAACATCGCCGCATATGACGCAGCGAACAACACCAGCTACACGACCGACTTCGTGACGCAGGACAAGCAGAGCGTTATCTTCAAGTACCGCGCCATTGACCACGCCGCGTTGACAGCCGCCCCGCAGGATGTGCAGGACAGCGTGAATGCCATCGTCACCCCGGTGAAGAAGGCCACCCTGCTTAAGGTTGCCGTGCTACCGCTGATCATGCTCGCCTGCTACATCGGCCTCTACTTCTACTTCCAGAGCCGAGGCGGCTACAAGGTGCAACACGCCCACGGGGGCGGGCATTAGCCTGTCAATTATTCTTAGTCTTGCTGCCCCCGGAAGCTTAGCTTCCGGGGGCTTTCATATATCGCGCATTCGCAAAGTTAGATAAATGCGCAAATCGATATACTCTTGCTCTCTAGGCGACTCTCTGCTAGCATCGCCCTTGTGTTCCGTTTGGAACTGCAATCGGGGGGTAGCGCCATGTCTGTATTCAGTTACACATCCTTAGCCTCAACAGGCGCGCGCTGGCTGGGCCTTGCGCTGGCGGGATTGCTGGCCCCCTTTGCCTACGCAGATGTAATAGAAGTCACCACATTGGTGGACGAAGATGACGGTGCAGGCGCAGGCGCGGGTACCTCCTTGCGCGATGCCATCGCTGTGGCGCAGGAAGGCGACATCATCACCTTCGACCCAGACTTATTTCTCGCTCCCCCGGTCACGCTGCCGCTCACACTTGGCGGCCTGCTCTTGGATACCAGCATCACTATCGCAGGCCCGGGTGTATCTGTCGATATCCGGCCAAGACACCCAGCGCATCTTCACGGTGTTTGAGTCCACCGTTACCATCCAGGACCTCACCCTGACCGAAGGCTTCGCCAAGGGGGGAAGCGGCGGCAACGGCGGTGGGGGAGGCGGAGGCGGTGCAGGCTGCGGCGGCGCCCTTCTCATTCTCAACAGCACGGTCGATGTCGAGAATGTCATTTTCGACGGCAACGCCGCCGAGGGCGGGGATGGTGGTGCGGACACTTCCGGCTTCGGAGGTGGTGGTGGTGGCGGCACGCTCGATGTCGCGGGCGGAAATTTATCCGGCGATGCAGGCGGCGCGGGCGGCGATTCTGAACTAGGCGCAGGGGGGCTAGGTGGCACGGTACTCAGTGAGGACGGCGGCCCGGGATCACTCGGTGGTGGCGGTGGGGGCGGCGGCAGACAGGCACGGGGCGGTGATGGCGGCGACTACGGAGGCGGCGGCGGTGGCGGCTCTCGCACGGCAAACTTGCCCGACGCTGGCCGGGGTGGCAACGGCGGCTTCGGCGCGGGAGGCGGTGGGGCAGGTGGTTCCACAGGGGCGGGTGAAGGTACCCCGGGTGCAGGTGGAACCTTCGGCGGCAACGGCGGTAATGCGCCCGATGGCTTTGGCTCCGGCGGTGGCGGCGGTGGTGGCGCGGGACTGGGTGGCGCGGTGTTTGTATCCACGAGCTCCATCTTCAACGCGACATCATATGAATTCACAAATAACGCAGCTACCGGCGGTAATGGTGGCGAACCGAGCTTTGCCGAGT
>JBIKMR010000104.1:0-13046 GCA_044359155.1 Candidatus Hydrogenedentales bacterium | reverse complement strand
TCTTCGCTGGAATCTACCACTGGTTCCCCCGCCTCACCGGCAGGCGCTTGAACCATAAGTTGGGGCTGGTCCATTTCTGGATCACCTTCATCGGCATGAACGGCGTGTTTACGCCCATGCTGCTGCAGGGCTTGGCGGGGGTGAATCGCCGCATGTACGACGGTGGCATCACTTATGCCCACGGGCAAGACGTGCACTACCTGCAAGTGGCCGCCACGCATTCCGCCTTCCTGCTCGGTGCAGCGCAGATTGTGTTCCTCGCCAACTTAGCGTGGTCCTTCCGGCGCGGCGAGGCCACGCAGGAAAATCCCTGGGGTGCCACCACCCTTGAATGGCTACCTGCCACCCCCGGCGCAAACGTAGAACGCGCCCCCTATGTTTTCGACGACGACACCCCCCAGCCGCAGGCCGCAGGCAACGACGCCGGAACCCAAGCACCCACCCCCACCGGCTTCGGCGACACCGCCCTCGGCGTGGGCCTGCTCGTACTCTCCTTCGCCCTGATGATGGCCGCCCTCCAGTCCTGCTTCATCCTCCTCCGCACCGCCAATACTGATTGGCCGCACTTGCCTTACTCGTATGCGTGGTGGATAGCGCGTGGCGTGCTGCTTATTGCAGCCACCGGAGCGGTAGCGTGGGGAACGCGCAGCAATCGCCTGTTGCCCCTGCTTGCCGCCGTGCCCATGGGCGTGGCCGCCGCCTATGGCATCGCCATGGAACACGCCCACGTGAAGTACACCACCGGCATGTCGATGGCCTCGCACAACGCCACCGCCTGCTACTACCTCATCACCGGTGCAGAGGGACTCATGGCCCTCGGCTGGGCCTTGCTGCTGTTGAACTGCGCACTGGTCTGCTGGCGCATCCGTATAGGCCTCGCCGCCCTGCGCCCCTTTGCTGGCATAGGCGCCTGCCTTGTGATCCTCTGGGCTTTCCAGTTCTTCCTCTTTACCCAGTTCAACGGGGTCGCACCATGAGAAGTAAGAAGCACGTAGTTTCTACGGGAAGGGGAGAAGCGTATAATTCGACGAAATCAACGTATCCGTTGCACATGTCTGGAAGGGAAAGGCCATGAGCCCTATCGAACAGATTCAAGATCAACTGCAAAAGTTATCGCTTGAAAAGCAGGGCGAAGTCCTCGCGTACGTAACTTTCTTGCAGCAACAGCAAACCGCTGCACAAGCACACGCTGCTAGGTCACCCTTGCATCAGCACCCTGCCTTCGGGTCTTGGGGGGCGCGAAAGGTTGATGCGCTTCATTATCAACAGACCCTCCGTTCCGAGTGGGACGAGCGCACATGATTGCCGTATTCGATACCAATATTGTGATTGATGCATTGAACGGCCTGCCCGGGGCGGATGAAGAATTCCTCCGTTATGAGCGCGTACTCATCAGCCAGATTACTTGGATGGAGGTCTTGGTTGGGGCGCGTGATGACGAGGCACAGCTTCGTGACTTTATCGAGTCTAACTTCGAGATCGTGTCGATAGACACCGACGTGGCCGAGCGGGCCGTGCAGTTGCGCCGCTCGCACCACATGCGCCTGCCCGACGCCATTATCTGGGCCACTGCACAAGTGAACGATGCACTGTTGGTATCGCGCAATACAAAAGACTTCAATGAAGAGTGGGGCGGCATTCGGATTCCCTACGCAGTATAGATGCTTATCCTAATCTGCCCCATTGAGAACTCATGCAGCATTCACTTCCTAATATCCTCCCCGCCTGCGCCGCCTGCCTTGGCGCAACGGACTCCGCCCAGACCGATGGCATGAACGCCGCCATACTCTTCCTGCTCGGCGTGGTATTCGTAGTGCTCGGCGTGGTGATATCCGTGGGCTACACCATCCTCATGGCGGAGCGTTCCTGATGCTGGACCTTTTTCCAGAGGTCGCTTCTGCCCATGCCCCTTGGCTGCGCGCCGTGCTGGCGGGTGTGGTCGTGTTCACTACGCTCACCTGGCTCATCCTCTGCGCCGTGTTTCTGGCGGCCCTCATCCGCTTTCGCGTAGGCAATGCCGCGCCCCGGCCCGCCACGCCCAAGCGCATCCCCCTGCTATTCGAGACCGTCATCTTCGGCATCGAGCTGGTCCTGCTCGTCTTCGTGTCGTGGCCCTTCTGGCGCACTTACGCCGAGGCCCGCACCATCGACGCCGCCCCGCTCGAGGTGCGCGTAGTCGCCCAGCAATTCGTATGGAACCTCCATTACCCCGGCCCCGATGGACGCTTCGGCACGGGCCGCATCGACCGCATCAACGAGGAGACCAATCCCCTCGGGCTGGAATCCGAAGACCCCAACGCGGCGGACGACATCGTGCTGCGCAACGAGCTTCACCTTCCGGTCGGGCGCGAGGTCCTGCTCCGCATCACCAGCAAAGACGTGGTCCACTCCTTTGCCGTGCCCGAGTTCTACATCAAGCGCGACGCGCTGCCCGGCCTCGAAACCCGCCTCGCCTTCACGCCCACCGTCACCAGCGAGGAATTCCGCGCCAACACCGGCGCGCCGCAGGAGCGCGACTTCGAGATCGTCTGCTCCCAACTCTGCGGGCAGGCCCACTACCAGATGCGCGGCGTGGTGATAGTGGATTCCCCCGAAGCATTCAATGAATGGCTGGCCGCCCAAACACCCGCCCTCGCCAGCGGTGATGATTTCTGGAACTGAACGGTGCACTGACCACACCCTAAAATTGCAGCCCCATTGCAGGCTGCTCTAGACTCAACGCGACACGTTAATGGAGTACATGTCATGAGATTCGCCTTCGTCCTAGGGCTTATGATTTTATCGGGAGTTGTACATGCGGCAGAGGTTCGCTGGTGGATGAGCACGGAAGACGGTGCGGCTTCGCTCGCTGAGCAGGCCCCACTTTCGTGGCAGCCGGTGGATGCTGCCGTCCCCGCTGAAGTCACCATCGACCCCGCCACCACTTACCAGAGCATCCTCGGGTTGGGCGCAGCCTTCGAGCACGCCACCTGTTACAACATTTCCCAACTGCCCGAGCCGCAGCGCACCGAAGTAATCCGCAAACTGGTGGACCCGGAAGCGGGCATCGGCATGAGCCTGATGCGCCTGTGCATCGGCACCTCAGATTTCACGGGTGACCCGTGGTATTCCTACAACGACATGCCCAAGGGCGAGACCGACCCCGAGCTTGCCAACTTCTCGATAGACAAAGACCGCGCGTACCTGTTGCCCGTGGTGAAGAAGGCGCTCGAACTGAACCCGGAGCTAAAGCTCTTTGCCTCGGTGTGGAGCCCGCCCGCTTGGATGAAGTCCAACGACAGCATGTTGGGCGGCAAGCTGAAGCCCGAGTACTACGACGCGTTCAGCCGCTATCTGGTGAAGACGGTAAAAGCCTACCACGCCGAGGGCCTGCCGGTGGTTGCCATCACCCCGCAGAACGAGCCGCACTTTCCCAACCCCATGTACCCCACCACGGGCTACAGGGCCAAGGACATGCTCGCCTTGATCCGGGACCACCTTGGTCCCGCCTTCGAGAAGGAATTGCCTGATACCGAGATATGGTGTTGGGACCACAACTGGAGCGAGCCGGAATTCCCAACGACGATTCTGTCCGACCCAAAAGCCTACGGTTACGTGGACGGCACGGCCTTCCACCTCTACGAAGGCAAGCCAGAGGCACAGACCGCGTTTCACGAGGCTTTCCCGGACAAGCCCATCTACTTCACCGAGGGCAGTACCTTCATGACGCGGGGGGCCATACAGATCATCAGCATCCTTCGCAACTGGGCGCGCAGCTACAACGCCTGGGTCATGATGCTCGATGAAGATCGCAAGCCCAACAACGGCCCGCACAGTGCCAGCCGCACCGCGATAGAGCTGTTGCGAAACGGCGAAGTGCGCTACAATTTCGATTACTTCATGTACGGGCAATTCATGAAGTTCATCCGGCCCGGCGCAGTGCGCGTCGCGTCTACCGATGGTAGCGTGAGGTTCGACAACGTGGCGTTCAAGCGTACAGACGGAAGCATCGTGTGCGTGGCAGCCAATGCAGGCAGCGCGGCCAAGCCCGTGCGCGTGGCCGTGGGCACGCGCCAGTTCCAGGCGGAGCTGCCAAGCAAGGCTGTCGCCACCTTCTTGATTCCAGCGGAGTAGGTAAGATGTATTCATGGGTGCAGGGCATAGGGATTCTGCTGGCCGGGGCGGCGCTTGCCGCCGTGGGCGCAGACACGGCCCCGCCTGCCGAGCCTGCCGCCGCACCGCAAGAATCCGCCCCCGTGCCCGAAGCCGCCCCTCGTCCTGTTCCGCGCGTGGCCCTATACAGCAGCATGGCCGAAGCCATAGCCGCGCATGACCTGTACGGTGCAATCGAACTTCTTCCCCCGCCGCCGCCCAAGGACGCTCCCCCTGAAGAATTTGCCCCCGCCATGGATGTGTTCGTGTCCAGCGCACAGGCCGGGTGCCCAGAGATAATCGCGGCCATGCTCCAATCTGGCCACGGCCTCTATGCTTACGATGCACTGGGGCGCAGCACAGTTCACCTTGCGGCGCAGGCCGGGCGCATCTATACGCTCGAAACGTTGGTGCGCCTTGGGGCAAACCCCAGTCCATACGACACGCAGGGCTTGCAGCCCACCCACCTCGCCGCAGAGGCAGGAAAGAGTACGGCACTTCAGGCGCTCTTCTTTTACGACGCCGACCCCTATGGCAATTCACGCGAGCTGGTAGCCCGCCAGCCCCCGCAACTGGCGTGGGAAGCGGGCCAGTTCGAAGTGACCCGCCTCTATCGCCGCATGGGCATGAAGATGAATGTATTCCACCTTGCCCAAGCGGGGGACGTGGAAGGTGTGCAAGATTCGATTCAGGAGGAAGGCAATCAACTCGAAGCCACCGATGGCCAACGCAACACCCCTTTGGTTGTTGCAGTCCTCAGCGGTAAAGAGAAGGTGATCGAGGCCCTGCTGGATATGGGGGCCAGCCTCGACGTGGTCAACGTGGATGGTCAAGGGCCGCTCGCGTCAGCCATCGCCAACGGGCGCGGCTACCTGCTGCCCATGCTTGTGAAGGCGGGCGCCAACATCAATGTGCAGCGCCCAAACTTTTCGCGCGAAAGTCTGATGCACGAGGCCGTAATGTTGGGCACCGTGGCTGATATAGAACTGCTGGCAACCCTGGGTGCGCCAATAGACCTGAAAGACTTTGAAGGCTACACCGCCCTGCACCGCGCCGTGGTGCAGCAAGATCGCGCAAAGGCTGAAACCTTGCTTGCGCACGGGGCAAACCCGCGCACCGAGAACATATTCGGGCACTCGCTTGTTCATACGGCTGCTCTCCAACGAAACATGGACATGGCCCTGCTCGCGCTTGAGCGGGGCGCGGGTGCAAACCGCTGGGACGTAAAGCGTCAAACGCCGCTCCACTATGCCTGCCGTGACGGCCTTGCCGCCCTGTTTGACCTGCTGATGATCGAGGGCGCGCGTGTGGATTTGTCTGACAACGAGGGCCGCACCCCATTGATGCTGGCTTCCGCAAGCGGGCAAATCGATCTGGTGCGTAGGCTGTCCGTGCTGGAAATGGAAGTGAACCGCGCAGACCACGAAGGGCGCACCGCCCTCCACCATGCCGCCATCGGTGGGCATGTCGAGAGCGCCGTGTTCCTGCTCGACATGGGCGCAGACCCCAACCTCATCGACCGCCACCATCGCCCCCCCATTTATTACCCCATGCTCGACGAACGCGGCGACTTGGCCCGAACGCTCGCCGCGCGCGGCACGAAAATGGACTACCGCTTCCCCGACGGGCGCTCACTTCTCTACATTCCCCTGCACGAGAACGTGCCCGACATGGTCCCGTGGCTGCTTGATCTGGGCGTGGCCGCAGACGATGCCGACACGAACGGCTGGACTCCCCTGCACCAAGCCGCGCTGGTGGGAGCAGAACAGACGGTGGCGCAGTTGGTGAAATTCGGGGCGCAAGTCAACGCGGCGGACACAACGGGCCGCACTCCCCTGCATGTGGCCGCCAACCGGGGGCATATTCTCGTGGTGAAAGAGCTCTCCACGGCAGGAGCAGACGAGACTCTGCTGACAAACGACGGCTGGCTGCCGCTACATTTCGCAGCCAAGAGCGGGCACTGGGGCCCCATTCAGTTCTTCATTCTACGAGGCAGCGACATTAACGCGCCTCTGCCTGACGGAAGGACCCCCATGCACCTTTGTGCGGAAGCCGGCATGGTGCGCACCGCTATGCTGCTTTCTGGCAAAGGGGCAGACCTGCTGCGCAAAGACAATGACGGCCGCACGCCGCTGCGACTTGTCGAGCTCGAACGCACCATCTGGCCCCGTGAACTCAATCGCACCCCCGACGACAGCCAGCGCGAACTCGCCCTCCAGATTATCCACAACTACCTGCGCCTCGCCTATGCGGAATTCACCTCCATGTTGATCCAGAAAGGGGATGTCGAGCGCCTCAAGCAATTGCTGGTCGAGCATCCTGCCTTGGCCAACTTCGTGTTTCAGGGCTGGTCTCCCCTGCAATTGGCCGTGAAAAACGAACGCCCCGAATGCGTTGCCGCCCTGCTCGATGCAGGCGCCAACCCCGCCCTGCGCGACGAGCAAGGCCACGGCCAAACCTCCCTCCACATCGCCGCAAGCATGGGGCTTGAAGGCATCGCCGACAAACTTAGCAAACGCGACCCCGCCCTGCTTACCACCAAGGACGTTTCTGGCAAGACCCCGGCCCAGCTTGCAGAAGAAGGTGGCTGGACCGACCTCGCCAGAGCCCTCGACCCAAACGCCAAGCGAGCACGTTCATAGCTGCCTGTCAGACTTGGAGTAAAGGCAGGGCAAAAATCATCGGAGCGAATCTTCCTGTTTCTTCCAGCTCATTTTCTGCGGCGGTTACTTTTTCTCTTGCTTTAACGATTCGAGGTAGTGGATTGCCAGCGTCTCGATGGCGGGCAGGGGATAGACGCCCATCCCGGCGCAGCCGCTCAGGTAGTTAAAGCGTTGCAGGGCACGGCCATCAAGGTGGGGCATGGGCTCTCGGTTCAGCGCCCAGCCTGCGGTGCGCGTGCCGGGTGGGGCGGGCTCCTGAAAGCGGTTCAGCACAGGACGCTGGCCCAGCACGTAATTCGCGAATAGCTTTAGCACCGGCGCATCAAAGGAATGCTTTGAATCGGTCGTAGAGAGTTCCCAGTCCAGGCAGAGGGAATGCACCGTGCCATCCGCATCGGACCACAAGACGCGCGAGGCGTCGTTTGCCATGACCAGCGCGCCGGGCAGGTTGGCACCCAGCGTCTGTTTGCGTACGCAGTCGCCTGCGGCAGTATGCACCTGTATCAAGCCATCGCCTGCGGCCGTCACGATGAAGCGGCTGTCAAGTGTAAGGGCGGCAAAGGCCACAGGCGCGTCGTGCGCCTCGATAATGCGAGCGGGCGTACCTGCCACCACGTCCCACAGGCAAGCCTTGCCCGCGCGGTCCCACGGATTGCCACCAGCGGACACCAGCAGGTTCTCCAGCGGCGATACCGAGATGGCAGTGACCGGGCCATGCGGGCATTTTCTTGTGCCGAGGCTGGTGCCGGTATCAGGATTCCAAAAGGTAATGCGGGCATCCGCGCCGCCGGATACGAGGAAGCGTGCGGACCGCGCCCAGGCCACGGCGGTGCAGCCCCCCTCGTGGCCCGGCAGCCCGGCCACGCGTACGCCCAGGTCCACGTCCCACAGGTGCAGTTCCCATCCTGCCGTGGCCAGAATGCGCCCGTCGGGGCTCAACGCCATCGCCTCCGGCGCTCCGCCGGGGTGTTGCATGGTGCGCTCGCACCGCCCCGTGCGCACGTTCCATACCTTCAGCGTGCCATCGTCACTGCTCGATACCAGCCTTTCCTGCGATTCCCCCAGTGCCAGCCCGCGCACCGGCCCGGCGTGGCCACTGAATTGTCGCGCCAGCTTTCCCGTGCCCAAGTCCCATACGCGGATGGTGGCGTCATTGCCGCCGCTCATCAGGTAGGTTGCCTGCAAGCTCAGGGCCAGTGCGCGCACGGGGCCGTGGTGGCCGGAGAGCGTGTCTCCTTCCCACATTGAGCGCAGGGCCGTGCGCGGCAACTTGGCATAAAGCCGCATCCACGATTGCATCACCTCGCGTCGGCGGCTGTGTTCTGGTCGGCTGCGCACGTGCATGAGCTGCGATGCCGTGCGCGCGTATTGTGCATCCTTGTATAAGGTAGCGGCCTTGCCCAAGTGCGTGCGCAGTATCTGCTCCTGTTGCACCAACTGCCCGGTATCCACGGCTTGGGAAATTATCAGCGGCGAGGAATCGAAGAGGTCGCGCGCGCTGATGCGCACCCGCGCAATGGTTGCGTTGGCCAACGCTACCCACGCCAGCGTCCCGTCCGCCGAAATCTGCAACGCGGGCAACGGTGAGGCGGGAAGTTCGAGCGACCAAAGGCAGCGCGACAGCGCGGGTTGCCACAACCGCATCACGCGCCCGCTCGACACGCTAACCAAGTGCCTCCCCCCGCCCGCGAAGGCGCAGGCCACAACCGTCTCGCCGGGGTGGCGCAACGTGGCCACATGTGCCCCGCCCACGGCCTCGCTCACGATGAGCGCGCCCGTCGCGTCGGCGCTGGCCAGCAGCTTGCCATCGGGACTGGCCGCAAGTGCGGTCAGCTCAACCGAGTGCAGGTGCAGGCAATCCAGTTCGGAGAAGTCTCGCAGGGTTAGCACATGGATGTCACCATTGGGCGCTCCTGCAAACACCAGCCCGGCCACGTGTGAAATTGCCAAGGCCCGCAGCCCACCCGGCACACGCGCCAGCGGCTCTGCCATCAGCCCCGACTCCGGGTTAATCTCGTGCAGCGTGCCGTCTGAATCACCCAGCAGCAGCGTGCCGCGCGTGTCGAGCCATGTGAGCAAGCGCGGGCGCGTGGCTGGCACCGCGTGGGTGCCGCTCTCTGTGCCTGCGCCCAGGTCCCAAAGTCGCAGGCGACGATCCAGCGACACGCTGGCCAACTTGCCCGTGGCGGCAGACCATGCCACTGCGCTCACGGTGTTGTGGTGTCCATCCAGCACCTGGGCGGATTCACCGCTGGATGCGTCCCACACCATGACGCGGTTGTCCTCGCCCCCGGTATACAGGCGGCCCGACTTAGCATCCAGCGCCATGGCGGTGACGCCCCCTTGGTGCGCGGGCCATACGGCTTCCAGACCGCGCGACGCAGGCATCAGGCGGTCGATGGTCTTGCGCACGTCGTCGAGGCCAGCGGTGCCGGGGGCGGCTTCGTCCAAAAGCGCCAGCGCCTTTTCCGCTTCCGTAATGGCCCCGCGCTCCACGTGCATTCGCAGTTCGAGGAAGATGGGCAGCGGCTCGCCGGGGCGCGACTCGCGCGAGGCACGCACGCTGGCCATGGCCTCGGTGTCGGTCAGCGTGCCCTCGCGCCAGCGCAGCAGCCCGTAGTTAAAAGCCGATTGCGGGTGTCCCGGCGCTTCGCGCAGCGCGCGTTCCCATACCTTCATGGCGCGCTGCTGCTTGCCAAAGTCCATAAGCGATATGGCACGGTTGTTCAGCGTGTCTCCCGTGGCCTCGAGGGTGGGCGGTTCAATCAACGGGAAGGGTTCGCCGAACAGGGTTTCGTATGCAGCGCAGAGTTCCGTTGCCACGGCATCCAAGCCCGAGGGTCGGTCGGCAGGGTTCGAGCGGAAACAGTTGCGCATCAATAGGCAGATGGGCGGTGGCATGGCGATGCGGTGCGTGGCGCCCGCGAGCCAGCGTTCGAGCGCGTCTGGCGCGGCGGTGCCCGAGGGCCACACGATGTCTGCGGCAAACATTTCGAATACGCTAAGCGCCCAGCTCCACAGGTCGGTGCGGTGGGTAATGTGATCGCGGAAGGCCTGCTCGGGTGAGCAGTAGGCGGGAGTCATGCCGGACAAGCCAATAGCCTTGGTGGATACCGACGATTCCCAGTTTGCCTCTTCGTTGTCCGAGCGCCGGGCCAGCCCGAAGTCTGTCACCTTTGGCACACCTTCCGCCGTCATCATGATGTTGGCGGGCTTGATGTCCTGGTGAATCACGCCGCGCTTGTGCGCGTGGTGCAGGCCCCATGCCATCTGCACGGCGATGATGATGATGCGCCGCAAGTCATCCTGCGGATTGTTTGTGTACAGCTTGCGCTTGTGTATCCATTCGTAGAGCGTGCCACCGCTTACGTATTCCGCAAACACGCGGGGCAACCCGCCCAGCGCACGGGCGTAATAACAGGCGACCGTGTTTGGGTGCAGCCCCACGCGAATCCAAGTTTCGCATTCGTGCTCGAAGCCGACGACCCCGCCGAACTGTTCTATGGCTTCGCGGCGCGGGCATTTCACCGCGAGCATCTGGTTCCAGCCCCGGTGGTAAATCTTGAAGACCTTGCCCATGGCCCCTTGGCCAAGCACGGACATGACCTCGTAGCGATCGAGATAGACGTCGCCCGGCTTCCAGTCCTCGGGCACCGAGTCTTCGGGCACGGTGTGCGCTGGGTTAATGACGGGCTGCACGGCAATGGGCAGCCCGCACGCAGGGCAACTGCTTGCGTCAAATGATGCGGTATCAAGCACGACAAATTGCTTGCCGCAATCGCAAGTGATCACCCTGGAATCTGCCATTGCACCCCCAAAAACAGAATCGTCTACCAGAGCCTAGCGCGAGGCGGCTGGGTTGGTCAATGCTCCCCAGTGACCACCTTGTAATCCACCGGTTGGTGTGCGCCTGATTCCAGCCCGCGCGCCAGCGCCACAAGGTAATCACTCATGCGATTGGTGAACGCCAGCAGCATTGCGGCCTCGAAGGCGGGTTCCGTTTCCGACAGCCGCACAATTGCGCGTTCGAGCACGCGGACGTCGGTGGCCAGCACGTCGAAGCGCGCAGCAAGGGAAGTGGTGGCCGTTACTATGAAAGCGCGCGGCAGGTTCAGCCCCGCCTCAATGCGGGCCTGTTCTTCTTCCAGCCGCTTCAGGTGCGCCTCGCCCAGCGTGGCAATGCGATACTCGGGCTTCTTCGCCTGGGGGTCGTTCACCTCGGTGCCTATCACAAAGCATACATGCAGCAGCCAGTAAAGAAATTCGGTATGATGCTGCGCGTCCGGCACGCCGCGTTCTATCAACAGGAGGCGCGCCTCGGCAAGCCGCGCACGGAAGGAATCCAGCGTGCCGGTGCATTCCACCGCCGGGTGAGACTTCGATACTTTGTCACCCGATATCAGGCGCGTTTGGCCACGGTCGCCATTCTTTGTGGTAAATAGGGAAGCCATGCGGGTTAGTTCACCTCGATGCCCACGGGGCAATGGTCAGAGCCAGTGACTTCGTTCAATATCCACGCCCGCGTGATGTTCGGAAGGAAGCCCTTATCCACCACGTGGTAGTCAATTCTCCAGCCGATGTTCCGCGCCCGAGCGCCCGAGCGGTAGCTCCACCACGAATAGTGACCGGGCTCCGGGCAGAAATGGCGGAAGGTATCGACATAACCCTGTTCCAGCAATCCCGTCATGGCCTCGCGCTCTTCCTTGTAATAACCGGGGCTGTTCTCGTTTTCCTTCGGGCGGGCGAGATCAATGGGCTCATGCGCGATATTCAGGTCACCGCACATCACCACATGCTTGCCCGCCTTCACCAGCGTGTTGGCGTAGGCGGTCACCGCCTTCACGTAGCCCAGCTTGTAGTCGATGCGTGCACGCTCGGGCTGGCTGTTCGGCCAATATCCGTTCAGAATCGTAAAGCCCGGGTAGGTAAGCACTTGCAGCCGTCCCTCCGCGTCGAACTCCGGCACCCCCAGCGTGGTCACGTTGTCTGGCTGCACCCGCACATAGGCCGCCGTGCCGCTGTATCCCTTCTTCTCCGCTGGGTTCCAGAATGACTTGTATCCCAAGGGCTCCAGAGTTGCCGCATCCAAGTCGCTCGGCAGCACGCGGGACTCCTGAAGACAGAGCACATCCGGCTGTTCAGCCTGCAACCAATCCATGAACCCGCTCTTTAACACCGCCCGTAAGCCGTTCACATTCCAAGAGATAATCTTCATACGCGCCTCACAATTATAAATTTACCCGCCCCAAGCATGGCTACCAGCGAGCATATCGCGCCCATTCACCGGTTGCAAGAATGCCGCATTTTGCAGCGCTTGGGCATGGGCTGGCCTGCCTAACCTGCTTGGTGGACTCTTGCTGCCAGCCTTCGCGGAGGTCTGGGCGTTCATCTTTTGTTAGGCCCGATGATGTGCTATACTCGCGCGAGCGGCACAACATGTTGTGTTTAGAGGGGCGTAATGAAGAGCATTCAGCGAAAGGTCCACTTCGTCGGGGTAGGCGGCATCGGCATGAGCGGCCTGGCGGAAGTGCTGCTTAACCTCGGCTACGAGGTGAGCGGTTCTGACGCGCACCCTACCGACATTACCGACCGGCTTGCCGGGCTGGGCCTGCGCTTTCATGCGGGACACGACCCTTCCCATTTGGGTGACGCGGAAATTGTGGTGGTGTCGGCGGCGGTGCATGAGGACAACGTGGAGTTTTCCGGCGCGCGGGTGCGCGGCATTCCGGTAATCCACCGCAGCGATCTTCTGGCGGACATCATGCGGCTGAAGCCGAACGCCGTGGTGGTGGGTGGCACGCATGGCAAGACAACGACGACGTCGATGATTAGCGCGTTCCTTGATCGCGCGAACATTGGGGCCACCACCATCGTGGGTGGCATCTTGCATCGCAGCGGCACGAACGCGAACTGGGGCACGGGTGACTACCTGGTGGCCGAAGCCGACGAGCACGACGGTTCGTTCCTTCGGCTGCACCCCACGATTGCGGTAGTCACCAACATCGACGCGGAACATTTGGAATATTACGGCACGCTGGACCGCATCAAGCGGGCCTTCACAGACTTTGCCAACATGGTTCCCTTCTACGGGTGTTGCGTAATCTGCGGAGACGACCCGGCCTGCCAGGACATCCTGCCGAATATTGAGAGCCTGTGCGTAACCTATGGCTTGGGCGAGGGTCTCTCGCTCCAGGCTCGAAACATTGAGACGGTGTGGACGAAGGGCGAAGAAGGCGCATCGGCTTTGGCCTC
>JBIKMR010000358.1:0-3706 GCA_044359155.1 Candidatus Hydrogenedentales bacterium | reverse complement strand
TTCGTGACCGAAGCGCTGGAAATTAATTGGACCTCGCAAGTGTTGACGCGCCAGCCGAACGGCACTTATGTGGCGAACGTGCCCGATCCTGCCACCGGCTGGACTGCGTACTACATTCAGGTTCGCTTTGACAGCGATGCGGAACTTGCGGTAGAGAATACTGGCTTGCCGCAGCCCGAGTTCGTGTTCTCCACCCCGGTGCGCGTGGTGCCCAACGAATACCCGCAGCCCTAGCCGCTGCCCCCATATCGACCCTGACCAGGCCCGGCGTTGCAAAGCGCCGGGCCTGAGTTGTGAACTGGAGTTTCCTCATGCTTACTTACATTGCCCCAAAGATTGACTCAGGCGCGGGCGCCATCCGCCAGTTGAAAGACCTGCCGGGCCGCGTGCTCGTATGCACCATGGAACTGCCCTGGAAGTTGGTGCAGGAATCCATGGACTGGACCCCGGACCATGTCCACTTCATTACCGACATGGACCTCGAAACAGTCGAGCGCCTCCACGCCGAGCTGCCCCCCTGCGACATCGTGGTGGGTATTGGTGGCGGCTCAAGTGTGGACACCGCAAAGTACCTCGCATGGAAGCGCGGCTGCCGCATGATTCTAGTTCCCTCGATCATCTCGGTAGACGCGCCCCTCACCTACACCGTGGGTGTGCGCGTGGACAAGACGGTCCAATACGTCGGCCAAATCTTCCCCGAAGAACTCATCATCGACCACACCCTGATCCGCAAGGCCCCTGCCTTCCTCAACCAGGCAGGCGCGTGCGACATTGCCAGCATCCATACCGCGCTTTACGACTGGCGGCTGGCCCACAAGAACAACGGCGAGGCCTATTACGAAGACGTGGCCGCGCTGGCGCAGGAATGCCTCGACGAGCTGGACCGCAACGCCGAGGAAGTCTTCAACGTGACCCCCAAGGGCATCGACACAATAGTCGAGCTTTACCGGCGCGAGGTGAAGTTCTGCTGCGAGATAGACACCTCGCGCCCCGAGGAAGGTTCCGAGCATATTGTGGCCTACCACCTCGAACACCTCACCCGCCGCCACTTTGTGCATGGCGACCTCGTCGCCCTCGGTATCCTCGCCATCAGCAAGCTGCAAGGCAACCGACCCGACTACGCGCTCGAACTGATGCAGCGCTGCGGCCTGCGCTACGAATGCCCCGATGCCAGCATGGATGAAATTCGTGCAGCCATCGAGGGCCTCCGCCCCTTCAAGGAACAAGCCAACCTGTTTTACAGCGTGGTGGATACGGAACCCGTTACCCCGGAACTGGTAGACTACGTGCTCGATGCCGTGGCCAAACGCCGGGCCTAACCCCGCATTGACTAGCGCGGGGTGCATATGCTAATCTTTCGCGCTCTGTGCCTTGTGGAAGGCGCGTGCCTTGTTGTTACCCCGTTGTTCGCCGCAGCCCCTGTGGCGCGCTCGGAGAAATGAAAGTCGCCATGACCCCAATGCGAATCGGCCTGGTCGGGTGCGGCAACATCGGCGCGGACATCTGCATTGCCTTGCAAAAGCGGACGATTCCGGCGGAAGTGACCGCACTGGTTGACGTGGACCCCGAACGGGTGTCGCTCTTTCAGCGCTCGTTTCAGTTGGCGGCCCCGGCCTGCACGCTCGACGAAGCGGCTGCACGGTGCGACTTTCTGGTGGAATGCGCAGGCATGGCCGGGGTGAAGGCGGTGGTGGAAACGGCAATGGTCCATGGGCTTGATTGCCTGGTGATGAGCGTGGGCGGGTTGATGACAAACCCCGACGTGATGGAAGCGGCGAAGGCGGCGGGCATACAGGTTCGGATTCCATCCGGCGCCCTCTGCGGGCTGGACGGCATACGGGCGGCGATGGAGGCGGGATTGCACAGCGTGACGTTGACGACGCGAAAGCCCCCCAGGGGGTTGGCTGGCGCGCCCCATATAGTTGAACAGAATATCAATCTCGACGCGCTGCGCGAGCCGATGGTGGTGTTTGAAGGCAATGCCCTCGACGCCGTGCGGGCTTTCCCGGCCAACGTAAACGTGGCGGCGGCGTTGAGCTTGGTGGGCATTGGCCCGCTGGAAACGCGCGTACGCGTGATAGCGGACCCCGAGGCCACGGAGAACAGCCACGAGGTGGTAGCAGAAGGAGCCTTCGGAAGGCTCTGCGCCACCACGGTGAACCTGCCGTCGCCCCGGAATGCGAAGTCGAGCTACCTCGCGTCGCTATCGGCGGTGGTGGAATTGCGCGCGGCGGCGGAAGCCTTCGCACGCAGGGAACGAACACTCGGATAAGCCGTGCGCCAATTGGACGCACGGAGACGGAATACGGAGACGAGCCATGTATGCAGTGGTAACCACAGGCGGTAAGCAGTACCGCGTAGCCGAGGGCGATGTCCTGCGCGTTGAATCGCTCGCGGGCGAACCCGGCGACACGCTGGAACTTAACGAAGTCAGCCTCATCGCAGGCGCGGACGGCATTGTCGTCGGCGATGCCCTTGGCTCTGCCAAGGTGCTTGCGCAGGTTGTTTCACACGGTCGCCGCAAGAAGATTCGCGTGTTCAAGTACAAGCGTCGTAAGAACTACCGCCGTACTGCTGGACACCGTCAAGACTACACCGAACTTCGCGTCACCGCGATTCAGGCATAAGGAAGCCCCACCATGGCACATAAGAAAGCGGGCGGCAGCTCACGCAACGGACGCGACTCGAACAGCCAACGCCTCGGCGTAAAGCGTTACGGTGGCGAGACCGTCAAGGCGGGCAACATCCTTATCCGCCAGCGCGGCAGCGAATTCTACCCCGGCAAGAACGTTGGCATGGGCGGTGATTACACCCTCTTCGCCACCGCCAATGGCGTGGTGCAGTTCCGTTGGGTGCGTAAGGACCGTCGCGTTGTCGACGTGATTCCCTATGTCGCACCCGAAGCTGCCGCTGTTGCGGCGGAGTAGGGAGCGCACCCTGCGCCCCTGATTGGATAACCCGCCATGTTTGTCGATCGCGTTCGCGTTAAAGTATCGGCAGGCGCTGGCGGCAATGGCTGTCGCAGCTTCCGGCGTGAAATGTACGTGCCGGAAGGTGGCCCCAACGGGGGCGATGGCGGCCACGGCGGCGACATCGTGTTCGTTGCCGACAACCAGATTCACTCCCTGCTCGACGTGCGCTACCATTCCCACATCGTGGGGAAGCGTGGCGTGCATGGGCGCGGCTCAGACCAGCACGGCAAGCGCGGTGCGGAGACCATCATCAAGGTTCCCTGCGGCACCGTGGTCAAGAACCTCGAAGACGATAGCATCGTCGCCGATCTTACGGAACACGGGCAGCGCTTCATTGCTGGCAAGGGCGGCAAGGGCGGCGGCGGCAACGCCCGCTTCGTCACTCCCAACAATCGCCTGCCGCAGTTCGCCGAACTGGGCGAACCAGGCGGCGAGCACGAGTACTGGCTCGAGCTAAAGCTGATTGCCGAAGTCGGCATCGTGGGCCTGCCCAACGCGGGCAAGTCCACTCTCACCGCTGCCATCAGCAATGCCACCCCCAAGATAGCCGCCTATCCCTTTACCACCATCACGCCTAACCTGGCTGTTGCCCCGCTGCCCGGCTTCCGCAGCCTCACCATTGCAGACATTCCCGGCATTATCGAGGGCGCATCCGAAGGGCGCGGGCTGGGCCTACAGTTCCTGCGCCATATCGAGCGCACCCGCGTGCTGCTCTTCCTTATCGACCTGTCCGA
>JBIKMR010000359.1:0-3706 GCA_044359155.1 Candidatus Hydrogenedentales bacterium | reverse complement strand
AAACAAGTCCCGCGCCACCAGGCTCGACAACCCCACCGCCCCCAGCCCCGTATACACGCTCGACAAGAACCCGCGCCGCGACAGGTATTGCTCGGCCAAGGCAAGGCCCAGATCATGCTTCTTGTTCATGCCGCCCACGCTAGAGCAGGCGGGCAGGGGATGTCAACGAGGGAGTTTACTCCGGCGCACTTTCCCCCGCGCCAAAGGTGGGTGCCGGGGTGATTGGCTTGGGCGCTTCCTTGGGCTTGGGTGCAAGCAGGGGGAAGAGCAGCACCAGCACGATGAGGGTGACCAAGGCTGCGCCGATGATGTACTGCATGTTCTGGCGTTTGCGGGCCTTGGCGGCTGCGATGATCTCTGCGGGAATGTCGGGCAGGGGAACGGCCGGTTCTTCCGGCTTGGGTTTGGGCGGCGCTTGCACGGCGAGGGCGGGGTCTTTCCACGATGCGTCGCGCGCCTTGCCGTAGGCGCCATAGTGCTCCGCGCCGGGGGCCTCGGCGGCGTCGCGCAGCGAGTCGAGCCCGGTGGATACGGGAACTTCCGGCTGGGGCACCACCACGGGCGCGCCGCATTTCTGGCAGGTGCCCGCCTTGCCCACAAACTTCTCGTCCACCTCGATCAGGTTATGGCATTGGTCACACCGGAACTTGATCACCTTGTGTCTCCCCTGTCGTCGGCGCAGGCGCAGCCGATTGCGGCAATTCTATCAGGCCCTTGCGCCATGCAAACACAAACAACGATATGCCCTGGCCGTAATTCTTGCGGCCCTCGGCAATGCCTTGCGCCTTCAGGTAGCCGTCGTACATGCGCCAGCTCCACGTGTCCAGCCATTTGATGCGATACTTCTCGCCCGCCTCGCGGGCGGCGGCCATGTCTTTTCGGGCCAGCTCGGGCAGGCGGTCGATGGCGGCCTTCGATTCTTCCTTGGGCAATTGCCGGGCAAGGTCCAGGTAGATGTCCAGCGCCACGCACCAGCGGGCGTAGGCGTCGTCTGCGCGCAGCCCGGCGGCGAAGCCCGCCAGCGTGGCTTCCGCCTCCACGTTCAGCCCCGCTACATGGCCCAGCTCGTGCGCGGCCACATACACAAAGGACGTGTCCGGCAGCCCGCCGTCCACATGCGGTTCCAGCGTGAGCGGTGAGGCAATGCCCGAGGTGCCGTTGGCCAACAGCAACCCCGGCGGCGTGCGCTTCACGCCCTTAGGCAGGCGCACGGGTTTCTTGTCCCACGTGGCGATAACGTCGTGCATGGCCTTGGCAATGCTGCCCACGGCCTGGTCCACATTGCGGGATTCTTCCGGCACCAAATCCGTTTCCAGAATGTGCAGCATGGCGGCCCGCAGCGTGGTGGATTCGTCGTCCGTAATGGCAGCGGTGTCGAGGTCGAGGCGTTGCTGCGCGGGCTGCCGTCCATAGCCTGCGCCCCAGATGAGGATGAACCAGCACGCAATCAGCGGCACTAAGAGCACCAGCCCCTTCAACCCAAAGGCCAGCCCTGCCCAATGCGACCGCCCGGACACCTTGCGCAGCCACACCCAGCGCGCCGCCCACAACAGGGGAAAGCCGAAGATAATGGTGCATACGATGACCAGTGCCATCGAGAACCCGAAGCCCTCGGTCAACGGAGGCAGGGTGGCGTTGATCATGCGGTACAGCCCACGGCTGTAATACTGCTCAATGGTTTCCGGCGACGGCGCAAGGAACGACCACCACAGCAGGATGCCCCACAGGCTACCGGCGAGTAGCCAATACAGCAAGCCCAGCTTCTTTGCAAAGCTTCTGCCTGTCGGTCCGGTGTGTGCCGTGGCGTTATCCATCGTTGCCTCCGGCATTACACATGATACCCGCGAGAAAGCTCGTCGCCCATGCAGGTGCCTACTTCGCGGGCGGCTTCCAGCCACGGGTGGCCAGCGGTAACCAGGCGCTTCTTGCCCACGATATCCTCGAGCGGCACCGGCACATAGGCCTCGCCCTTCTTCGCCACCATCACGCCGAACTTGCCCTCGATGGCCAGCTCCGCCGCGCGTGTTCCAAAGCAGGTGCACAACATGCGGTCCGTGGGCGTGGGCACGCCGCCACGCTGGAGATACCCCAGCGAAGTGATGCGCGTCTCCAGCCCGGTGATGTGTTCCAGGTTCTCCGCTAGCTTCGCGCTCACGGGTTCCTTGGTGTGCAGCATCTCCTTCTTCAGCTTCTCCTCCTTCTTCTTGCCTCCGCCGATGTTGGCTGCCTGCTTGGCAATCTCGGCCGCTTCCTCTATCGAGTGCGCACCCTCGGCCACCGCCACAATGCTGAACATCTTGCCGCGCTTCATGCGGGCCAGCAGGCTGTCTCCCACAATCTCCATGCTGTATGGAATCTCGGGGATCAGGATGACGTCTGCGCCGCCCGCCAGCCCGGAACCCAGCGCCAGCCATCCGCTGTTGTGCCCCATGATGTCCACCACCATCACGCGGTGGTGGCTCGACGCCGTGGTGTGCAGCCGGTCGATGGCCTCGGCGGCAATGCTCATGCCGGTGTCAAACCCGAAGCAAATGTCCGTGCCAAACACGTCATTGTCGATGGTCTTCGGGCAGGTGATTACATTGACCTCGCCCGTCTGCATCAGGCGGTGCGCGTTCTTCGCCGTGCCACCGCCCCCCAAGCAGATGAGCGCGTCCAGTTCCAGCGCCTTGTACGTGGCCACGGCCACGTCCGTCATGTCCACCGTGCCGCCACCGGGCAGCGGCATCTTGTGCGGCTTGATGCGGCTGGTCTTCAGTATCGTGCCGCCCACGGTAAGCAGGCCGCTGGTCAACTTGTCGTCCAGTTCCATCCAGCGGTTTTCCAGCAGGCCCATGAAGCCATCGAGAAAACCAATCACGCTTACGCCCTCGTTCTGCAGGGCCTTGGTTACGCCACGAATCACGGCGTTCAGGCCGGGGCAGTCCCCGCCTGACGTCAACACGCCGACTTTTTTAACCTTGCTCATGGTGCTCCTGTGGTGGCCGGTGCGCCGCAATGGCCCCGGTTAGGTTCCGACAACGTAAGCCACGACTTGCTCCCGCCGTGTCTTGCCGAAAAAGGTATGTGCCCAGTCCTGAAACTCATTCACCTTGGCATGGGCAAACGTCTCGAAAGCCTCGATGATCAGGGGAAAGCCCTGCACCTCGCGGTAGGGGGCGTGCTTCTCGATGCGCCGCAGCGCGTCGCACAGCACGTCCGCGTCGTGCCAGTCTCCCACCATCTCCTGCGCGCGCTTCAAGTCTTCAATCAGCTTGGGCATTTTCTTGTCATACGCGGGCGCATAGAACTCTGCTGCGTAGCGCGTCTTCTTCAGCGCAATGCGCACGCGGTGCAGGTCTTCGGGCTGATCGAATTCGCGCCAGTCGCGGTAGGTCGTGCGCAGGCCGCGCAGCCGCCGCGCCATGCCGGGCCCAATGTCCGGCAGCGATTTGTTCTTGTGCCGCTGCAAGCCATTTACCGCTCGGCGGATGAGCGTGTCGAAATCTGCCGAGTCCACCGCGCGCACTGCCTCGGCGCAGCCATGCCGCGCCTCCTCGCGCACGCCGCGCATCTCGTTGATGGCATGGTGCGCAGCGCGCTGCCACGGGCCATAGGCTTCCTTCAGGTACTCCTCCATCATCAGCGTCATCACGTCCAGCTCGCGCGCATGGCCCAGCGCCTCCGTCACGCCGGAAAGGCGTTCCTGGAGCGAGCCATACACGTC
>JBIKMR010000005.1:0-41174 GCA_044359155.1 Candidatus Hydrogenedentales bacterium | reverse complement strand
ATGGCTGGATACAGAACGAGGACAAGGGCGGATATGCTCCTCGTAGCAAACGCTCGCCCTACGACGGTGGCCTGCGCACCCCCATCATCGTCAACTGGCCCGGCCACGTGGCCCCGCTGCGCAACGAAACCACCCCCGTACTCAGCCTCGATCTCGTCCCCACCATCCTCGCCGCCTGCGGCGTCTCCCCGACCCCGGCTATGCCCGGCATCAACCTGATGGACGCCGCTGCCCTGGCAGCACGCCCACGCATCTTCGGCGAAGTCTTCACCCACAACGCCGTGGACATCGCCCGCCCCGAACGCAGCCTGCTCTATCGCTGGGCGATAGAAGACGACTGGAAACTCATCCTGCCCCAAAGCGCAGAGGAAGCGCCGTCGCTATACAACATCACGCAAGACCCCCACGAAAACGAAGACCTTGCCGCCAAGGAACCCAACCAAGCAGCCGCGCTGGCGGCGCAAATCGATACATGGTGGAATCCTGAGGCATTGTGATTCAATGCTGATACGATAAATGACCTTGGGACGTTCAAGCCATACCGCAAGCCGCGACTACTCTGGTCCCCTCTCCACCGCCTGCCCTGCCGCCAACACTTGGCTACGGCGATAATTCGGGGGAGAGGGTTAGGGTGAGGGGGAAACCCCACGCCGAGCCCACCTGCATCACACCGCCGCGCAGAATCCATCCTCCGAAGATTCACACGGAGCAATCACACCCGAGTTGTAAAGCTGTATCAACCGCAGCAATTCACTGAGCGATATCACCCCGTCCGTCTCCAGATAATCGCTAGCGTGGGCGGGGCAGCCGGTGGAAAGCGCGCCGTCCGCGTCCAGCAAGTAGCCGTCCTCGCTGTCGTCAGGATTCGCAGCGCAGTCATAGCCCCCCGCATTGCGCAGTTGCACCACGCGAACTAATTCAGACAGCGTAACCAAGGCATCAGCATTGGTATCCGCACTGTGAAGCGGCTTCGCCCCAACTACCTGCCGTTGCAACTCGGCAATCGACAGCACCCCGTCGTCGTTCGTATCCAGCGCATCAAACGCCACCTGCGTGCCACCAGCAGTTGCAGAGAATTCGCCGAACTGGAGCCGCTGATCGCCGTTGGTGTCATTCGCGCGGAAAGCTTCCAGCACTTGGTTCGCCGATACAACCGGCTCGCCCTCGCCCTCATGCGCGCCTTCGCTCAAGCCTTCTCCTTCCGTTCCCCCTTCCCCCTCGTCTCCCCCTTCCGTTGCGCCTTCCAATGCTCCCTCGCTCAAACCTTCTCCCTCGGCAACTCCCTCGCCTTCAACCCCGCCCTCTCCTTCGGCAACGCCTTCACCCTCCGTGCTACCCTCAATCGCCCCCTCCGAATTCCCCTCGATGCTGCCCTCGATAATCCCTTCCGTTACGCCTTCGGCTATCCCCTCGGTCACGCCCTCGCCTTCAATGCTACCTTCGCCTTCAGGCACGCAAAGCTCTACCGGCATGGTCTTCGCCACACTTCCCTGGAAAACGATGAGCGAGTCATCGGGAGAAAATGAAATCCTGCCGGAAGGCACATTCTCAATCACGCGGGTGACCATTCCTGTGGCCACATCGGCCACGCGCAGGTTGAAATAATACTGGTCTTCCAAGTAATCCGCCGGCGCGTCTTCATTTCGAAAATTTACAACCGTAAGCAACAACGCCTTGCCGCCATCGCTTGATAGGGCAACTCCTACGTAGGGTTCCTCTGGAATCGGCGCAAAGGTCTGTATCACCTCGCCGCTGTCCAGGTTCGAGACAAAGGCTTCGCCGTTCACAGTGTCGTATACGCCGATGAAGGCGCTTGCATCGGCGGCCACGGCGAGAGAGCCGACATCATTTGCAAGAGTGAAAGTTTCCTCTACGCCTTGCGTGGCTACGTTATACACGTCAACAGCGAGGTCCTTGGCTCGTAGCACGCGCGCGGGCGTGGTGCCGGGAATAAAGGCGAGTTCGCCTCGCCAGGAAAACAGCTTGGTGTCCGGTGTCGCCAGCGAGAAGGCAAGCCATACATTGGATTGGATGCGATACAGGAGGTAACCGTTGTCTTCTGAAAGTAGGACCTGGCTATCGTAGGGGTTGGTGCCTTCAGACTTGAACGAGAATACGGGCGACCCAGTGGCCACGTCGCGCACACGAAGCCAAGGATACTCGTAAGACGCGATGAGGGAACCATCGGGAGAGAGACCGAGTGCGAATATGTCGTCGCTCGCCTCGGTTTCAATACGGCGCTCGCTTCCATCTGCGTCGCGCACAACCAACAGGGCTGTGGGATAGCTCTCCAGATGAACTGGGTCGATACCGGCCCACAGGGGCGCAGCGAAAGCGTGGCGCTGCAGGTTTCGTGAATACGAAGCAGAACTCCCGGGCAGGAACTCGCGCACCAATGCCCCGGTGGCAGTGGCATAAACTCGAATACGGTGCCCATCACTTACCACAAAGCGACTCCCGTCTTTACACATCACCGTCCAATCCGCGATGAAGCCGTCCGTTGGGATTGTATAGAGAGTTTCAAGCGTCTCGAGCGTGGCTACAATAATTGGATCATCGGTGTCTTCGCCCCCCAATACAATGACACCATTGCCTGCGTCCCACGAGGCCAATGTACCTAAAGGCGATGGGACTGAATGCAGCAAAGTCCCGGTGCCAGCGTCCCATACTTTAATGTCGTCCTCTGCATAAATTACCCGGCTTCCATCGCGGGAAAAGCGCGGCATAAAAGTCTGGAGGAATCCCTTTAGATTCGGAAGCGTGGTCAACACAGCTCCCGTGCCTAGATCAAGCACTTGGTTGCCAACCAGTACCCGCTCCCCGTCGCTCGCTGTATCAAAAATCATCGGGGAGCCAAGGTCTATTCCATACTCCTTGCTGCCATCCATTACATTGATGAACGTAACGGCATTGTCCGCAGTTAGCATGAACTCAGCAAAGTGTCCCGTGGGAAGATAGCGCACGTTACTGATAGGCGAGGAATACATAGGTAGGGAGACATCATGCCTGCTCAACGCCTGGCCCGTCTCTACGTTCCACGAGGTCAAGTGGCCGTCCATCGCAAGCGAGGCGAGACGAGTGCCATCATCCGACAAGACCACAAGAAGTGAATCGTTATTGTACTGGCCAAGGCCCGGCAAAATAATCGCCTTGCCAGAATCTACTTCCGCCACGGTCACCTGGTGACCGCTTGAAAAGGCCACCCGGCTTCCATCGGCAGACAAGTCTACAGAAGAAGCCCCTACGGGAAATGAATGCGTCTCTCCCGTGGTGCAAGGCTCGTCCGCTTGCGCGCCAAAGGCAACGATGCCGAAGCCCAGAAAGGCTGACCACATAAAGAATCGAATCATCAATGTGTGCAACATGGCGCAATACTCCTAACCCCACCTCCAAGATAGCACACCCAACTCTTTTCCACAACAGTATTTATTAAACTACTAATACTATTTGGAGTGGCCAAACTGCCGGCAGCGTAGCAATTTAGCTGCCGCTGCGGGGCAGGCGCTTGGCGGGTACGCCGGCGTAGGTGGCGTGGGGCTCGTCGATGTTGGCAATGACGGCCGCCTGTATCCCTATCGTGGCCCAGGGGGCGATGGAAACATACTCCTTCACCATGCTTCCCGAGCCCAGCAGCACACCTTCGCCAAGGGTGACGTAGCCATTGATCATGCTGCACGAATTCAGGGCGCTGCAATCGCCCACGGTGCAGTGGTGTCCCACCGTGCCGCCGGGGAAGATATGCACGTTTTCCCCAATCACGCTATGTATAGACACCAACGATAGGGGATACATGATGACGCCCGGCTTCAGGGTGATGGTGGGCGCCCCATGCAGATGCGCGCGCGGATGCACCAACGGCGGGGCGGGTTCCAGCCCTGCCGCACGCGCCTTGTCCACCAACAGCTTCTTCGTGCTTGGCCGGGTCGAGCTGATAAGGAACTGGCGGAATCCATGGGGATTGGATTGCCCTGCCCGAAAAGCCCCCAGGCTCCAATCGCTCGTCACGGGAACCTGCTCGTCGCCCATCTGAGCATAATCATGCTGGGGGTCGTCATCAATGAAAACCACCTTTACGTCAGGATAGGTTTCCTTGAGCACCCAATAAGTCATTTCGCCGCCTGGTCCTGCGCCTAGAATGACAATGGTATCTGGGTATCCCTGCATGTACTTTCCCGCCCTTGGGAAAAGGTATATGATACGGACAGTAAGTTCAACACGGGTTTGGCCAAGCGCATCGCTTGATACGGGTAGGGTGGCATGGCGGCAGTGGGCACAATTCTGCCAACAATGGACGAGGACGACGTGGTGCAGCTCCACGCCGGGCATGAGCAACACGTGCTCGACCGCAAGGTCCTGTCCAAAGACGTGCGTCCCCTGATGGAAATTAACTCCCTCCGAGCGCTCGCCATCCTCGCCTGCCAGTGGGTGGTAATCGCCATCGCGGCGGCTGCCGCCATCTGGTCTGGCCACTGGGCAGTCTACCTCCTCGCCATGCTCGTCATCTCCTCGCGCCAGAATGCCCTGCTCAACGTCATGCACGACGCCATCCACTACCGATTCCTGAAGAAATATCGCATGGGCGATCTTATATCCGACCTGTTCGTGGGCCTGCCGCTGGGCTTTGCCACGCGCAAATACCGCGCCCACCATGTGGCCCACCACCGCCACAATGGCGCCGACGGCGACCCGGATCTGCTGTGCGACCCAAGGACCGCGTCGCTCGAAGCCTGCCGTTCAACCAAGCCTGCAAGCCTGCTTGCGTCCATCACCACCTTTGCGTCGCGGTTTTTACACATCTTCAAGATTACTCCCTGGCCTGACCTGCTTGGCTTGGTGCAAACCCCCGGCGTGCGCTTCTCTGCCGTTGAACGCGTACTCTACCTGTGCTTTCCACTCATGGCGCTAGCTGCAATTGCTTATACCCAGACTTGGTTCTATGTAATCGTTCTCTGGATTATCCCCGAAGGATTCGGCGTGGGCGTGGCCATGCGCATTCGCGGCATGGCGGAACACGGCGACCTGCCTTACACCAACGAGCTCAACAGCACCCGATTTGTGGACGCCAATTGGCTCGAGCGTGCGCTGATAGCTCCGCTCAATTTCAATTATCACCTGCAACACCACCTCTACCCCGGCGTGCCCCACTACAACCTTCCCCGCCTCCACAAGCGCCTGATGCAAGAACCCGCTTTCCGAGAACACGCCGTGGTGGCCACGAGCTATTTCAACATTAAGCCTGCATCGCATTTGGATTCCGCACCCTGATTCTACCCCCGCCCGCCGGTTGACGGCCCCCGCCCGAGTTGCTAGACTGGGTTGCTGGCTACCTAGCGGTAGGTATAGCAACGGGAGGGCTGGACCGTGAGCGATGTTCGGGGCATTTATTGGGAAGACATTGTCGAGGGCAGCGAGGTGGTCTCCCCCGCGCGCACGATGACGGAGACGGACATCGTGAATTTCTGCGGGCTGTCGGGAGACTTTAACGTCATCCACACCGACGCGGAACTGGCGAAGAGCACGCCCTTCGGCGGGCGCATAGCGCATGGGTTGCTGGGGTTGTCCATGGCGTCAGGCCTCATCGCCCGCGTGCCGCAGGCGGAAGCATCGCAACTGGTCGCCTTCCTCGGGCTCTCGTGGGATTTCCGCAATCCCATCATGATTGGCGACACCATCCGAGTTGAGCAGCGCGTGTCGGGCAAGCGGCGCATTTCCAAGCCCGGCCTCGGCATTGTCATGTATGACGTGAAGGTGAAGAACCAGCGCGATGAGGTTTGCCAGGAAGGCGAGTGGAAGGTGCTGTACATGTGCCGGTCGGTCGAGTAACCGCTGGTGCTGAAAGGCGCGCTGCATACGCACACGACGAAGTCGGACGGGAAGCTGACGCCGGAGGAGGTGTTGCGGGCGCACCGGGATTTGGGCTACGACTTTATCGCGCTGACGGACCACGACTTCCTGATGATGCCGAATGCGTACAACGCGGTGCCGGACGAGTTCGAGGGGATGCTGGTGTTCAAGGGAATCGAGCGGACGATCTTTGCGCGGGGCTATTTTCATTACAACGAGATTCGCGGGCAGGCGGAGGTGCTGAACATCTTCAACCACCCTGCCGAGTATGGATATTCTTACGAGCAACTGATGGTGCGGCTGGCGGAGATACAGGCGAAGGTGGACATCCATGCCATCGAGGTGAGCCAGAAGGGTTTCTACACGCCGGAATACGACGTGCCGGAGATTGCGCTCCCCAAGGTGGTGTCCGACGATTCGCACACGCGCGACGCCATTGGCCGCGCATGGATAGAGCTGGATTGCGCGCCCGAGCGCGATGCAATATTGAGGGCCATCAAGGCAGGCGACGCGAAGCTGGTGTACCACTCCGTGTTGCAGGAGTCGGGCTGGAAGTGAAAAGTAGCACCGGCATCTTGCCGGTGATTCGGAGTCGTTGTGGGAGTCGAGTCTCCGGCAGGATGCCGGAGCTACGATAAGGAGAACTGAAGTGTCAAGACGAGTGGCGATCTGCGCCGTGGCGCAGACCAAGTTCGAGCCGAACAAGTGGCGGCAGCGGATGCAGGGGCTGGTGTGGGAAGTGGTGAAGCAGGTGCGCGACCAGGTCGGCATTGGCTTTGGCGTGAACGAGATCGAGGGCGCGGTCACCGTGTCGGACGATCTCTTTGATGCTCGTACCATTTCCGACAACGCTGTGACCGACGTGGTGGGCGCGCACATGTTGAGCGAAGAGAAGGTGGCGGCAGACGGCGCACAAGGCGTGTACTATGCTGCGGCCAACATCCTCTCCGGCCACCACGACGTAATGCTACTGGTGGGCCACAGCAAGGAATCGCAGGGGGCCAGTCGGAACCAGATTACGCACCTTGCGTTTGATCCCTTCTACACCCGCCCCGTGGGGCTGGACTACCTCGCCGCCGCCGCGTTTCAGGCGCAGGCCTACATGGGCCGCAGCGGCGTGACAGAAGAACAGCTCGCCGACGTGGTGGTACATTCGCGCGCATGGGCGGCGAAGAACCCCTACGCGCAGGAACAGGCCGTACTCACGCAGGCCGAAGTTCTAGCCTCGTCCTACCTCGCGGACCCCATCCGCGAGAAGTTCATGTACCCCGTGTCCGATGGCGCGGTAGCAATGATCCTCGCAAGCGAGGAACGCGCCAAGGAACTGACCGACAAGCCCGTGTGGATTACCGGCGTGGGCAATTGCTACGACAGCTTCTACCTGGGCGAGCGCGACCTGGGTGGAAACTTTGCCTTGGGCAAAGCGGCAGAGCGCGCCTACCGCATGGCGGGCGTGGCCGATGCCAAGACCGCCTTTGACGTTATCGAGATGACCAACCACTACGCGCACCAGGCCCCGCAATATGCAGAAGGCCTGGGGCTGTGCAGCGACGGCGCGGCATGGCTGGCCAGCGGCGGGCTCGACGCGCACCACGTGAACCGCAGCGGGGGGATGTTGGCAGGCAACCCACTGATGCTGGGCGGTCTGGCGCGCGCGGCGGAATGCGTGCTGCAACTGCGCGGCGAAGCGGGCGAGCGGCAAGTGGCAGGGGCTAAGCGGGCGCTGGCCCACGGGCAGACCGGGCCTGCCGGGCAATTGCAGACCGTGCTGGTCTTCGAGAATTAGGGAGCGCACAAAACCATGTCCAAGAACAAAAACAGAAACGTGGGCATCATCGGCTGCGGTATGTCCGCATTCTCGAGCCACCGCGAAGAAGTGAACCAACCCGAGATGGTCTACGAGGCCGTGGCCGAGGCGCTGGCCGACGCCAACATGACCATGGACGACATCGACTGCATCGTGCATGGCAACATGGAACTGTTCGAGATGGTGCACCAGCCCGACATGTGGCACTCGCTCGGCCTAGGCATACGCGGCAAGAGCGGCGTGCGCCTCACCACCGGCGGCACCACCGGCGCCACGCTGGCCTGCGCGGCGGACAACCTCGTGGCATCCGGCCTGCACGGCACCGTGCTCGCCATCGGCTTTGAAAAGATGCAGGAAGGCCATGCCACCGGCGGCATATCGAACATGGCCGACCCCCTCTGGGGACGCAAGCTGCAAGCGGGCGCGCTCACCGGAACCACCGCCCAAAAGGTGATTGACGAGTTCGGCGAAGAACGCGCCAAGAACGCCGCCATGAAACTGCGCGTCATCATGGACGAGCACGCCGGCCTGAATGAGAAGGCCCACCGGTCCTTTGGGCTGGACCGCGCCTTCATCAAGGAAATGGCCGACAACTCTCCCCAGCTGGCGGGCGAACTGCGCATGATACACATGTGCAGCCAGAGCGACGGCGCCTGTGCCGTCATCTTCGCGGCGGAAGACGTTATCGAGAAGCGCGGCGCAACAGCCGCCTGGGTGCTCGACCACGAAACAGTGCATCGTGAGGAGGCGATGGTGTTTGAACCCGAGAAGATGACCCACCGCGTGGCGGCAGAGCGCATCTACGCGCGCAATGGCATTACCAATCCCCGCGAACAGATCGACGTATTCGAGATGTATGACCCTAGCGCCTGGTGGGGCCTCGACTGGATCCGCGAGTTCCTCTTGCTAAAGGGCGACGAGCATCTCAAGATGGTCGAGAACGACGAAGTCACCATCAACGGCAGCTTCCCCATCAACCCCTCGGGCGGCGTGATGGCCAGCAACCCCATCGGAGCAACGGCTCTGATTCGCGTGGCCGAAGCCGCCATGCAAGTTCGCCGTACCGCAGGCAAACACCAGGTGCCGAAAGACGTGAACCTCGCGCTGGCGTCGGGATTCGGTGGGACGTTGTGGACGGTGCTGATGTTGTTGGGGAAAGAAAAGCCGTAGTTTCAGACCAGAAGATACCGCAGGTTTACACACAAGGAATATAGATCATGGCTTCGAATACCAGCCAAGAACTCATAGTATCCAAGCAGGTGCTTTCCATTTCGCAGACCTTTTCAACGGGTCCGGCAATGGGACGGTTCTTGCAGGAGTTGCGAGACAACAAGCGCATCATGGCACTTAAGTGCCAAGGCAATGGGCGCTTCCTGCTCCCTCCCCGCGAGGTGGACGCGTGGAGTTTGGAAGAACCGCACGAGTGGGTCGAGGTGGGGCCGGGCGGACTGTTGCGCGAGTATGACATCATCTACTATGCCAGCCCCGATCCGCTCACCGGCGAAACCCGCGATGTGCCGTATTGCGTGGGGTGGATCCACATGGATGGCGCGGATAAGCTGAACCCGCTGTGGCACCTCATCGACACCAGCGACCTTACCAAGATTCGCTCGGGCGCGCGCGTGCGCGCCGTGTTCCGCGAAGAACGCAAGGGCGAAATGGAAGACATCGTGCATTTCGAAGTCATCGACTGACCTCACTTGCATACCTTGAGCCCTGCGAAGTCCCGCGTCTGCGCGGAATCGCACAGAGACACCCACACCGGAGTCCATACCATGACCGAAGAAAAAGACTACTGCTACACCGTCCCCGGCAAGATGGCCCTGCCCTACCAGTATTTCGCCGGAGCAACCGGCAGCAAGTTCATCGTGGCGCTGCGCGATGAGAAGAAAATACTCGCGGTTAAGAGCGCGTCCTCCGGGCGCACCCTGCTCCCCCCGCGCCAGGTGGACGACCTCACCTTCGAGAACCTCTCTGACAGCTGGGTCGAGGTCGGCAACGAGGGCGTGGTGACCGGCTTCACCGTAGTGCGCTATGCCGAGCCTTACCAGCCCAAGGAACCGCCCTTCGTTCTCGCCCTCATCAAGCTCGACGGCGCAGACACCGCCATCACCCACCTGCTCGAATGCGGCGACGTGGCTAACGCCAAGATAGGCCAGCGCGTAAAGGCCGTGTTTGCAGACGTCCCCGTGAATAACATTCTGGAGATCAAGCACTTCGTGCCCATGGCTGGATAGGGTTGGTTCCGCGCACGCACAGAATTCGGGGAATCTTCCGCCAAGAACGCGCGTTGCCTATGCCAAGTGGGTTGAAACACTTCCCCGCCCGATCGGGTATATAGTAGGTGAGGCACGGTCAAGCCTCGATAGAAGGAGTCTCACATGTCTACACAAATTTGGAAACAGGCGGTTGGTCTTTCGGTGGCGGCGGCGCTCAGCATATCGCTCGTCGGCTGCGAAACCTACGGACAGGGTGCGGGCTTGGGCGCGGCCATCGGTGCAGGCGCGGGTGCCATCATCGGGCACCAGTCCGGCAACGCGCTTGAGGGCGCGGCCATTGGTGCAGCGCTCGGCGGCTTGGCTGGTGTGGTGGCCCACGACATAAAGGCGCGCAAGCAGCGCGAAGCACAGGAAACTGCCACGGCCTACAACTACCAGCCCACGCAGGGTGAGCTGTTGCGCTACGAGGGAGCCGAGGTGCTGCCTTCGAACGTGCGCCGAGGCGAAATGATTCAGGGGCGCGTCACCTATGCGCTGCTCGGAACCGGGGCGGGCGTGCAGGTGCGTGAATCGCGCGTGCTCATGCAGGGCGACCGCCAAATTGCCGAGCTCTCGAACCAGACCTTCACACGCACCGATGGCACCTGGGCAAGTACTCAGGACTTCCGCCTGCCCAGCAACCTGAGCCCCGGCGTGTATGTGCTTGATACCCGGGTGCAGACCAACCAATCCAGCATCAGCGGTCGGGCGAACTTCGTCGTAGAATAACGTCCATCCCAAATCCAAACGGGCGCGAGAGACTTGGTCTCTCGCGCCCGTTTGCCATATTGGGGTTTGGTCGAAACAGCGCCCGGCAAGCCGGGCCCTGAGAATCAGCGGTTAATGCTGCGAACCGGCACCATGGGCCGACGGCGAAGAATGAGCAGGCCCGCTGCGCCCAACACCGCAGTCAAGGCACTCATGCCCAAGGTGTCTGCCACCGGTATCGGAGTGGCGTTATCGTCCTGCAAATCCTGCAATTCCATCTCGGCATGGAGAAATTCCGCCAGCGTATCCTCCACGGAAAGCCCGCCTTTTGCGGGGGGGCCGTTCACAATCGTGCCGCGCACGAAGTAGTGGTCTTCACTGGGGATCTCATAGTAGGCATTGGAGATACCTGCCAAGTCTAGCGCGGCGTTCAACGTCTGCGACTGCGTAACCGGGATGTTGCCATCGCTGTCGCCATGGAAAAGTATCGTGCCGGGACCGCCGGGGGTGATGAGGAAGTCATTTCCACCTGTTCCACCAGAGCTGCACCACACCGCGCGGACATCAGCGCCGCCCGCGTATGCGGCGAGAATGGCATTGCTCGCGCCAGCCGACCATCCGCCCAAGGCGATGCGGTTAGTGTCCACGGAATACAGATTGGCATTAGCTCGCAGGTATTGCACTGCCCGCTGGGTGTCCGCCACGGCGGCCTCCACCGCCGCAATACATTCCGGCGCGGTGGCGGCGCCACTGCCAAAAGCCTGGATAGTACTCACGAAATCCGTTGTGCTGCTTCCCCCGATTCCTGCAAATAGGCCCGTGCCGGGAGGCTGGTCGCCTAACATGCGGTAATCGATGGACATGCACACATAGCCGCGCTTGGCAAACTCGCGGGCATATACGCCCTCGGTGTCAAAGAAGCGGCCCGGATCAATGAAGTCCGTGTTCTCGATGGCGTCCTTGGTTCCGAAGGCCCAAAAGCCGCCATGCACCACGATCAGCGCAGGCCGGTCGCGGGGCAGATCTGGTCCCGTTGGCACATAGATGTCTGCCAACAGGTTCATGTTGCCGGGCGCAGGGCTGTTCACTGCGCCCGTGCCGTAAACCACGTCCTCAATCACGCTGAAGCCGTAGGCCTCCCCAAGGAAGTCCTGTGCAGAAGCGACAGAACCAAGTGCCCCCAAGGCGCAGAGCCCCAAAGACACAGCAATCCCCTTCCTCATCATGATGCCTCCATTCCCGAATTCCTGCCTCATAAGACGATGATGCAGTATTATACCCGAAACTTGTCAATTGTGCAGGCGGTCTGTCAAATATGCACAATCAGGGGTGGGGAGATTTGGAATAATGCTAAATTCGCAACAGTTGGATACCGCCACTGCCTATGTAACGGAGCGCGCACGCTTTGTTATCGAGTCCTTCGGCCCGCGCCCCCCCGGCAGCGAAGCCGAACGCAAGACTCAGGAATTGGTGCGAGAAGACCTGCGGGCCGTGTGCGATGGCGAAGTTACCATGGAAGAATTTCCCGTGGCGCAGAAGGCCTTCTTCTGCATGCAGGCCATTGGGGGCGTGCTGACGCTGGCCGCGTTTGGCACATATTGGTTGCACCCTGCGTGGGCCCTGTTCTTCACGCTTGCATCCTTGTTCATTCTCTATCACCAGTTGCTGCGCTACCACCTGCTGCTCGATCCTTTCTTTCCCAAGAAGCCCAGCTTCAACGTGGCCGGGCGGCAACTGCCCAAGGGCGAAGTGAAGCGGCGCATCATTCTCAACGGCCACCCGGACGCCGCCTACGAATGGCGCTTCAATTACCTTGCGCCGAAGTATTTTCCCCTTATCACCGCATACACCATCGTGGGGCTGGTCGTCATGCTGCTCGGTTCCGCCGTGGCCACGGCGGCTGCGCTCTTCTTCCCCGCATCCAGCGGCGGCCTGCTCACCATCATCGGTGGCATCTTGGCGGTGTTCGTGCCGGGCGGAATTGTGGGCATCCTCTTTAACAACCTGAACGTGGTGGCGGGCGGCGCAAACGACAACCTTACTGGAACCTTTGTGGCCACGGGCATGTTGAAGCACCTGCGCGAAAACGGCGTACAGCTCGAGAACACGGAGCTCATGGCGGTGATTACCGGTTCCGAGGAAGCAGGGCTGCGCGGGGCAAAGGCTTGGGCGCAACGCCATGCCAACGACTTTAAGGACGTGGAGACCATCGTGATTGCGCTCGACACGATGCGCGATCTCGACCACCTCACCATTTACAGCAAAGACCTGAACGGCACGGTGGCGCACGATCCGGCGGTGTGCAGGTTGCTCGAACTGGGCGGCAAGGCGGCGGGCCGCACGATTCCGCAGGGAACGATTCCTCTCGGCTCGTCCGATGGAACCGCCTTCACGCAGGCCGGGTTCCGCGCTGCAGCCCTTTGCGCCATGGACCCCCACCCCGCCCACTACTACCACAACCGCCGCGACACCTGGCAAGACATGGACCCCGCCTGCATCAAGGCGACTTATGAAGTGCTGCTCGAAACGATCCGCATCTTCGACGAACAGGGACTGCCGCAGGTATAGGCTCGAGCCTTACAACCGCTCGACCCCGTATCCCCCACCCAGCTCGATGACGGAACCCGTTGCATAGTTAAGGTCTCCCTTGGCAAGCATGGCCACGGCTTTGCCGATGTCTTCTGGGGTGCCCCAGCGGGGGGTAAGCAGCAGACCGTTCTCGATAAGCCGGTCGTATTTCTCCTGCACGCCTGCGGTCATGTCGGTGGCGATGATGCCGGGCTGGAGTTCGTAGACGTTGATGCCATGCGGGGCGAGGCGCACGGCGAAGCTCTTGGCCACCATGGAGAGGCCGGCCTTGCTGACGCAGTACTCGGTGCGGTTGATGCTGGCCACGCGGGCGGAGATGCTGGTGATGAAGACGAGACACGGGGATGTCGAATTGGGCGATGCCCCCGTGGCAAGCATGGCCTTGGCGACGGCTTGCGCAAAGAAGGTCGCACCGCGCAGGTTCACGCCCAGCACTTGGTCGAAACTTTCCGGGGTCATTTCCAAAATGTCAGCACGCACCTGCGGTGCCATGCCTGCATTGCTGACGAAACAATCCACGCGCCCAGCCAGCGCAAGCGCCTCGGCCACCATGCGGGGGTGTTGGTCCAGCGCGTCGATATTGCCCGCCACGGGGACGAAGCGCGCACCCAGTGCGGCGACTTCCTTGCTCACCTCGAGCAGTGCATCCAAACTGCGGGCCGTGCCCACAACGTCGAACCCGGCCTTGGCCAGGCTAAGGGCAATGCCCTTGCCAATGCCCCGACTGGCCCCAGTTATCAGCGCCACGGGACGATGCGTGCTCATTCGAGTGGTTCCCCGCGAAAGAGCTTGGCCAGCCGCGCTGCGCCGGTGTCTTCGCGATAGCGCGACACGATGGTCTCGCGTCCTTTTCTACCCATTTCCCTTGCGGCTTCGGGGTCGGCCAGCAGGCGGGTAATCGCGCCGGTCAGTTCGGGCGCGCTGCCGGGCGGCACGAGGTAGCCATTCTTTCCATTCTGCACGAGTTCCGGAATGCCGCCCACATACGTGGCAATCACAGGCCGCCCATGCGAGAACGCCTCCATCAACACCACGGGTATCCCCTCGCCAAAACTTGCCAGCACCACCGAGTCCGCCTTTTTGAATTCTTCCGCCACCTGCGGCGGTGCTAGCGGCCCGGTAAAGGTGACCACGTCTTGCAGCCCCAGCGCACGCACACGCGTCTCAAGCTCCTCGCGCATAGGCCCGCCACCTACCAGCGTGCATTGAAACGGCACACCCTGCTCGCGGATTTCCTTGAGCGAATCAAGCAATATCAAGTGCCCCTTTTCCACCGACAAGCGCGCCACACACACGAGGCGGTTTTCAGTAAAGGTTGGTGGCGTGAATGAATCGGGCGGCGTGATGCCGCAGCGCACTACGCGTATCTTGTGCCAGTCCTTGGGCGGCGTGGCGAACATCAAACGCGACTTGCCAAACTTGCTGATGCACACCGTGAACCTGGCATGCGCCAGCTTCACCGCATGGCGATGCCGCCGGGGCTCGTCGAGGTCGATGCCGTGAAACGTGATGCTCAAGGGCACGCCAGCCAAACGGGATGCGAGGTACGCCGTGTTCGATCCGCTGTTCCCAAAATGGCAATGCAAGTGGTCCACCTTGTCGCGCACCAGCCAATGCGCCAGCAACACCGCCTCGCCAAAGTAGGCCAGCCAGAGGGCGCGGGTGCGCACTCCCATGCGCCCACCAAACTCCGCCTCCCACAACACCGAGGCCATGCGCCTTGGGCGCGTAAAGAATCCCCACGCCAAGGATGTCAGCAAAGCAAGCGGGTTGGGCGGCACCAGCCAGCGCGTGCGCGCGGCTTCCTGTGCCGAGGCCTCACCCAGAATATCTGCCGCCACTGCCCGCCGCACCGAGAACGTGACAATATCCAGCCCCTCCGCGCGCATCGCATCCACCTCGCGGTGAATAAACGTGTGGCTTTGTGCAGGGTACAGGCTGGTCAGGTAAGCAATCTTCACTGCGCCGCCCCCCGCCGATACAGGCTGTCTGCCAATCCGCTCCACTCCAGCCGCATCAGCCGCGCACACTGCCCCCCGTTGGGGCCTTGCAAGCGCTCTTCCTGCACAAACCACCGCCGCACCGCCATCGGGTCTACGCCCTGCGCTTGGTTCACGCCGGGGTCCATGGTGGCGGCCCAGGCGTAGCCCGCGCTGGCAGCCGCAACCCGCACGCGCGCATCGTGGCTGCCGTTGGGATAGCAGAACGCTGCAGGCGCCTTGCCCACCACCCCGCCCAGCCGCTCGCGCGATTCGGCCGTCTCTATTAATAAGTCCCGCTCGTTGCACTGGGTGAGTATCGGGTGCGTCAAACTGTGCGATCCTATCTCGTGCCCCGCAGCCGCAAGCGCGCGAAGCTGGTCCTCGTTCATAATGAAGTCGTCCTCCACCGGGGGCGGCGCGCTGGCCAGCTGCTCCAATTGCTCCACCCACGCCGTGCGTTCAGCGGTGCTAATCTGCTTGGCCCAAGCCACCGCCGCCATCGCGGATGCATGGTTACTCGGCTGCTCTCCCCGCGCGGCAAGCGCATTCCACGCCCCGCCCGCCGCATCGTACCACGGCAACGAGCGCGACCCAACCAGCCCGGCGATTATGAAAAAGGTGGCAGGCAATCCATGCTGCGCCAACACCGGCGCGGCGTGGCGCGCGTTGTCGCGGTAGCCGTCGTCAAAAGTAATCGCCGCCAACGGCTTCGCCGGGCGCTCCCCCCGATGCCAACGTTCGAGCGCCTCGGTAAATGGGCACACCGTGTAGCGCGCGGCAAGCAGGCGGCAATGCGAGGCGAAGGCCTCGGGGGTTACCACAAGGTTCGTGTCGTAATACCCTGCACGCTGCGCCGCCGGGAGAATGCGGTGATAACACAACACCATAAGCCCCGACCGCTGCTTGCCCTCGGCAACAGCCAGCAGCCCCACACCCTGCGCGCCCAAGCCAATCCCCCAGCGCGCCAAGCTTTTTACATTCCCCATCCCTTTTCCTCCGGAAAAAAGAATAGCGGAATTGCCCGGCGATTGGGAATCGTGGTCACGTTGTTGGCGAAGTTCAATGTTCCCGTTTGCTCATGCTGCCTGCAAGAAGCGTCATCAGCACCATGGCAGACAACACCAACTCCCCGCCTTGGGGCGGGCCCTGCTTCTCGCCGTTGCAGGGACAGCCGCCGGGAGGTTCGGGTTCTCCTTCACCTTCTTCCGGTGCGCCTTCCATTTCCAGATAGAAAGACTCGTCGTTCCCTTGCACACCTTGGCCCACGGTAACGTTGCGGGACTGGGTTTCAAACCCGACCTGGCTGACCTCGACAGTAACGCTGGGTCCTGACACCCCGGCGAAGACCGCAAACCCTTCGTCGTCGGCGGCCTGCGACAGGCTGCCCACCCGCAACAAGGCACCCGGTAACGGCAACTGCGCCGTGCCTGCCACGAACACATGGCAGAAGAGCGACGAGGCCAACAGCGCGCCGCCCCTCGGCAGGAACTCGTCCGCGTTTATGCTGCCGCTGACCAGGTTTCCAATGGCTTCCGCGCTGGGCTGTTCGAGCCCCCAGTCGTTGCGCTTCAGGTTCAGCGTGCCGCCGCATTCGTTCACCACCACATTCCCGTCGATGGTGGGGAAGAAAGTATTGAAGCCCGTGCGAGGATCATCCGCCGCAGGTTGCACCAATTCAACGTCGTCACCCTTGTCGTCGCACTCGACCAGAATGGCGCTGAAGGCCAGGTTCTCAAACTGCGATTGCGCCAGGGCAGGCAGTCCCGCCTCGACATGCAGGCCGGTGAGTAGGCTTTCAAACACGCAATCGCGGATGGTCACCTGGTCGGGGTCTGCCCCCTGGATATACACGCCGATGCCTGCGCGCGTGGCAAAGCCCTCGATATCGCACCCAATAATATCCACCTTGCCGCCATTCACCACCACGGCTGCCTGACCGTCGCGCGCGAGCAAGGTCAGGTAGCGCAGTTCGCTGCCGTCCACGGCCACCACTTCGCCTTGTATGGTGGCACTTCCGCCCGGAATGGGTCGCAACACAATGCCGGAACTGAGCGTCACATCCTCGTTGTACACGCCGCTGCCCAGCAGGATTGCCGCGCCTGCGCCGCCGCCTTTCACCACCGCTTCGCCCAGTGCAAAGGCGATGCTGCGCAGCGGTGTCGCCGCGGTTCCCCGGCCTGGAGAGTCAACGCCGGTTTTAGAAACGAAGAGCGAGGGCAAGGGGCTGTTAGCATCGGAAGGATCGCTGCGCCGCTCGAACTCTTCAATGTTCGTAAAGCCGTCGCCATCGGGATTGGCCCCGGCGTCCGCCGCGTCGTTGGGGTCTGAGTCAGGACAATACTGCGCTTCCCACCCGTCGGGCATACCGTCTGCGTCCGTGTCCACGTTCGCGTCGCTGCTACCGAAGAAGGATTCCGCGCAGGCAATCAAGCCATCGCCGTCGTTATCGATCTGCGGTTCGTCGTTGCAGGGGGCGGTGCAATCCGCGCACGCGCCGCTGGGGTCTGTCACGGTAACCTGAACAAGCGCAGTGCCGGTGTTGCCATTGCCGTCTGTGGCGGTGAGCACCACGAAGGAATTCCCCAAGTCGGCGCAGTTGAAGGAGGACTTGCTCAGGGAGAGTACGGGCGTGCCACAATTGTCGTTGCTGCCGTTGTTAGCTTGCGTTGGGGTAATGCTTCCCACGCCCGCCGCGTTCAATGCCACGGTAACCGGGCGCCCAACGGCGCTCGGCGAGATGTCGTCGGCCACGTCCACCTGCACCTGGCAACTGTCCACGTTCGTGCCATCGGTCACGTGCAGCGTGAGGAACTTTGTGCCAGGAGTGAGCAGCGTGTCTGCGCAAGTGGGGGTGTAGGAGGGCGCAAAGTCGATGTTAAACGTGAGCGAGTCGCCATCGGGATCGGTGGTGCCACCGTCCAGATCTGACGGCAGCAATACACCCTGCGACAAGAACACAATCTGCGGCCCCGTGCATACGGCCACGGGCGCACCATCGCAGGCATTGTCATACGTGATGGAAACGCCCCGCCCCTCGATCACGGGAATCTGCGTCGAGCAGGCCAGCGCACTCAAGGGGTTGTTGCTCACGTCCACAGTAGCGCCGGACACAAGATCGGAGTTATTCGCCAATGCGGCGAGGTCCGTTATCTCGTTCCCGCCGAGAAATAGGATGTTCAGGTTGCCGAGGCTTTCCAGCGGGGATATGTCCACAATGTCATTGTCTATCGCGCCGAAAAGTTCCAGATCGCCCAAGAAGGCAACCGAACTGATATTGGTCAGCAAGTTGGTCCCAACGTCGAGGTTCACCAGGCTCGCCAGTTCCTGCAAGGGTGTGATGCTGGAAATCTGGTTCGAGTCCAGGTCCAGGTTTTCGAGCTTCAGCAGGTTCTGCAAGGGGGACAGGTTAGAGACCTGATTGACCGACAAGCTCAAGCTCGTCAGGTTCGACAAGTTTGCCAGTACGCTGATGTCCTCAATCTGGTTGTTGCCCAGAAACAAGCTCTCGATGGAAGACAGGTTCGCGAGATCGCTGATGTCCGATATCTGGTTCTCATTCAGGTTGAGGTTGTTCAGGTTGTTGCAGAAGAAGATGCCTTCCAGATCAACGATGCCCCGGTCCGAGGCGTTCAGGTTCGTGATGCCCTGCATGTCCGTATCAAGGATCTCCCCGGTGGGTTTGCCCAAGTTGGCGCGCACCGCCGCCTCGAGCCCATCGTCTGGAATATTCACCGCCGACTGCCCAAAGGCGCACACCGCCACCATCCACACGCCAGCCAACACACAAGCGATACGACTGCCCATGATACACCCCCATTTCAAAAGCCTAGAAAGGCACCTGCAGGCTAACAGCCCAACCAACTCCTGTCAATAGCCCCCTCGGGAAAAATGCCTTTTGATTCCCCCGGCCCCGTTTGCTACACTTTACGTCCCCCTTTTCGGGCGATTAGCTCAGTTGGTTAGAGCGCTGCCTTGACACGGCAGAGGTAACTGGTTCGAACCCAGTATCGCCCACCATCAGAAACAATTACGCCGTGGCGCATCCAATGCGCCACGGCGTTTTTTAGTTGGTTGGCCAATTAGGCGGTCTGGTTTTTATGCGTCCGTGCGCACGACGCCGGGGATCTCCAGAATCAGGTCTGCGCCGTAGGCCTTGGCTGGGGTTTGGAACCCGGCGGGGGCGTCGCCGTTTAGGACGCGCTTGAGAATGAGGAGCGAAGTCAGTGCGGTGAGGGTGTAGCCCTCGGGGGTCCGCAGGCGGCTGGTGCAGACGTTTCCGTTGTCGTCGCTCACTTCGCCCCAGAGTAGCGAGTAGCCCTTTTCGCGGGCAGAATCGCTGGGGCCGCCGGGCTTGATTTTGGATTGCAGGTATTTCTGCACGGGCCCCCAACCCATGAGGGGGCCGACGTAGCGCGCCATCTTGGCAGCGCGGCGCAGGCCCTCGGGGGCTGCCATGTAGACCTGTATCTCGGGAATGCCGGTGCTGTAATACGCGGTGCTCACATCGCCCCAGGGGATGGTCATGCAGGTTTGGGTTTGTTCGCCAAAGTCGATGTCGCGTATGGCCCAAGCCGAGGGCACGGGCGTAATCTTGCCCCCCGTGCGAATCGCACCGCCGCGCGAAATGTTGATGGTCATGGTCAGCTGGGTGCCATGCGACAGCCCGCCCGAACCGTGGAAAGCCAGCAGCAGGTCAATGGCGGAAGGCAGACGATTCTTCAAGTGCAGGGCCAAGCAGTCGCTGGGCACCACGTCAAAGCCCGCGCCGGGCAGCAGCATCACGCCCGCTTGCTCGGCCTTCTTGCCCATCGCCGCCATCATCTCGAAGACGGTGATCTCCCCGGTGATGTCGAGGTAGTGGCAACCGGTGCGGATGCAACCCTCGGCCATGTTCTTCGCCGTAAATTGAAACGGTCCCGCGCAATGGATGACCGCTGCCATGCCTTCCAGCCCGCGCGCGGCGTCGTCCACCGAGTCCAGCCCAAACACACGGTGTTCAAGGCCGAGCTTGTCGGCTTGTGCTTTCACCTTGGCGGCGTCTCGCCCTGCCAACACGGGGCGCAGCCCCTGCTCGAGCGCATAGCGCACCACCAGTTCGCCGGTGTAGCCATACGATCCATAGACCATGAACGGTCGCAACTCTGACATTGTGGGTTCCTCCATTTCGCGCCAACAATAGCATCATTGCCACCCCCACTTCCCGCCCTTGCCTCGGCCTTCCCGGCGCGTTACTATTCCAGCTTACACCCCAGAAGGAATCTGCCATGTTTAGCAAGGCTTTCGCCGTTGGTCTCACTGTTTCACTTGCCGCCGCAGCGCTGGCCGAAGGCCCCTCGCTGGTCGAGCGGCTCGGCTTTGCGCCGGATGCCCGCCTGCTTATCGTCAACGCCGACGACTACGGCATGAACCAAGCCACCAATACCGGCACCGAAAAGGCGCTGGCCACTGGCGCGCTCACCTCGACCACCATCATGGTGCCCTGCCCTTGGTTTTTGCAGGCCGTGGGCTTCGCAAAGAAACATCCCACGGGCAACTTCGGCGTGCATACCGTGCTGACCAGCGAATGGTCCAACTACAAGTGGGGACCCGTGGTGGGTGCGGAAGGCGCACCCTCGCTGGTGGATGCGATGGGCTACTTCCATCCCGACGTGCCCCCGCTCTACCTGAGCGCCAAGATGCCCGACGTGGAAAAGGAAATCCGCGCACAGGTGGACAAGGCGCTTAAGGCCGGGCTGGACGCCACGCACATCGACTCGCACATGGGCGCGATGCAGTATGCCCCCGGATACCACAAGCTCTATATCGAGATCGCCAAGGACTATAACCTGCCCTGCCGGATTGCCGGGCGCGAGCTGATGGCCCAGTTCGGCGCAGCGAATCTGATTGACTACGCCGACGAGCTGGGTGTACTGCACTGTGAAGAGCTAATCACCGATGGCCCCGAGGAAACCACGCCGGAAGCCACCGCCGCCTATTGGAAAGAACAAATGGCCGGTATCAAGGTGGGCAAGGTGACCGAGATTCTCATCCACTGCGGACAGATGACCCCCGAAATGGAAGCCACCACCGGCACCGCCAAGCGCCGCACCGAAGACACCGAGTTCTTCGCCCTCCCCGAAACTGTCACCTGGATCAAGGAACAGGGCATCGAGTTGATCTCCTACCGCGAACTGCGCGAACTCCAGCGCACCGGCAAGCCCATGCCCCGGGTGGAACGCTATGGCTGGTAGGAGTGCATGGGATCCCGCGAGGACGCGGGACTTCGCAAGGCTCAGCAGTTGCGACTGATGGGTCGGATGGGATAGGGACACCAATACCTCCAGTCACTGGTCTATTCCCTACGAACAGGGAACCCAAGCACGCCCTCGTGGTATAGACCATTGAGGTTAGGTGTGCGCTTGTATCGCCATGTGCGGTATAACATACCTGCAAAGTGCGAGAGGTACTTAAGTCTTGACCCGATATCTCGCAAAGATAGCCGTGGGTTGCGCGTTGGTAGGGTGTGCTGGGTGGAGCCTTGCCCAAGGCCCCACGCCGGATGCGCTGCTGGAGCAGATCAAGGCGCTGGCCGATCAGCCCGGCGCGGCGGATGCGCTGCGACAGAAGGCTGCGGACCTGAAGGCGCAGACCGATGCGCGCGCCGCGCAGGGTGCGCAGCTGGAGCAGTTGACCGGCCAGGCCGCTGCCATCGAGGCGGAAGTAGCCGCCATGCGCGCGGAGCTGGACAAGCGGGCTGCCTCGCTCACCGATCTCGCCACGCAGATGGAAACGCTCAAGACCGGTCTTGCCGCCCCGGCACCCAAGCCGGAAGAAGTTGCGCTGCTCGAAGCGCTTACCAATTTCCTTGCCACCCAACCTGCAGCCCCGGAAGCGGCCCCCGCTCCTGAACCTGCCCCGGCTCCTGCCACCGCCCCCGCACCGGTGGAGCCTGCTCCCCCCGTGGAAGTGGCCGCGCCAGCGGAGCCCGCGCCGGTAGAACCCGCCCCCGTCCCGGCGGCAGAGGTGGTGCCCGCGCTCGCCCCCGAGATGATCGACTACTTCGAAAACTCCGTGCGCCCGGTGTTGGCAGAACATTGTTATTCCTGCCACGGGCCGGAGAAGGTGAAGTCTGGTCTGCGGTTGGATTCTTTGCAAGCGATGCTGACCGGGGGTGAGTCCGGCACGGCATTGACCGTGGGCAACCCCGACGCCAGCCGCATCATCCAGACCATCCGCTACGACGGCCCCACCAAGATGCCGCCGGACGGCAAGTTGGCGCAGGAACAAATCGATGCGCTTACCGAATGGGTGCGCATGGGCGCGCCGTGGCCCGGTGGCGAAACCACGGCAGCCATGGTAAAAGAACAAACCATTGAAGAGCGCGTGGCAGAGTTGCGCCAGACGCATTGGTCCTTCCGCCCCGTTACCAAGCCGGAAGCCCCGGCCAGCGCAGACCCGGCAGCCAGCCAGCAACCGCTGGACCGGTTTGTGCAGGCGAAGCTGACCGAGGCTGGGCTGTCCCCCGCGCCGATGGCCGAGCGCGCCACGGCACTGCGCCGTTTGAGCTTCGACCTTACCGGCCTGCCCCCCACGAAAGCGGAATTGGACGCCTTCGCCGCGGATACCGCGCCCGACGCGTATGAGAAACAGGTGGACCGTCTGCTGGCCTCGCCTGCGTTTGGCGAACGCTGGGGACGCTATTGGCTGGACCTCGCCCGCTATTCGGATACCAAGGGCTACGTGTTTCAGGAAGAGCGCGACTACGCCTTCTCCCACACCTACCGCGACTACGTGATTCAGGCCTTCAATGAAGACCTGCCCTACGATCAGTTTGTGAAGCAGCAGATTGCGGCGGACAAGATGACGCTGGAGAATAAGCGCCACTTGGCGGGAATGGGCTTCCTCACGCTGGGCCGTAACTTTGTGGGCAGCATCGACGACCAGATTGATGATCGCATCGACGTGGTCTCGCGTGGGTTCATGGGGCTTACGGTTTCGTGCGCGCGCTGCCATGATCACCTTTTCGACCCCATTCCCACGGCGGACTACTACTCGCTCTATGGCGTGTTCCGCAGCAGCGTAGCCCCCGGCGAATTGCCGCTGATTGAAGACCCCAACCCGGACGACCCGGAGTATGTGGAATTCACCAAGGCCGTGGCCGAGCGCGATGCGGACTACAACAACCTGGTCACGCAGCTGCACCACGACATGCTGAACCAGTCCCGCGAGAAGCTGGCGGACTACTTGCTGGCCGCGCAGGAAGTGCTGGCGCAGGAAGACGCGGGTGCGCGCCAAACCCTTGCGCGCGACCGGGGACTGATGTGGCAGATGCTCGACGTGTGGCGCGGCCACTTGCAGGCCAAGGCCACTGCTGGCGGGGTAGACCCCATCTTTGCGCCGTGGCTCGCCTTTGCCGCGCTGCCCGCCGAGGGCTACGAGGCGGCTGCCGCCGAACTGCACACGGCAAAAATGGCGGACCCTGCCTACACCGGCGCAGTGAATGCCGTGCTGTTGCGCCACTTGGCCGAGGCACCCAAGACTTTGGCCGACTTGACCGAGCGCTACCGCGCGGCCTTCGCCGAGGCGGACACCGCATGGATGAAGGAATTGGCTGCCGCCACGCAGGCCGCAGCAGGCGGGGCGCCCACGCTGCCGACGGCACTGGCCGACCCCGCGCTCGAAGCCTTGCGGCAAGCGGTGTATGCCCCCGGCGCGCCCCCCAATGTCCCGCGTGGAAACGTGTTTGAATACAGCGATGTGCCCACTCAAGGGCGGATGCGCGAGAAGACCAACGCCAAGGCGCGCGTGGAAAACACCCACCCCGGTCGCCCCGACCGCGCCATGATCATGCAGGACGCAGCCGCTCCCTTCGATCCCTACATCTTCAAGCGCGGCAAGCCCGAGAACGTGGGCGACAAAGTTCCGCGCCAAGCCCCAATCATTCTTGCGGGCGCGAACCGGCAGCCATTCAAAGATGGCAGCGGCAGGTTGGAGCTGGCGGAAGTGATCGCCAGCAAAGACAACCCGCTCACCGCGCGCGTGTATGTCAACCGCGTGTGGGGCAACCTGTTTGGCAAATATCTGGTGGATACGCCGAGCGATTTCGGAACGCGCTGCGACCCACCCACGCACCCGGAACTGCTGGACTACCTTGCGGCTGAATTCATGGAAGATGGCTGGAGCACGAAGCGGCTCATCCGCCGGATCGTCATGTCGCACACCTATCGGCAGGACAGCTATGGCCGTGAAGAGGCGCTGCCCAAAGACCCCGAGAATCGCCTGATGTGGCGGCAGAACCGTCGCCGCCTTGACCTCGAGGGTATGCGCGACGCGCTGCTCACCACGGCAGGCACGCTGGACAAGGCCATGGGCGGTCCCGCCGTTGAGATTGCCGGGCCGGCATGGTCCAACCGCCGCACGGTGTACGGCCGCATTGAACGACAGAACCTGCCCGCCATGTTCCGCACCTTCGACTTCGCCAGCCCCGACACGCACAGCCCGCGCCGCTTCACCACCAGCGTGCCGCAGCAGGCGCTGTTCATGATGAACAGTCCCTTTGTGGTCGAGCAGGCCCGCGCGCTGGTGGCTCACCCCACCATCCAGGAAGCCGCAGCGGCGGAGGCCAAGGTGGCCTCGCTCTACCATACCGTGCTTCAGCGCGATCCCGCCCCCGAGGAAGTGAGCCTTGGGGCGCAGTTCCTCAGCACGGCGGAAGCGGTTGATCCGCTGCCTGCCCCGGTGTGGCAATACGGCTATGGCCCACTCGATCCCGCCACCGGATTGCTGGCCTCGTTTACTCCCTTGCCCCGCTACGACAATGGAAGCTACCACGGCATGGCCGATGCCATGCCCGACCCCGAGATTGGCTGGGCCACCATCAACGCCAGTGGTGGCCACCCCGGTGCTGTGTTCGCAACTGCGCTGCGTTGGGTATCCCCCGGCGCAGGCACGGTGAATACCAACGGACGCCTTCGCCACACTTCAGATCAGGGCGATGGCGTGGTTGGGCTAATCGCGAGCAACACGCAAGGCAAGCTTTGGGACGGCACAGCGTTCAATGGGCGCGCGCCATTCCGGCTGGAAAACATCCCCGTGCAGCAGGGGGACACCATCGACTTCGTGGTATCCTGTGGCGCGAACGAGAACTCTGATAGCTACCAGCTGACCCCGAAGATAACGTGGACCCCCGCCGAGGGCGGTGAGGCGGCGCAGCAGGAATGGTATTCCCGCCGCACCTTCCAGGCACCGGCCCCGCAGCCGCTCGACCCGCTGGCGCGCTATGCCCAAGTATTAATGATGACCAACGAATTCCTGTTTGTGGATTAACCTGATGAGCAAACGACACCACGCCCTGACCCCGAACGACTTCGTGCATACGCGGCGCGAGTTCCTCACGCGTACAGGCATGGGGCTGGGAATGCTGGGCTTGCTGGGCGTGGCCTCGGGCGAAGCGGGTGCCAGTTCCAGCGCCCTGCCCGCCACCGGACAGAAGCCCCACTTCGCCCCCAAGGCGAAGCGCGTGGTGCATATCTTTATGAACGGCGGCATGTCGCACGTGGACACCTTTGACCACAAGACCGCGCTGGACACCTATGCCGGGCAGAAGCTGCCCAACATGAACCTGACCACCGAGCGCCCCACCGGCGCGGCGATGGCATCGCCTTTCAAGTGGCAGCGCTATGGCCAGTGCGGCAAGGAAGTAAGCGAGCTTTTCGCCAAGACCGCGCAGTGCGTGGACGACATGTGCTTCGTGCATTCGATGCACGCCGACGTGCCGAACCATGAGCCCTCGCTGATGCTGATGAACACCGGCGAATCGCGCCTCATCCGCCCCAGCTTTGGCTCGTGGGTGACCTATGGCTTGGGCTCGGAGAACAACAACCTGCCCGGCTTCATGGTCATGTGCCCTGGCGGGTACCCCATCCAGGAATCGCAGAACTGGCAGTCCGGCTTTTTGCCGGGCATCTTCCAGGGCACCTACGTGGACACGCAGCACACGGACATCGACCGGCTCATCCAGAACGTACAGAACCACTATACGTCGCTGCCGCAACAGCGGCAGCAACTGGACCTGCTGCACCAGCTCAACGAGAAGCACCTTGCGGCGCGCTCCGAAGATGCCAATCTAGAGGCACGCATCCAGTCTTACGAGCTGGCCTACCGGATGCAGCTCGACGCGACCGACGCCTTCGACGTGACCCGCGAGCCTGCCTACATCCGCGAAATGTACGGCCCCGGCGTACACGCCCGGCAGTTGCTCATCACCCGCCGCCTGCTCGAACGCGGCGTGCGCTTTGTGCAGCTTTGGCACGGAGAGGGCCAGCCTTGGGACAACCACGACGACATCGAGGTGAACCATCGCCGCCTTGCCGGGCAGTGCGACCAGGGGATTGCCGCCTTCTTGCTGGACCTGAAACAGAGCGGCCTGCTGGAAGACACGCTGGTGCTCTGCACCGGAGAGTTTGGCCGCACCCCCACCGTCGAGCTGCCCACCGCTGGCGCGAACGCTGGCAAAATCAACGGGCGCGACCACAACCACTACGGCTTCACCGCATGGCTGGCGGGCGGCGGAATCAAGGGCGGCACCAGCTACGGCGCCACCGACGAGTTCGGGTTCCAGGCCGTCGAGAACCGCGTACACGTTCACGACCTCCACGCCACCATGCTGCAGCTGCTCGGATTCAACCACGAACAGTTCACCTACCGCTACGCAGGCCGCGACTTCCGCCTCACCGACGTCCACGGCCACATCGTGCAAGACATCATCGCGTAGTAATTTTTCTGGCCCTCAATTTTCCCTTGCAATCGCGCTGTTTATTTCGTAGAAACTGGGCTGCGCCTTGGGGGCGCAGGGAAGTAGCAGCACCTTGGCCGTATCACCTTCGAGCACACAGCTGGACGAGGCGAAGAATGCGCCGCAGAAAACGCGGTCTGAGCCTGCGCCGATATTGCAGCGCCTTTACGAGAACCGGGTGCTCGACGCGAAGAACAAGGTGCTGGTGTATGGCTGCGGCCCCGGCGTGGACGTGGGCTGGCTGAAGGTGCGCAAGTTCCGCGTGGCGGGGTATGACCCCCACCCCGCCTACGGTTACAACGCCGTGCCCGAGGGGAAGTACGATTACGTCTTCATGATCTACCTGATGCAGCGGCTGAAGGAAGACCCCACCCGCCAGCAGCAGATTGCCAAGGCCTTCAACCATGTGCGCCCCGGCGGGCACCTGGTCATCTCATCTCGCCGGTGGAAGCGGTTTGCGCAGGAAGCCGGCATGGCCAGCGCGATGGACTACTTCACCCACCTTACGGCGTTGGCCGCGCCCGAGGAAATTCGCCTGCCGGAATATGACACGGACGATGGTTCCGTTTGCGTGATGGCGCGCAAGGGCGGCATCTATACCCCACGCAAGCCGGTGCATTGGGTCGCGGATTTCGATACCTTTCGCGATGCCTGCGCGCGGATGCGGCAGGAGCCACGCGTGGGGCTGGACGTGGAGACAACGCTCAACGAACCACGCGTATTATGTACCGTGCAGTTGGCCACGGCACGCGAGATATTCGTCTTTGATGCGCTGGCGTTGAAAGACCTCTCCCCACTGAAGGAGCTGATGGAAGACGACACGGTGGAGAAGGTAATCCACAACGCGATGTTCGAGGAGCAGATGCTGGGGATACACAAGATAAAAATCCGCAACATTTATGACACGCTCACCGTATCGCGCAAGCGCCCGCTGCGCCATGTGGACGGTGGCCACAAGCTGGGCGAAGTATGCGAGCGCGAGCTGGACTACTTCCTGGACAAGTCGCTGCAAACATCGGACTGGACCACCCGCCCCCTATCCGCGAAGCAGATGGACTACGCCGCCGTGGACGCGGAAGTGCTGCTCGATCTCCAGCGCGTATTCTGCCCACCGCCCGAGCCCGAGAACCTCGACCTCTTCGGTTAAGCTACCCCGGTTCGCGCGCCCCTTCCATGCTGCGATACACTATTGCCAGAGGAATCCCTGCATGTCTTTGTTTGATCTTATTGCACCTTTTCTTGAACGCTGGCGTGTGGCCCGTCTGCGCCGCGCGTGCAAGCGTATCGGGCCGGGCTGCCGATTTATCGGCCCGAATGTCGAGATAAAGGGTCACGTGGAACTGGGCGCGAACTGCACGATTGCTGGCAACGTGGTGCTGCGCACCGACAAGGGCGGCTCGATCATCCTGGGCGACGGCGTCGAGCTGGCAGACTATGCCATCCTGCAAGTGAACAGCCGAGTGCAGGTGGGCGACAACACCCACTTGGGTGCATTCACCGTGGTGCGCGACACCAACCACCTCTTCCACGGCACCGCAAACCACTGGCGCTACACCCCACACGACACCCGCCCCATCACCATCGGCAAGGAGTGCTACATCGGCGGCGGCACCTACATCCTGCCGGGGGTCACCATTGGCGATGGCGCAGTCGTAGCCCCTGGCAGCATCGTGAACAAGGACATCGGCCCGCTGGAAGTCTGGGCCGGGGCTCCGGCGATTAGGGTGGCGCATCGTATGGATGCGAGCGTGAAGACGTCGTTAACGCGCTACCAAGACTATGCAGCAATGTATGGGTTTGGAAATTAAGAATTACGAATTATGAATTACGAATGGTGGTCGAGGTTGTCTTCAAGGTGACCCGGATCGAGCCTATAATCTTCTGAAGTTCAACTACGTCGTGCAGTAGCGAATCGGCTTCAGACTCGCTGAAGTATGCTGTCTCCCGTAGAAGGCGAATCCAGTACTGCGCTTCTCGCGCTTCCTTATAGGCAATGCCCAACTTGGCGGCGAAGTCTGCTCTCGACTGTCCCCCCATCGCCTCCTCCACATTTGCTCCAATGGAAGTCCCGCACCGGAGCAGTTGCTTGGACAAAACGTGTTCAGACTTCTTCTTGACCAAGTACTGGCAGGCCTTTACCACTCGAACGGCAAAGGCAAAGCTCTTCTCCACCAGCACGTTCTCACTCTTCAAGTTGCCCCCCATTCGTAATTCATAATTCGTAATTCATAATTCTCTTCAGCTTGCAGCGCGCCGCTGTATCTCACTCCCCGCCAATTGATACCGCACCGGCGTAGTTACCGCAGTTGCCAGCGTAATCTGGCAGGTGGCGGTTTCCAGTGGGGCGGTCCCGTCTCGGGGCGCGCCCACGAGCGTAACCCCCGCGTGGCAACTGCCGCATTGCAGGTAGGTGGAGCCCGGCGTGTCTGCCGCGAATAGGCTGGTGGCGCTGGCCCCCAGGCGCCCATGGATTTCCTTCAGTTGCGCATCGCTCTCAGCGAGCATTGCTTTCCAATGGGTGATGTTCTTCTGGCTACGGTCCACCGTGTTCTTCAACAGCCTTGCCAAGGGGGATCGCACGCGCGGATAGCGCGGGTTGTTGGAGTCTTTCTCCAGTTGCTTGCACACCGTCTCGACCATCGCCTCGGCCTTGTGCGGTTGGGCTTCCACGCTCCGCGCCACGTCAGCATCCAGCCCCATGCCGCTAATGGCTTCCTCCAGGTGAGCGCTCATTTCCACGCGCATCTCGTCGCAGCGTGCGCGGCGGTCCTTGAACTTCGCCACCAGCGACATCGATGTTGCCCGCGTAATCGGCTGGCGTTTCAGGGAGTTGATCGTCTTGGTCAAGTCGTCGCACGCGCTGGAAATGTAGGGCTTGTGTTGCAGGCGGAACGCGTTCGCCATGACGACGGCATCCTCCGCAACAGCGGTCAGAGAACTGACGCAGGTTTCCGCCAGTGGCTCGTATTCCTCGGCAGATTGTTCCGGCTGCTTCCAAGCGTCGGTGAAGAACGAGACGAGCTGCTCGCACACGGCGCTAATCTCCGCAAGGAAATTGCTCTGTGCCTGAAGCCCACGCATGGTGCTCATCTTCTGCGCGTCCAGCCTGCCGCACAGCAGCATATAGAGGAACGTGAGGTGCGAGTCCTGAGTGTCGCGCTCAGCGTAGCGCAACAGGCGCGCCGTGGTGGCGCGCTGGTAGTGATGCTTGCCAATGCTGCGGCGCAGCTTGCGCTCGTCTTGCCCCATGGGGCGACCGAATTCTTCGCAAGTAATTTCGTTGCGCAGGCAGACCAACATGCCGCCGTGGGCGGGCATTTCGACGCTGCCTACCTCGATTGCGCCCGTGGCGTGCAGTTCTCCCCCGCAAGCCTTGCCGCCGATGGTAATCTTCGCGGCAAGAAACCTCCCCCCGATCACGTCCTTCGCAACGTCAATGCCCTGCCAAGCGAAAACGCAGGCGGGATTCTCTGCCCCCTCCAGCTTAACGCTGCCCGTTACGGCGATGATGTGCGAGCCGGACAACGCACTCTGCGCCTTGATGTTGCCGCGTGGGGAAAGCACATACCCGCCGGTAATGTTCCCCTTCACCTCCACACCCTTTTCCGCCACCACGCACCCGTTCACATAACCGTTCACCACCAGCGAGCCCTGCTTCACAATCACCAGCGCCGTGTCCGGCACTTCCCCCTCGATAATGATGTTCCCCTCAAGCTCATGCACGCTGACGACGAGGTCAACTTCGATACCATTGAGGGACTTGACGGTCTTGCGCCGGGTATCGGCAAAGAGGGTGCCACCCTCTATGGTGGCGGCGGGGCTTGAAGGAGATGGCGGTGTCACGCGGTATACGGCTCCCTGTCCCTGTTGCCAGCAATGCCCCTGCAATTACGTTATAAGAAAGCGCCATCGGATTCCAAGCATTTAGAAAAGAGGGGGCAACCCATACGTTACGTTTGACTTAAGCCGTACAACCCATATAGTTTTGGCAAACGACGTATTATGTTGGGCGTAATTCAGGGAGGGAAAATCCAATGTCGCATCAACCTGTCGTAGTCACCGATGTGCAGATTCCATTTGGGCGCATGGTCATGCTCATTCTCCAGGTAATGCTGGCCAGCATCCCCGCCATCATCCTGTTCTACCTGATCATGGGCCTGTGCTTCCTGCTATTCAGCGGCCTGTTTGCGGGTCTATTCGCCGCGACCCAGACGATGCAGTAGCCGCCGCACACCGTCCCCCACGCGTTGCGATGCGGCCTTGGCTGCCGCGACCACGTCTTCGTGTGCCAGCTTGTGGGGCGCGCCGCAGGTGTTGGTCACCACGGACAGACCCCCACTGGATAACGCCAGCTCGTTGCACCGATGGATTTCAGGGGCGGTGCTCATGCCGACGGTGGAAACGCCAAGCGCGCGCAGGGTCCTGATTTCTGCGGGAGTTTCGTAACAGGGGCCGTGCATAAACGCACAAGGGCCCGTGGCGTCTGCGCCTTGGGGAACGAAGGTAGGCACGATTCGCTCTGGCAATTGCCAACGTGGATACGGCCATGCCAGGCATTCCGTCATTGCCGCGATATTCCCCACGCGCAGCGCCGGGTCTATCGCGCCGACGGCATTGGTGAACAGGATTGTGGTTGCTCCGAGTTCCGCAAGCACATCCACGGTACGCACGGTGTCGGCATAGGACAGGCCTTCATAGGCATGGCGACGACCGCATTGAATGAGAAGCGGCAGCTCTGCACCATCGAGCGATTCGGCCATGCCGCGAATAAACTTGGAAGCGTGGCCCGGCACGGTGGAATCGGACAGGCCGGGGAAGCTGGAGAAGGGACGCTCCCATTCAGTGCGCTTCAGCAGCGGCAGCAAATCAATTCCTGAACCCGCCACAACCGCTAACACTGGCCTAGGCCTTCCACGGCGAAGGCAGTAGCAAGCGCTGGTACAGGCTCATGGCGTACTCGTCCGTCATGCCTGCCACAAAATCCACCGTGCGCCGCTCAATGGAATCTTCCGGGTCGGCGCGGAGAATTTCCTCAACAGGGTTCGCCAGCAGGTGGAAGTACAATTCACGCAGCACCTTGCTGGCGCGGTCCATTTCGAGGACGATCGCTTCGCAGGGGTAGACCTCGCGGAACAGAAAATCGCGCAGTTCGTTGAAGGGTTCCAGCACGCCGGGCGAGAACCCAATCTTGCCTTCCTGCGCTCCCTCGATAAGCGCGGTGACCATGCGGTCTATCCGCAGCGAGGTGCGCTCGCCAAAGAATTCGATGGGACCAGCGGGCAAGTCTTCGGCCCGCAACACGCCCGCGCGGATGGCGTCGTCGATGTCGTGGTTCATGTAGGCGATGGCGTCGGAGATGCTCATCACTTGGCCCTCGAGCGTATTCGGGCCGCCCGCGTTCTTGCCCTGCAATATAGCCTTGCCCCGGCTGTGGTAGAGGATGCCGTCGCGCACTTCATGCGTGAGGTTCAAGCCGCGCCCGCCCCGGCGGGGTTCGAGTTTATCCACCACCCGCAGGCTCTGTTCGTAGTGGCGAAAGCCCTCGGGGTAGACCTCGTTCAACACGCGCTCTCCCGCATGGCCAAAGGGCGTATGCCCCAAGTCGTGGCCCATCGCAATCGCCTCGACCAGGTCTTCATTCAACCGCAAGGCCCGCGCCACGGTGCGCGCAATCTGCGTCACTTCCAGCGTGTGCGTCAGGCGCGTGCGGTAGTGATCATCCACCGGCGCAAGGAACACCTGCGTCTTGCGCTTCAGCCTGCGAAACGCCTTCGTGTGCAAGATGCGATCACGGTCGCGCTGGTAGGCGGTGCGGTAAGGGTCTTCCTCTTCCGGCACCACGCGGCCCTTGCTTTCGCTCACGCGCTGCGCGTGCGGGGCCAGCCAGCCGTGCTCGCGTTCCTCCAGTGCAGTTCGCACGCAACCCATGGCGGTTAAAGGTATCCCGCAGATTCAGATGCGTGCGCCACGAAGATCGGCGCATCGCCACTAAACCCGGCGCGGCCTGCGTAGTACCGTGCCGTTACGCCCTCGATAAACGCATCCACCTTTTTCTCCGGCACCAAGTTCACCGTGGCACCGCCAAAGCCTGCACCCGTAAGGCGTGCGCCCAGCGCGCCCGAATCGCGCGCCGCCTGCACCAGCGCGTCCAGCTCGGGACTGCTGATGCCAAAGTCATCCGCGCAGCTCTGGTGCGATGCGTTCATCAGCGTGCCGAATGTCTTGGCGTCGCCCGCCAGCAGCGCATCGCGCGCTTGCTCCACGCGCTGGTACTCGCTGTATTGGTGGCGCAACCGCGCGCGCAAAGGAAAACCCTCTTCCGGCTCGGGCACTTCGTCCAGGTATTCTTCGCGCACTTCGTCTGTGGTCATGCCCAGGCGCTTCGCCACTTCGGTGAGCGACAACCGGTCTTCCGGTATCGCGCGATCAATCACGTCCGCGCCCTCGCGATAGGTGAGGCAAAGCGGCCCCAGCCACAAGTCGCCCAGGCGATCCAGTTCAATGTCATCGTCCATGGTGCGTTGCAAATAGGCTTCAACCAGCGCACTGCCCAGCGCGCAATAGCGCGGTCCACGATTGAAACGGACCAACGCGTCGCCGCTCTTCTCCACCTTCACCATTGAATCGCACACCACGATCGCGTAGCCGCTGGGAAGCGGGGCCACCTCGACGCGGATGGGAAAGAAATCGATCTTGCAGGCGTGGCCCAGTGTGCCGTTGAGGATGCAGGTCTGGTCCATGCCGCCGCCGCGTGTGCCCACGTAATGCTCGGCAGACGCCATCCATTCCGACAACTGCAAGCGCGTCAGATCCTCGCCCACAGTCTGGTCCAGCGCGGCGAGATAGGCCATGGCGCAGGCCACTACCAGCGCGGAAGAACTACTCAACCCCGCCGCCACCGGCAGCGTGCTGGTAAAGAGCATGTCCATGCCCGGCAGCGTGACGGGTTGCAGCTCGGCATTAACCTTTTGCAGCGCGGCCTTGCAGTAATTGTCCCACGCGCCCTGCGGCGAGCGCGGCAGGTCGCGCGCGTTCTCGAAAGTCACTTCGGGGTAGCGGCCATCCACGTTGCGCATACGCACCACGCCATCCTCGCGCGGCACAAACGCCACGAGGATTGCCTGCTCAATAGCCATGGGCAACACCGGCAGGCCGTTATAATCCATGTGTTCGCCGATAAGGTTCACGCGGCCCGGCGACCGAACGAGAAACGGATCCACCCCGCCGGAATAATGCTCATGAAACAATGCGCGTAGCGTGCTGGCTTCCAAAGGTATACCGCTCCCTGCCCCCGTTTGCGCCGATGATTGTGTACACCGGCGCAGGAATTCTAACGGCTGGGGAGACGCGCGTCAACGCTTGGCGCAGGATTCGACGTTCAGTGGGAACATATGCGCCACATCGGTGTTAAAGCTAGTGGCAATCGAGACGACGACAGGCAAACACAGGAGAGTCGAAATGAAGAAGCACATGATGATTGCAGCGATCCTCACGGGACTCGCGGCGTCGCAGGGCATGGCGCAGCCACCGGAAGATGGCGCAGTGCCCCCGCCCCCCCCTCCGAAGCAGGGCGGCCAGCCCCCCAAGGACCGACCCAACGTTCACCAGATGTTTGACAAGGCCGATGCCGATGGCGACGGCAAGGTAAGCTATGCTGACTTGAAAGCCATCGCCCCCAAGATGCCGGAAGATCGCTTTACTGCATGGGACAAGAATGCCGATGGCACCCTGACCCGCGACGAACTACCCAAGCCGGGTGGTGACGGACGCGGCCCCGGTGGTGACGAGCGACGCGGTGATGGACCCGGCGGTCCCGGCGGACCCGATGGCCGACGCGGCGAAATGATGCGGCGCGCCGACACCAACAAGGACCAGAAGGTCAGCCTGGAAGAGTTCACTAACTTCCTCCACATGGACGCCCCCAACCAGTTCAAGCGCATTGACTCGAACGGCGACGGATACATCACCCCGGAAGACCGTCCGCAGCGCGGCCCCGGCGGACCCGGCGGACGTGGCCCCGGCGGCCCAGACGGTCCCCGCCCCGAAGGCGGCCCTGGACATGGCCCCGGCCCGAACGGTAACGGCCCCCCGCCCCCGCCCGAACAATAATCAGCACGCCTGAATAAACTAACGCCGGGGATGCCATGATGGTGTCCCCGGCGTTGTTTATATTTGGTGGCATTGGGACAGCGAAACACTTTCCTTCAAAGGGGTAGTTTGGCGAAGGTCTCTGTGAGGTAGGCCGCATCCACGCGCACGAGATCAAATAACGTGGCGATATATTGTTGTTCCTCGCCTGCGCGGTTGGGGTTGTAGAATTCCCACACCACTTCCTTCTCTCGGGTAATCTCGAAGGCGCGGCCCCCGTCGGATTCGACGATGAGGATGTTGCCGTTGGGTTGTTCGTGAAACGCGCCGCAGGAGTAGGAGTAGAACGGGGTGGTTTCGCTGCCGCGATATTCCCACACAACCTCGTTGGTCTTCGCGTCGAGTTCCACCGCGGCGGAATAGCCCCGGGTCGAGCGGTTGTCGAAGAGCATGAGGTTGCCGTTGGCAAGCAGTCTTGGGTGGTGCTGGCGTTTCCATGTGCCGCGCAGACCCCAGGTGAACACGCCTGATTGAGGGTCGAGCGTGGTGAGGGTGTTTGGGTAAAGCATGGACAGCAGCAGGCTGCCGTCGTCTTGCAGCATGATGCTGTTCGTGTGCATCACGTCCCCATCCGGCTGCATGTGCGCCCAGATTTCTTTGCCTATGTCGCCCGACTTGCGCGCCGCCTCGATGAGCGAGATGCTTTTCTTCTCGTTCCCATCCCTGTCGAGCAGCGTGGCGAAATCCTCGAGGGTGGGATACCTGCTCTCGATCTCTTTCACTGCGTGCGCCTTACGGGTGAGCACCCAGATGTCGCCATTATTCAGAACATGCAGGTCGTGGTGCGCGCCGTTCTGCTTTTCCCAAAGCAGCTTGGAATCTTTATCCACCTTGATGATGCCGATGCCCTCGAAGATGGCCAGCACGTCGCCATTCGGGTAGAGGTAGGCCCGCCGCCAGTAGCCCGTCTTGGGGCTGCTCTTGTGCAGGGGATAATCCGGCCAGATGTCCTTTAGCTCATAGCGCCATTCATGCAGGGTCTTGCCTTCCATGTCCATCAGGAAAGCCGCCGGGGCATGGCCCGAGGTGTAAAAGTTCAGCCCCTGCTGCGCCTTGTCCTTCAGGTGCTTGCGCACCCCCGTGTCCACGGGCGCGGCGGTCGAACCATCCAGGTAGCCGATAGACTCGAGCGCGGCGGCCTGCTCGTCGAAGGATGCTGCTGCGCCGTCCTCGCGCTTCATGTTCCACAGGCCATACGGCGCATCCGGCGGGTTCATGGACGCGTCGTTCCATTCCTCGAAAGAGCTGCCCGCTTTGGGCATGGACGGCCCGCAGGCGGAAAGGAGCAGGAGCACCAAGGGAACAATCAAGATACGGCGCAATGGAGGTTCCTTCTTCACGGGTGGCCTATACGCCACGGCCCCAATTATACTTGCGCGGCGCACGCGTAGTGCGAATTGGAAACGGGGTACATGACGATTCGATTACTGATAACGAGCACGGCGTTGGCCTTGTGCGCCCACGCATGGGCTGCGCCCGCGCCGCTCGATGGTCCCGCGCCAGACCCCGTGCTGACCACGCTCATCACCGTGGAAGACCTGCTGGCGCGCTTCGAGGAAACTGCCGCCAGCCATCATGTGCTGCTGGTGAACGACGCGGCTGCCCGCCGCGAGGCCTCGCTGCGGCTGGCGCGGCTGGGCATTCAATCAGGCAAGGCAGGCAACCTGCCGATGGCGCGCCGCTGCCTAGGCTGGGCCAGCGCCTTTCCGGGCACATGGTGGTACAGCACCATCCTGCCCGTGCATGAGCAGGTGGTATTGATGGACGCAGCAGCGGCGTGCGAAGAGGAATGCGCGGCAATGACGACCTGCACCTCGGGCGCGCGTCGCGACGAGCACGCCTCGGAATGGGAAGGCCTGAAGCGCCGCGCTGTGCGGCGCCCGCATATCGAACCGAACGCGATAGCACCCGCCGGTTTGGGCTTCGAGTCCTTGCTAGATTTTATCCACTATCCGCCCGAGACCTTCGCCGTCACGATTGAGTCGGATGGCGTGCGCATGGGCGGTGGCGAAGTGCACCCCGGCGCAACCACGGTGCATTCCAAACCGGGGCTGGGCACTTATCGCGTGACCGCGCAATTGAGCGGCGGACCGGTGACGCATGAGTACCGCGCGGCGGCGCTGACGGCAGACGCAAGCGGGTTTATGCTGAATGGCGAACGCCATGTGCTGAAAGCCTGCCGCTTCGCCGATGTAGAAGGCGCCACGCGCGACACCGCGCGTGGCATTATCGAGGACCTGCTCGAAAAGGGATACAACCTCGGAGTAGTGACTACGCCACCGCTTTGGCTGATTGAACTTGCGGACCAGATGGCCTTTGGGCTGGCGGTCGAGCCTGCGCTCTCCGGCCCAGACGGGGCCTGCGCCGTGTGCTGCGGCGGGGCAGGCGTTAGCGGCCTGCAAGACCGCGTGACCGCGCACATTCGCCGCTATGCCGAAGCCCCGGCGGTGCGCCTTTGGGTGGCCGCGCCCGTGCAGGCGCAAGATGCGGAACTGGTGCTGGAATCCATCTATGCGCTTTACGGCGAGCTGGATGTGTACAAGCGCCCCGCGCTGTACTTGGGCGCGCTCGACGCACGCTGTACCGCGCGCGATGCCATAGCGCTTGAAGACGCCATACAAGAAACCGCCAAGGACTTGCCCCGCGTGGCGGTGTCCAATGCCGCGCCCGGTTCGCCCGAGGTAGAGGCCCTGTGGCAAGCAGTAAATACGCAGGGCTGCGCGGGCATGGTTGCGGGCAGCGTGAGCTTGGCAGGAGGTACACCGTGAAGCTGAATCACCCCGAGGCGGAACTGTTCATCCCGGACGGGATCGACGAAGAAGGCGCGCTGGCGCGCACCACACATTTGGCCATTGGCGCGCACCAGGACGATCTAGAAATCATGGCGGTGCATGGCATCTTGCAATGTTATCGCCAACCGGATTCGTGGTTCACCGGTGTGGTGGTGACCGATGGGCGCGGCGCGCCGCGCGCGCACGATTACGTCGGCATCAGCAACGACGATCTGGCACAAGTGCGCAACCGCGAACAGCGCAATGCCGCGATGGTGGGAGAGTACGCCGCGCAGTTTATGCTGGGCTGGCCGAGCGTCGCAGTGAAGGACGCGAAGCACGGGGGTGTGGTGGAGGATTTGGTGAGCATCATCACGGCCACCCGGCCACGCGTAGTGTATACGCACAACCTGGCCGACAAGCACGACACCCACATTGGCGTGGCGCTGCGGGTGGTTGCCGCCCTGCGCGCCAGCGCGCCCGAACTGCGCCCGCGCTTTGTATACGGCTGCGAAGTCTGGCGCGACCTCGACTGGCTGCTCGACGAGGACAAGGTGCCGCTGGACGCAGGCGGGCGCGACAGCCTGCTCAACGCACTCATCGGCTGCTTCGATTCACAAGTGAGTGGCGGCAAACGCTACGACCTCGCCGCAGCAGGCCGCCGCATGGCCCACGCCACCTTCAACGCATCCCACCAAACCGACGCCGCAACCGCGCTGGTCTACGCCATGGACCTGACCCCGCTGGTGGACGACCCCACCCTCTCCCCCCGAGACCACGTCGCCCGCTACCTCCAACGCTTCGCCGGTGACGTGATAGCGCGGGTGGCGCAGTTTAGCTAGGGGCGTTCTTCTCCATGAACGTGAGCAGCAATACCGCGAGTTCCTCACCCTTGTCTTCTTGCAGGAAATGCCCCGCGCGCTGAATGGTGACATGCGGCTGGCCCTGCGCGCCGGGAATGACGCGCTGGAACAACCGCTCGCCGCCGCGCATGATGGGGTCCTTGTCGCTGAAGCAGGTTACGAAGGGCTTGTTCCACTGGGCGAGCTTTTCCCACGCGCGGGAATTCTCGGGCAACTGGCTGGCCACAATGCGCGGGAACTTCCGCGCACCGACGGTGTAGCGCACGTCGGGGAACGGAGCGTTATACGCCGCCACCACTTCTGGTGGCAGCTTGCTCACCGTGGCCAGTTGCAGCACATCGCCGGGGCGCATGGGTTTCAGTTGTGAGTAAAGCAGCCAAACCAGGAAAGCGGCAAGGCGTCCCCGCTTTACCTTTGGGCGCGGGGTCACCGGCGCAAACCTGCCACGCGGCGCGCTGCCCGGCAGCGCGGCATTGCCCGCCATGATGGCGGTAAAGCGCGCCTCGTTCTCCGCCGCAACCCGCAGCCCAATCAGGCTGCCCCAGTCCTGGCAGAAGAGGGTGACGTCATGCAGGTCGAGCGCTTCAATGAACGCAGCCACCATGTCAACATGCATCTGGTAAGAGTAATCGTCCATGCGGGTGAGCTTGTCCGAACGACCAAAGCCAATCAGGTCTGGCGCAATTACGCGGTATCCCGCCGCCGCCACGGGGGGAATCATCTTGCGGTAGAGATAGCTCCACGAGGGTTCGCCGTGCAGCATCAACACGGGTTTCCCCTCGCGCGGCCCCTCATCCACATAGTGCATTCGCAGGCCGTCAATCTCTACATAATGCGGGGCGAAGGGATAGCCCGGCAGGTTGCCGAAGCGCTCATCCGGCGTGCGCACAAACGGGCGCTGCCCGCCGGAGTTGCGATACGCCGCATAGCGCGCCTTGCCCCGCCAGTCCAACGCTTGCGCCACCATCCACCACAATGCAAGACCCAGCGCAAGCATGAGGAAGCAGAGGATATAGATGAACATGGGGGCCTCCGAGAAGTAGTCTTGCCAGACTCAGGGGATAGCACTCAGATACTAACGAGTTGCCATTAAAAGTATCTGAGCAAGGGGCATTGCTACGAGCCATTCGGAGCGTTAGCGCAGCACCGCAAGAAAATCATCGCGGCTGATACCTGACTGAGTGAGGATGCTTCTAAGCGTTGACCCCTTGATGTGCCTGTGAGATGGAAGGGTCATGGGGGTGCTGGTGCCGTCTTGGTTCTCTCTCAGCATGGCAATGTGGTTGCCATGCCGAACGAGGCGAAAGCCAAGCCGCTCGAATGCTCCAATCACGTCATTAAGCGGGACATCTACGGGAAACGGTGGCACAGTCTTTATACTTCTGCGACGGCAACGAAAGCTTCCAGAACAGCTGCGCCGGACTCGATTACCTCGTCGCCAAAGGTTTCAACATGAAACCTGATAGCCGACTCCACATCCTGCAGGGCTTCGGCATACGTGTCACCTTCGCCTATGACTATGCCCTTCATTCCCAAAGGGTAGGCAACATATCCATCTGAATGATGCTCGACAATTATCTTTACCGAATGCATGGTTTCTTGCTCCTAGCTTGCAGGCATCAGTTGCCTCCAAGCAAGAGGATTATATAGCAACCCACCAAAAACAAACCGGGCAGCGGCTTGGCCGCTGCCCGGTTTTGGCATTCGTTGGCGCAGATGCGCTTACTTGATGAACAACATTTCCTGGTAGGTGGGCAGGGGCCAGTGGTCGTCGGCCACGATGGTCTCGAGCTCGTCCACCACGCCGCGCAGCTTGAGCATGGCGGGCACCAGGCTCTTGCAGAAGTAGACGCAGGTCTCTTCCATTTCGCCATGCGGGTGCTCGAAGAGGTGGCTCAACTCGGCAATAGCGCCCTGAAGGTCGGCAATCAGGCCGGTGAGGTAGGTCAGCGTGTCGGCGTCGGTGTTGATGCCCACTTGCTTGAGGTTTGCCAGGCTCACGGCCAGCTCCCCCTGGTAGCGGATGGCTGCCGGGAATATTTGAGTCTTGGCAATCTCGAGCATCAAGCGGCACTCGGTGCTGAGCGTCTTGATGTACTGCTCGGCATAAACTTCATACCGGCTGACCGTTTCACGCTCGGATAGGATGCCGTACTTCTCGAACAGGGCGATGGTCTCGGGGGCCTTGATTTCGGGCAGCGCATCGGCGCAGGTCTTCAGGCTGGGCAGTCCGCGCTTGGCAGCTTCCGCGTGCCATTCGTCGGAGTAGCCATCGCCGTTGAAGACCACGTTCTCGCATTCGAGATAGATGTCCTTCACCAGCGCGGCAACGGCAGCGCCCAACTTCTCCTTGCTGCTCGTGTCCTGCTTCTCAAGGAAGTCCGCGCAGTACTCAAGCGCTTCCGACATAATGGCGTTGAGTGCCACAAGC
>JBIKMR010000004.1:0-41242 GCA_044359155.1 Candidatus Hydrogenedentales bacterium | reverse complement strand
GTTGCCACCTCAGCCGTTGTATAGGACCAGACGAAAGACTAAGCCAAGGCATTGCCTGCCAAGTCTCTTGCTCCCGTCGAAATGCTCGCGGTGTACGTGGTTCCAGCCACAAGATCGTTCATGGGATTAAACGTTGCAACCACACCGGCGTAGGAGACGCTGCCGGGTATGAGGGTTGCGCCCTGCCGCAACGTAAAAGTTGTTGCGTTTATCGTTGAGGAATCCATTGCCTCGCTGAAGGTAGCCAGTACATTCCCACCGCGCGCCACGCCCGTGGCCCCGCCGCTTGGGAGGGTGACCGTAACCGTCGGGGCCGTGCCATCAAGGCTACCGCCTGTGGTGAAGGACCATACGAAATCCTCGGCCAACGTGTTGTCCGTCGGGGAGCCACCGGGATGTCCCAAAAACAGCAAACCGAACAGCAACCCACCCAGCAAGGGGCGGTGATTGTGTTCATCCCGTTCGCCTTCCTCAACTTCATCGGGCACTTCATCCAGGGGCATCGTCTTCGCCGCTGCTTCGGCATCGCCGCTAATAGTGGCGGTATACAAGGTGTTCGGCAGGAGCGGGGCATCCGGGTTGAATACAGCGGTTTCACCGGAATAGCTCACGGAGCCAGTGACCTCGGTTGTCCCACGCCTTAACGTGAACGTTTCCTCCGTAACCGAAGCGGGATCCATCGCCTGACTGAAGGTCGCGGTTATAGTATTCTGGATGGGAACACTGGTGGTGCCCGCCGCGGGCGTGGTGGAAAGCACCGTGGGCTGGGCAGGCCGCTGGCATCCTGCCAACATGGCCACGAGCGCCACGAATCCAAACGCTCCTACTGTCCTTAAACTACCCTGTTTTATCATTTCTGCGTTCCTTGTATGGCTTCCTGCCAAGCTTGAGTTCTATCGCGGTTGCTTTGCTCGACATCCCCGTCCCGCAAACCATGAAATGCGCACCCCCTTTTCAGGGTTTTCACTTCCCCATTGAACGTGGCCTTGGTAGCCATACGACGAAGTTACAGCAAAGATTTGGTAAATATATGCGTGCAAAAAGAACTCGCCCCCGGAGGCGGGGGCGAGAGCATGAAGGAACTGCGCTATATTTTCTTGGGAATACAGGCTGTGCTTAACCCTTAAGGAATGCCAGCAAGTCTGCGTTTACATCGTCCTTCTGTGTCGAGCACATGCCGTGTGCGCCACCTTTATATATCTTCAGCTTCGCATTCTTGAGCAGTTTGGACGCAGGAACCGCCGAGGCGCCAATGGGGACAATCTGGTCGTCGTCGCCGTGAAGGATCAGCACAGGCACCTCAATCGCCTTGAGGTCCTCGGTAAAGTCAGTTTCAGAGAATGCCTTTATGCAGTCGATTACGCCCTTGAATCCGGCCTGCATTCCCTGAAGCCAGAAGGAATCGCGGAGCCCTTGCGACACTTTGGCGTCGGGGCGATTCGCGCCGTAGAAGGGGACCGTGAGGTCTTTAAAGAACTGCGACCGATCAGCAAACACGGAAGCGCGAATGCCATCGAATACGTCCATGGGCAGCCCGTCCGGGTTCGCCTCGCTCTTTAGCATCAAGGGGGTCACCGCGCCAATCAGCACCACTTTTGCCACCCGCTTCGAGCCGTGCCGGGCTATATAGCGAACGACTTCGCCACCGCCTGTGGAATGGCCTATGTGGACCGCATTCTTCAGGTCAAGCGCTTCTACCAATTCGGAAAGGTCATCCGCGTAGGTGTCCATTTCGTTGCCATTCCACGGCTGGCTGGAACGCCCATGGCCGCGCCTGTCGTGGGCAATGCAACGAAATCCATGCGCCCCTAGGAAGACCATCTGGTCCTCCCAGGCGTCGGAACAAAGTGGCCAACCGTGGCTGAACACCACCGGTTGTCCTGTGCCCCAGTCCTTATAGTAAATGTGGGTGCCGTCCTGGGTGGTAATTGTCGGCATGGTGCTGCTCTCCCCTTGGTTTGACGAAAGTTCCCGTTCTTGTGTGTTCTATAAACCATGGGAGGTTCGGGAAAAGTCCAAGAACGCTGGATTCATTTGGAGCGCATGTTGAGGACTCGGCTAAATGCTGCCAGCGCATAGCTATCTGCGGAGCACGCTCCTTGATTCCCCGAAGTCATCGGGCCTGCAGCGGCGCCATACAGGTCTTCCAAGATTGGGCAGGCAGGGTGCCGGGATTGGTACCACGCGCGCCTACCGACCCCGACCTGTATTCCGCAAAGAACACCGCCACGAAAAGTGAGCACGGCAACGTATCCCGCTCACGGCGGGGCGGATGCTGGTCCGACGGGGGCTGGCCCTGCCGCACGGCGTTCCGCCTACGCTTCGAGACCGAACGCCGCTACGACCACATCGGCTTCCGCATTGTGGCGGTGAAACCTTAGCGGCATTTGCCAGCAGGTTTACGCCCCCAGCGTGCTATTTATTAAACACCGGGCAGAAGTTGTCTTCGGATCCGCCGGGGCAATATATCCAGCCAGTGCTGTTGTAAAACTGGACTACGCGAAGCAGTTCGCTGAGTTCGACTTTCCAGTCCGGCGCGCCGCCAAGGTAATCGCTCTTGTGCGGGCAGCACGCTTGGCTGCCAACGCCAACCTGGTAGGCGTCTTCGCCGCCAATTTCAACCGCACAGGAGAAGGTGTCGGAATTGTAAAGCTGCACCATGCGCACCAACTCCGAAAGACCCACGCTGCCATTGTTGCCTTGGTCCGCCGTGTATCGCGTGTCGTCGCAGGTTTGACCCTCACCTTCGGTAACGCCTTCACCCTCGCTGACACCTTCGCCATCGATAGTACCCTCACCCTCGGTTGTACCTTCGCCTTCGGTAGTCCCCTCACCCTCAGTTGTACCTTCACCATCTGTGGTGCCTTCACCGTCGCTGGTTCCTTCTCCGTCGGTGACACCCTCACCTTCAGACGTGCCCTCACCGTCGGTAGTGCCTTCGCCTTCGGACACGCCTTCACCATCACTAGTACCTTCGCCGTCCACGCTTCCTTCAACAGGGGGAATAATGCCGGGATCCAGCACGGCGCCGAAGTAGCCCGTTGGCCCGAACTCTTCCCATTCCTCAAGGTTGGTCGCACCGTCGCCGTCAAGGTCGCCATTCGGTCCAAGCTCGGGCTCCAACAAGAAATCCTCATCTTGAACCTGTGGTAGCTTGAGAGGGTTGGCGCCAATCTTGGCAATGCCAGCGGCAAAGAGACCGAAGTAACCCTTGATGGTGGCGAAACCACCCGTGGTGCGCAGGGTGTTGTCGGTCTGTTCGGTAACTTCGCCATCGCCCATCAAGGTAAATACCGTCACCAAGTTCAATGCATTGGGAATCATGAAGTCGGCGGGGCCCCCCAGCTTTGGCCCCAGTTGCTCGTTCTTGATCTGGTTGCGATTGTGTAGGTAAGCGTCGCGAACCTCCTGCCCGGTCGTCTTGGCAGACTTCACGTTGGGATTCTCTATCAAGTATTCGATGACCGCGAACTCCTGGGCGTCGGGTATCCCGTTGCCAAAGAACTCAATCGAATCCACCAGGCTTCCCTTTTCCGGGTTATCCGTAGGCAATGCGCTTACGGTCAGGGCAACGCCGCCGTTGAAGTCGCCTGTCTGCTCATCTAGGCCGAACATGTAACTCCGGTAGGGCTCGGGCAGGTACTGGGCCAGCGGGTTGGTTCGGAGGTTCTGCATGTCGGCCAGGAAATCCACGTCAACATCGGGCTCGCCTTCGCCGTCTACTTCTCCCTCGGCAACCGATATCGGAACGGGTTCGGAAAAGTCGGAACTGTTGCCGCTATCCACATCCGTCACGATGGCCGTGGCATTGAGGCTCGCGGACAGCGTGAAGTCCCCCGTGAGTTCCCATGCCCCGGTGTCCCCGTCCGAGGTAGTCTCGCCAAGGAACACACCGCCCTCATCCTCGGGATCGGCATACACTTCCACGATTAGGCCCAAAGGGGCAGTGCCGCTGATGGCCGCAGTGGATGCGCTCAAGATGACAGGAGCCTGGATATTGTCGTTTGCCCCATCGCGTAGGAAGAGACCATCCCCAACATTCCCGGTGATCCGGTTGCGCCGAATGGTGTGCCCGTTGGTTCCCACTCCCTCAATCTGCACTCCCATCACGCTGTTGGCGGATATGAAGTTTGTATTCTCTGGGAAGCCGTTGCCAAGGTTGGTATTGGTGACGCCATCCTCAATGGTGATACCTGTGTACCGGTTGGCAAGAGGGTACTCGGTCTCTCCAAATAAGGCGATACCGATCTGGTTGCCAAAGATATTCGTCTCGTTCACACCTGGGCCGTCCAGCTTGATGCCAACGTTGTTGCCGCCGATGACATTACCTGCGTTGGGAAAGCCATCGAGGCCGATGCTGGTGAGCTCGGGGCCCGAGCGAACATGAATGCCTTCCTCTTCATTGGCCAACACGGTCGCAACGTCAATGTCCACCCCGATCCGGTTGCCCATAATTTGGTTGCCGTCCGTGCCGTCATCCGACACCTTCACGCCATACCAGTAGTTGCCAGAGATCAAGTTGCGGTATTCGCCAGCAGAATCGCCCACCACGTTGTAGCTGGCTCCCTTTGCAATTACGATGCCGCCACCGCGAAGGTGGGTGTCGATGATGCGCACCCCTTCGTCGGAGACTTCGCCCTCGAAATCCTCGACGGCTCCCTCGCCTTCCACGGTCTCGCCGGGCGGCGTCTTCGGGTCGGTCCACACGCCGCGCAAAAACACACTGCGCCAACCGTTGCCAATGGAAATCGTGCCGGACTCGTCCGTGCCGATAAGGTTGCCAGCGATGAAGTTGAAGTTCGTAAACGGGTCGAGCAGGCGAATGCCGTCGTAACCATTGCCGGAAATGATGTTGCCCGTGGAACCGCCGATGCTCGATTCCGCAACGCCCCCCTCCAGCAGTATGCCGTGGTGCAGGTTGCCGAGGCATTCCGTGCCGTCTGTGCCGATACGGCAATTGTAAATTTGCGGCCCAACAATAACGCCACTAGCGACGATGCCGGAGCGCTCGAAGTTGATGATGGTCAATCCCTCAACCAACACCGCGTCTGCGTTTATCACCAGGCCATTGCTGTCGCCAGCCAGCGTTCCAGAAAGCACCACTCGCTCCGCCAGCCCTTTAGTAATGTTGGAGCCCGCGATGGTCACAGTCGTCGTAATCGCCGGGAGTTCGGATTCCAATGAGATCACGTTGTCGCCTTCCGGTAGCGCAAAGGTGATCAGGTTAGACTCGCCGATAGAATTGGACTGCGTAAGGGCATCGCGAAGGGAGCCCGTGCCGGAATCCGCCGAACTGGTAACCTCGTAATCGTCAGCCAAAGCCGACGACGTAAGCAGCAATGTCAAAGCAATCAATCGCCAATTCATGGCGTTTCCCCCTCTTGTCGGCACTTGGACACGATCGCATTGTAGGTTTGCAGGTGATACTGATCAATGAACAAATGAGATTTTGAAATGAATATCGAAATGCGAAAAACCAGTACCCATTTTCTTGCGTGCCTCATTGGCGCATCCTGCACTCGCGGTGGAATGGATCGTGTACATTGGCGGTGCTATACTTCCCCTGTTGCCCGTGTTGTCGGGGTTTGCCGGTAATGCGGGTGCGCGCCACAGGGGTGTCCGCATGATTTGTCCGAAGTGCAACCAGCGCTTGGCCACTGTTCGCTACGCCGAAGTCGTTGATGGCGTGGTGTCGGAGCGGTATCTCTGCCCGGATTGCTTGGCCAAGTTGCAGCAAGATGCCGTGCCAGGCTTCGAGATTGCCCCCGGCATACCTTCAAACAGCAAGCCCACGCCACTCGACGTGGCGGAATCCGCCCTGCGTGATCAGCGCCCCTGCCCGGGGTGTGGCACCGTGCTGGCCGTTGTCCTCGAACGGGGACAGGTAGGCTGCGTTCGCTGCTATGAAACTTTCGCCGACGAGATCGACGACCGACTCGAAACCCTGCACCACGCCCTGCATCATCGAGGCAAGGTGGCGAAGATGGACGATTCGAAGGCGCAGTTGCGCGCCGACCTGCAAACCAAGCGCGGCCTGCTGCGCAGCGTGCTTAAGGCAGAGAAGTATGAAGACGCCGCCCGCCTGCGCGATGAAATACGCACGCTGGAAAACACCCTGCAAACCAGCGAAACACGGGTGGAGTAGCGCATGGCCACGGTAATGTTGCCCGAGGGGCCTCCCGCATGGACGCGCTCCACATCCACCAGCAGCGCGATAGCGCCGTGGATTGAGCTTACCCTTAGTCGCAACCTGGCGGACCACCTGTTTCCCAATTGCGCCACCGAGGAAGAACTGCGTGTCATTGAAGCGCGCGTGCTCGATGCGCTGGAAAAGGTGGGGCTGGGCTCGCGTGGCTATTACCTGCCCATGCACGAACTCTCCACCATCGACCAGTACCAACTGGTCGAACGCAGGCTGGCATCCGAAGAATTGCTGCATCGCACCGGGCCACGCGGCGTGTTCTTGCGGGAAGACCAGGTGCTCTCGGTGATGGTGAATGGCGTGGACCACCTGACCATCCGTTGCACCCTGAGCGGCCACGCGGGGGAAGCCGCATGGCAGGAACTCAACAACCTCGACAGCCTGCTGGCCCGACTGCTGGATTTCGCTTTTGACGGGCGACGCGGCTACCTCACCTCGGTACTGGACAACTTGGGCACCGGGCTGCGCGCCCGTTGCCTGATGCACCTGCCCGCCCTGCGTGGGGCAGAAGGCCTGCTGCGCCACGCCGAAGCCGCAGCCCGGCTGGGCATGTTGCTGTGTGGCTTGCGGCGTAGTGGACGGGTGGCACCCCCAGCGCAGATTCCGCCAGAACTTGGCGGCTCGGTGCTCCTTGTGCCGGACTGGGCCAGTGAGTACCTGAGCGTGGACACTGACGGCGCGCTCTTCGGCGCAGGCACGGATACCGTGGGCGACCTGTATATGTTGTGCAGCCATGCCACCTTGGGGCGTAGCGAGCCGGAGGTTATCTTCGGAATGCAACACATCGCCACGGAGTTAATTGCTGCGGAAGAAGCAGCCCGTGCCCAGTTGTTATCTTCAGGGCGAGTGTCACTTGAAGACCGCGTGGGCCGGGCGACCGGGGTGGCGCTGGGCGCCCGCCTGATAGGCTTTGAAGAATGCTACGCCCTCCTGTCCTCCCTGAGGCTGGGGGCGGCGTGCGGGGTGGTGGACCATCCCTCGATGGTGGCGTTGAACGATTTGTCCGTTACGGCCCAGGGCGCACATTTGGCCAAGGCCCTGCCCGGAGACCCCGGCCCCTTTGAATTGAGCGAAGCGCGTGCAGGGCGCTTCCAGCAATTGCTGGGCGCGCGCCCGGCCAACTAGCCCCGGCGCGGTTGGCGAAGGCCTGCCCGCAGGCGTATGCTGTACACGCGCCGCTGCGCATGTTATTGCTGAATAGGTGCGTCATATTTGCGTCCACACCCATGGGCTTGCCCTTGGTGCGGCGCTTAAGAAAGGTATAAACACAATGTGGGAACGCTTTACGGAACGTGCGAAACATGTGGTGAGCGCAGCGCGCGAGGAAGCCACGCGCCTAGGCAGCGAATACGTGCGCACCGAACACATCCTGCTGGGCCTCTGCCGTGAGCCGGAGGGCATCGCCTCCCGAGCGCTGGAAAACCTGGGGGTGGACATCGACGCGCTGGCGGCTGAGATCGAGCATCAGGTGCAGCCCGGCAATGCCGAGGTTTCCGGCGACGAGATTGCCTTTACCCCCCGCGCCAAGAAGGTGCTCGAGCTTGCCGTAGAGGAGGCCCGCCGCTTTAACCACAGCTACATCGGTACAGAGCACATCCTGCTCGGCTTGTTGAAAGAGGGCGAAGGCATTGCGGCGAAAGTGCTGCAAGACATGAAGGTGGACCTCGCGCGCGTGCAGGCGGAAGTCATTCGCCTGCTGGGCGACCAAGGGCGCTTCTCCGGGCAGGAAGCCCAGAGTGGCAAAAAGAGCCAGACCCCCGCGCTCGACGCTTTCGGGCGTGACCTGACCGCGCTTGCCAAGGAAGAAAAGCTGGACCCCGTAATCGGGCGCGAGAACGAGATCGAACGCGTTATCCAGATTCTCAGCCGCCGCACGAAGAACAACCCCGTGCTGATTGGCGAGGCGGGCGTGGGCAAGACGGCCATCGTCGAAGGGCTGGCTCAGGCCATCATCAACGGCGACGTGCCCGACCTGCTGCTCGGGCGGCGCGTGTTGACGCTCGACCTTGCAGGCGTGGTGGCGGGCACCAAGTATCGCGGCCAGTTCGAGGAGCGCCTCAAGTCCGTGATGAAGGAAATCCGCCGGGCCGACAACATCATCCTGTTCATCGACGAGCTGCACACTATCGTGGGCGCGGGCGCGGCAGAAGGCGCGGTGGACGCGGCCAACATGCTCAAGCCCTCGCTGGCGCGCGGCGAACTGCAATGCATCGGCGCAACCACGCTCGATGAATACCGCAAGCACATCGAGAAAGACGCCGCCCTTGCGCGTCGTTTCCAGACCGTAATGGTGGACGAGCCCTCGCTCGACATGACTGTCGAGATCATTAAGGGCCTGCGCGACAAGTATGAGGCGCACCACCGCGTGAAGTTCTCCGACGAGGCCATTATCGCAGCGGCCAAGCTGTCCAGCCAGTACATCACCGATCGCTTCCTGCCCGACAAGGCGGTGGACGTGATCGACGAGGCGGGCAGCCGTGCGCGTCTGCAAGTTACCACCCGCCCGCCTGAACTCAAGGAGATCGAGGCGGAGATTGATCGGGCCACGCAGGACAAAGAGAACGCCATCCGCAAGCAGGAATACGAGAAGGCTGCGGCATTGCGCGACCAGGAGCGCACGCTGATTTCCAAACTGGAAGAAAAGAAGCGCGACTGGGAACGCAAGCGCGATTCAGCCGAGATGGTGATTGGCGAAGAAGAGATCGCCTACATCGTCTCAAAGTGGACCGGTGTGCCGTTGACCAAGCTGGAGGAGAAGGAGAGCGAACGCCTGCTGCGTATGCGCGACGAGCTACACCGCACAATCGTTGGGCAGGATGAATCCATCGACGCCATCACGCGCGCTATACAGCGCTCGCGCTCGGGCCTGCGTAACAAGAGCCGCCCGGTGGGCTCGTTCCTGCTGCTGGGCCCCACCGGCGTGGGCAAGACCCTGCTGGCCAAGACCTTGGCCACGTTCCTCTTCGGCAACGCCGACGCCCTCATCACCATCGACATGTCCGAGTACATGGAGAAGTTCAGCGTGTCGCGCCTGACCGGTGCGCCCCCCGGATACGTGGGTTACAACGAGGGCGGCCAGTTGACCGAGCGCGTGCGTCGCCGCCCCTATGCCGTAGTGCTGTTCGATGAAATCGAAAAGGCCCACCCAGACGTGTTCAATGCCCTCCTGCAAGTGCTGGAAGAGGGCAGCATGACCGACTCCTCGGGCCGCAAGGTAGACTTCCGAAACACGGTCATCATTATGACCAGCAACGCGGGTGCGCGCCGCATTACCAAGAACGTAGGTCTGGGCTTCTCCCGGGGCGACGACAAGTCCCTCCATGCCCAGATGAAGGAACGCGTTCTGGACGAAGCTAAGAAGATTTTCAACCCGGAATTCATCAACCGGGTGGACGAAATGCTAGTATTTACGCGCCTCGACGAGGCCGATATGGTTAAGATAGTTGACTTTCAGGTGGCCGAAGTGGTAAACCGAGTGGCCGAAAAAGGCTTGGATTTGATCCTGACGCCCGAGGCGAAAGAGTTTCTGGTGCGCGTTGGCAGTAACGACGAGTATGGCGCAAGGCCGTTACGCCGAGCCGTGCAGCAGTACATTGAAGATCCGCTTGCGGAATTGTTACTTAGAGGGGACTTGGGACCCGGCGCGCACGTTTACGTGCGTCCCTCCGATATCGAAGAACGGCTGGTCTTCGAGTCGGGAGCCTTAGCTGCGGAAGGTATACCTACTTGAGAAAATTATTTGCCGGCGTCTTGGGGACGCTGATGCTGCTCTCTGCCACTGCGTTCGCGCAGGACTATGAGGGCCAATCCATTGCCGCTGTAAACGTGACCGGACTGGAGCGCGTGAGCGATCAGGTCGTTCGCGCAAAGCTGGAAGTACAGCCGGGGCAGGCCTACAACGGCCGTGCCGTGTCTCGTGATATCCGCCGCCTCTACGACATGGGCTACTTCTCGCACATCCGCGCGGAGGTGGCCGCCGCTTCCGGCGGGGTAGACCTCACCTATGTGGTGCAGGAAAAGCGCTTCATCGACGAGGTGAAGATTATCGGCAACGACAAGATGAAGTCGCGCCGAGTGCTTGCCGTGCTCACCATGCGTGAGGGCGAGGCTTTCCTTGACGAGTCCCTGGCGGGCGAGCGTGAGGCCGTCATGGGCCTCTACGAGAGCAAGGGCTTCGCCAATACAACCGTGGACATCAACTCCGAGGTGACTGGCCCGAACCGCGTGCGCTTGGTCTACACAATTCAGGAAGGGCGCAAGGCCCGCATTGACACCATCGCCTTTGAGGGCAACGACGCCCTGAGCGACAGCGAACTGCGCGACGCCATGATGACCAAGAAGGCGTGGTGGTTCCTGGGCGGCAAGTATGAAGAAGACAAGTTCGAGGCGGACCTCCAGAAGCTGCTCGACACTTATGGCGATCACGGCCACCTTGAGGCGGCCATCGACTCGCTCGACATGGTGTACTCCCCCGACGGCAAGAAGATGGACATCACAATCTTCGTTTCCGAGGGCGTGGAATATAGCGTGGGTACGCTGGACTTCGCCGAGAACATTGTTTACGACGGCGGCGAAATGGCTGAAGACGTCGATGTAAACGCGGGCGAAGTGCACAACCGCGGGCAGGTGGTGAAAGATGCCGCCAAGCTTGAGCAGCTCTATCAGGACAGCGGCTATGTAAATGCGCAGGTGACCCCGCAGGTGACCTTGGACAAGGAAGCCCAGACCACCACCGTGACCCACAAGGTGGACGAGGGCGACCTGAAGTACGTGCGCCAGATTGACGTGACCGGCAATGCTGTGACCAAGGACGAGGTCATCCGCCGCAATATTGGGCTGCTACCCGGCGAACGCTACGACGGCACCGCGCTGGATTACAGCCAGCGCTCGCTCGAACGCCTTGAATACTTCGACAAGGTACGCCTCACCCTGCGCGACGTCGAAGCGTCCAACATCTATACCGACGTGCTGGCCGACGTAGAGGAAGGCCGCACCGGCAACTTCCTCTTCGGTGGCGGCTTCTCCACGGACGAAGGTCTAGGCGGCTATGGCGAGATGAAGTTGCGCAACTTCGACATTGGAAACTGGAAGACCTTCACCGGCGGTGGCCAGCAGTTGCGCATTCGCGCCAACCTGGGCAGCAAGCGCGACAGCTACCTGTTGAGCTTCACCGATCCCGAGTTTGCAGGCTATCCCTTCAGCTTCGGCTTCGACCTCTACGACCAATCCTACAAGTACGACAACGGCGTCGACTATACCGAGGAAACGCGTGGCGTGCAGTTGCGCCTCGGCAAGGCCCTCTCCGAGCGCCTCTATGCCACGTGGCTGTTGCGCTACGACCAGACCGAGGTGAGCGATCTCCCCTTCTTCACCCAGTTCGATCGCTCCGTGCCCCCGAACAACAAGTCTGAGACGATCATCCGCACCGGTGTGCAGTTGGAATACAACACCACCGACCGCCAGTTTGAAACTTCGAAGGGCACCCGCCAGTTCTTGAACCTCGAACTTGCTGGCTTGGGTGGCGACCACGAATTCTACAAGGCCAACCTCGATTCGCAGTGGTGGATTCCGCTGGACGACGAAAAGAAGTGGGTGCTCTCCCTCCGCTCGCGTGAGGGCTACGTGGCCGATTACGGTGGCAGCGACTATGTGCCCCTGCAAGACCGCATGTATGCGGGCGGCACCGGCACCGTGCGCGGTTACGACATGCGCGACATTGGCCCCCGCAGCCGCGACTGGATTTTTCAGGATGACTTCGCCGTGGGCGGTAATCTGCACTGGATTACCAACACCGAAATCAAGTACTCCGCCACCGAGATGCTTCGTGTCTACGCTTTCGTGGACAGCGGCGGCGTGTGGACCGATGAGTTCCACTACGGCAAGGAAGAGATTCAGGTTTCCGCCGGTATCGGCTTTGGTGCAAACGTACCCCGCTTCGGCCCCATCCGCGTGGACTACGGCTTCGCTCTCAATCCCCGCGACGACCAGCCCAGCGGTCGCCTGCACCTGTCCACCGGCTTCAATTTCTAAACGACCAAACCCAGTCTTTGCCCCGGAACGCCCCCCGCGTTCCGGGGCGTTCTTATTAGCGGCAGGCTGCCCCTACACCAACTGCGCCTCCATCCACCCACGCACGGAATTCACCATGCGCACCCGGCTGGCGCGGGCCAAATCTTCGCGCAGTATCACCCGCTCCTCAATCTCCCCCTGCTCCAGCAACACCCCCCGCGCGCACCCGGCCAGCAATCCACAGAATACTGGCGGCGTATAGTTACGCCCTTCCAGCGTCACCACCACGTTGCCCCAGCACCCCTCGGTAATCTCGCCCCGCTCGTTGAAGAGCAGCACCTCGTCACACTTGGGATGCTCCTTCAGGGCGCGCTCGTATACCCCCCGCTGCGTGGTCTTGTGAAACAGGAACACATCGCCGCTGTCCACCGGTTGCGCGGCCACGCCCACGCGCAACGGCGTCTCGATTACTGCCAGTGGCGCGGCCACCGCCCGAAAATCCCCCTCTTCCGAACTCAGCAAGCGCACCCGCCATGCACCGTCCAATCCTGCAACTGCTTCATCCAGCGCCGCCCGCGCGCGCGCTGCGTCAAAGGGTAACCCGAAATACTCTGCGCTCGCGGCCATGCGAGACAGGTGCCGTTCCAGCAGCGCAAACTCCCCGTCGAATCGCAAGGTCTCCAACAACTCAAACGGCGGTCGCCGCCAAGATAGTATCGCTGTCTTGTCCAGGCACTCCGCATACTCCTGCCCTGCCTGCGAGTCCCACGTAATGCCGCTGCCCGTGTGGTAGATCGCCGTGCCGTTCGCCACGTCCGCCACCACCGTGCGAATCGCCACGCTAAACCGCGCCCGCCGTCCCGGCGCCCACCATCCAATCGCACCGCAATACACCCCGCGCGGCCCCGCCTCGATGGCGCGGATGATCGCCATCGTCCGCACCTTGGGCGCGCCCGTCACCGAGCCACAGGGAAACAGCGCACCGAAAATCTCAGGCACGCTCGCCCGCGTGCGCGCCTCGATAGTCGAGGTGAGCTGCCATACCGTGGGATACCGCTCGACGCTGAACAGCCCCGGCACCCGCACGCTGCCCACCTCGGCCACCCGCCCCAAATCGTTGCGCAGCAAATCGGTAATCATCACGTTCTCTGCCAGGTCCTTGCCGCTCTCCCCCAGCGCGCGGGCTATCGCCGCATCCTCCTCGGGGTATCGACCGCGCGGGCGAGTCCCCTTCATCGGGCGCGTGGTAAGGGTGTCGCCATCCAGTTCAAAGAACAGTTCCGGCGAAGCAGACAACACCTGCCACCGCCCCGGGTTGATGCACGCGGCATAGGGGGTGGATTGCGCGGCGCAGAGCGCGGAGAAATGTTCCAGCGCATCGCCCTGCCATGCGGCGTTGCAGGGAAAAGTAAGGTTCACCTGGTACGTGTCGCCCGCCCCAATCAGCGCACGAATGTGCTCGACCGCTGACGCGTGGGCCTCGGCAGAAATCTGCGGTTGCCACGCCAACGGGGATGGGACCCCGCTCGGAAGCGGGGCCTCGCAAGGCTCAGCGGATGGGGCGGAGGGTGTGTATATGCCGAACCAGAGCAGCGGCATATCATTCGTCGGGTGGGTGGATAGCGCGGGGTCGAATGCAGGGGCGGCTTCATAGGCCATATAGCCTGCGGCGGTGTAGCCTTGTTCCACATACTGCTCGATGGCGCGCAATGCAGGCAGCACTTCTGCCACGCTGTGCGCAGTCACAACGGCAACAGGATTCTCCAGCAGGCCGGGCGCGCCTTCACCCGGAAAATACACCGCGCCCTCTGGCAACCCGGGGCGCAGGACTCAGCCCCCGTGCGCGACGGTCGCGCCGGTTTCCAGCCGATAGAATCGCGCCGCGTTCGCCGTGGTCTGCGCGGCAAAATCTTCAAAGGCCATGCCTTTGAACTCCGCCAGAAAGCGCCCCGTCTCAACCACATGCGCAGGCTCGCAACGCTTGCCACGCACGGGCTGTGGTGCAAGGTAAGGCGAATCTGTCTCCACCAGCATCTGGTCCAGCGGCACTACGGCAGCAGCGTCTCGCAGCAACTGAGCCTTGGGATACGTCACGTTGCCCGCAAAGGAAACATAAAACCCCAGCGCAAGGCAGCGCTCGGCAAATTCCGGCCCGCTGCCAAAGCAATGCATCACGCAGCCCGGCAATTGCGGCGCGAACTCCGCCAGCATCGCTATGCAATCCTCGTCCGCCTCACGATTGTGAATGATGACCGGCAGGTCCAGCTCGCAAGCCATCCGCAGTTGCCGCTCAAAGGCGCGCTTCTGGTCGGGGCGCGGGGAATACTCGTTGAAATAATCCAACCCCATTTCACCCAGCGCCACCACGCTTGGGTGCCGGGTCTGCTCGGCAAGCGTCGCCGCTGCCGCATCGTCAAAGTCTTTCGCGTTATAGGGGTGATAGCCAATAGCCGCATAAATGCGGTCCCGCGTCAGTGCAAGGCTGGCCTCGATGCTCGGCGGATCAATGCCAATAAGCACCAGCCATTCCAGCGCATCCAGCGCGCGGACTATTGCCTCTTCGCGGTCGTCGTCAAAGCGGTGGCCGTCCAGATGGCAATGCGTGTCTACCAGACGCGTCACGCCGCCGGACCTCCGCCCCGCCTGCGAGACCGTCCCCCGCGCCGCTTCTTCGGCGCCTCGCCTTCGGGGCGGGCAGACGGCGTGACCGGGGGCTGCTGCTCGGGGCCGCGATTCTCAGGCTGCGCTTGCACACGCGGCTCCTGCCGGGGACGCTCGTCCTGCTGCGGATAGTCATCCGGTCCCGGACGTTCTTCTTGGCGAGGTCGCTCTTGGCGCGGCCTATCCTGCTGGGGCGCACGCTCCTGCTGTGGGCGGTCGCGGTCTTGCCGGGGTCGGTCCTGCTGCTGCGGACGATCACGATCATTGCGGGGCCGATCCTGCTGTGGGCGGTCTCGGTCCTGACGCGGCCGCTCATCGCGCCGGGCCTGCGGTGCAGGCGCATTGCTGTCCCGATAGGCAGGCGCGTCATAATCCCCTGCACCGGGCTCGGGCAGCGCGCGCCGGGGCGGGCGCTGCGGCTCGGTCTGCTCGATGCGCGGCTCGCGCTTCTTCCGCTTCACCTGCTCATACTGGTCGTTCTCATACGCCAAGCAGCACAGCAAGCGTCCGCACTGGCCGCTGATCTTCGAGGGATTCAGCGACAGGTTCTGGTTCTTCGCCATCCGCATCGAGATGGGCTTGAACTCGGTAAGCCAAGTCGAGCAGCACAGCTCGCGCCCACAGCCACCCAAGCCTCCCACCATGCCCGCCTCGTCGCGCACCTGAATGTGGCGCATCTCAATGCGCGTGCGCAGGTCATGCGCCAAGTCGCGCACCAGCTCGCGGAAGTCGATGCGGTCGTCCGCCGTAAACAGGAAGATCACCTTACGCTTGTCAAAGGAAACCTCAACATCGGCCAGCTTCATCGCCAGCCCATGTTGAATTATACGGTCACGGCAAATCTCATACGACCGCTTCTCTTCTGCAATCATCCATTCGAGCGTCTGGGCGTCCTGCTCGTTGGCCTTGCGCAGCACACGCATTCCGCCCATGCGGTCTTCCATCTCCTGCGGCAGCGGTTCCGGCGGCAGGATGCACACGCCCCATTCCGGGCCGCGTTCGGTTTGCACGATGCAAGGCTCGTCGCGCCGCAAGGGCGTGTCCGGGCACAAGAACGTGAAGACCCGGCGTGGCTTGCGCAGCCGGACTTTCACAGACTGGGACATAGGAAATACTCCATGGCGGGCTTAAGCCGCCAGCTTGAGAAACAGATCGCGGAACACGCGGTCCATGTTCAGGTTACGTTCAATATACACCCACGCCGTGCCGATGGCCTCCAGCTTCTCCTCGGTGGCCTTGCGGGCTTCCTGCTCAAAGCGCTCCACCTGGTCCCGGTTAAGCAGCCGCTGGGCGTTGCCCGTGGCTGCATACACCATGCCGTCGCGGTACCACGTTTGAAACAGGTACATGTACTCCATCATGTCGCGGCGGATCAGCGCCTCGGCTGCCGCCAGCTTCTCCTGCTTAAATTCTTCGCGCTCGTCCGCGCCATACTCCTCCTCGCCCGCATCGCCCGGCGCATCCGCCACCCGCTCCTTGATCAACTCTGCCTGCGAGCGCAGGTGCGAAGTAAACTCACCACTCAATCCAAGCGGATCATCCCCGCCGTGCAGCCGTTCCGTCACCGACAGCACCACGTCGCGCTTCTCCGAATCCACCAAGTCTATCGCGCGCGACATCTGCCCCTGCGAAAGCGCTGCAATAGCGTCGGCCACGCTGGAGGGCAGGTCGCGCTCGCGCAACAACAGCTCGGCTATCGTCTCCGGGCCCAGCGTGCCAAAGCGCACCTGCTGGCAGCGCGACCGGATGGTGGGCAACAACCGCCCCGGCGCATCCGTGAGCAAAACAAATGTCGTTTCGCTCGGCGGCTCCTCGAGGGTCTTCAGGAAATGGTTGGCCGAGGACGCATTCATGCATTCGGCCTGCTCGATTATCACCACGCGCCGCCCGCCGCCAAAGGGGCGATATGCCGCAAGCTCGTTGATCATCTCGATAACTGCAACCTTGATGTTCCGCGCCTTGCCCGAAGGGCGGATGATCTTCAGGTCCGGGTGGTTGCCATGTTCAATCTTCCTGCACGACAGGCACTCGCCGCAGGCGTCGCCCAGCTTCGCTTCGCAGTTCACCGCCTTGGCAAATTCCATGGCGGTATAGCGTTTGCCCACGCCTTCGGGACCCCAGAACAGCAAACCATTCGGCACTCGGTGCAACCGGATGACGTTGCGCAACAGGCGCACAGGAATGGATTGGTCTTTAATCGAGGAGAAACTCACGCATAGGCCCCGGCGGGTGTGCCCCGCTTAACCGCACATTATAGGCGGTTGAGACCCAATACTTCATCTGCCACGGCGCATATCTCCGCGTGCAGCGCCTCGATGGATTGGCGGGCGTCCAGCACCACGAAACGCTCCGGATGCATTCGGGCCACCACAAGGTACGCATCGCGCACCCGCTGGTGGAATGGCAGCGCCTCCTGCTCAATGCGGTCAGCCCGGCCCCGCGTACGGGCACGCTCCAGACCAGCCTCAACGGGCAAGTCCAGCAGGAAGGTCTTCACCGGCCACAGTCCACCCGTGGCGATGTTGTGCAATTGCTCGATGCGCTCCGGGTCCAGCCCGCGCCCTGCCCCTTGGTACGCCGTCGTCGAGTCGGCATACCGGTCCGACACCACCACCTTGCCCGCCGCCAGCGCAGGGGCGATACGCTCCTCAATCAACTGCGCGCGCGACGCGGCGTAGAGCAGCAGCTCCGTCGAGGACGACATGGCCTTGTTGGCCGGGTCCAGCAAGATACCGCGTATCGCCTCGGCAATGGGCACGCCGCCCGGCTCGCGCATCAGCTCAACCGCAATGCCCTGCGTCTCGATGTAGTCGCCCAGCAACCGCCACTGCGTGCTTTTGCCGCAGCCCTCAATGCCCTCGAAGCTGAAGAAGCGCGGCTTCATGATCCGCATATCCGCTCGCGCGCGGCCTTGCCCTGCGCAAAGCATTGCTCCACCGCCGCCGCGTCTCCCGCTTCCAGCGCGGCGCGGAACCCGGCAAGCCATTGCTCATAATCACCCAGCCCGGCCAGCAGCGCGTCGCGGTTAGTCAGGCAAATCTCTGTCCAAACCTCCGGGCGCGAGGCCGCAATGCGTGTGGTGTCGCGGAAGCCATTGCCAATTAATGCTGCCACCTCGCCAAGCGGATCCGTAGTGGCAGCAATGCAGGCCGCCATCACGTGGGGCAAGTGGCTGGTATGCGCCAGCACCTCGTCGTGCCGCTGCGGCTCGATGGAAACCACTCGCGCCCCCACGCTTTCCCACAACGCCACAATCTGCGCACGCGCCGAAGGCAGCAGAGTCGCTGATTCTTCCACCAGGCAGGCCGCCCCATCGTACAGGCAACCCCGCGCATGGGTCGGGCCATGCTTCTCGGAACCCGCCATCGGGTGCGACCCGATGAAGGGACGCTCGTCTGGCCAAAGGGTGTGCGCCATGGCGCAGATAGCGCCCTTGGTGCTGCCCACGTCCGTAATGACCGCTTCGGGCGCTGCAAGCGCCGCCACCTGTTCCAGCACCGTGATGGACTGCGCCACCGGCGTGGCAATGACGATCAGGTCGGAATCCGGCACGGTATCTTCCAAGGCCAGCGAGGCACGGTCAATTGCACCAGCGGCCAGGGCCTGCTCTAGCGTGGAAGCATTGCGCCCCACGCCATGCACCCGCGCCGCAAGGCCGCGCTCTTTCAGCGCCAGACCCAGCGAAGCCCCCAGCAATCCGCACCCTACAATGGTGACCTGACCAAACAAAGCCATGATATTCCTCGCCCCGTGTCTGCGTGCATGGTACGTACTCAGCCCGCGCGGCTCAACCGGCTAGGAAAGGAGAGAGGAGGAGTCCTTCGGTCAGGAGAATGGCGTGGTCGGAAACCGCCCCACAACAGAACAAGGTAAATTGTTAACAACTTTACGCACTCTGCTTTTAATTTTAACCCGCACGTTAGCCGTCGACATCTCCTCAATCAATCTATCTCATATTCTTTCAAGCACTTAACGGTGTCTATTCTCCTTGCACAGGGCTGTTCCCTCTGTTATACTGCGTCAACAATAGGTTCCATTTTTGGGAGCGGGAATGGGCGATGGCGGATATCCTTAGTCAGGAAGAAGTCGATCTGCTGCTCAACGCGGTTACTGTCGCGGGGGCGGAGGATGCGCCGCATGAAGCCGCAGCGGATCAGGAATTCCACCTGACTTCCTACGATTTCCGCCGCCCGGAACGCGTATCGAAGGAACAGCTGAAGGGGCTGCAAAGCCTCTTTGAAGCCTTTGCCCGCGAAGTCAGCATTCTCTTCCCACCCTACCTGCGCACCGTGGTGCGCGTGGACCTCACCTCGATCGACCAGCTTACCTACGACGAGTTCATCCTGTCGGTGGCGCGCCCCACTTCCTTGAACGTGATAGACATGCGTCCGCTTGAGGGCACTGCCGTGCTCGAGATGAGCCCCTCGATGGTGTTCCCGATTGTGGACCGCGTGCTCGGCGGGCGCGGCATGACGCTGTCCGAACCGCGTGAGCTGACCGAGATCGAGAACCGCATCATTGGCCGTATTACCATGATGATCCTCGACAGCCTGCGGCGTTCATGGGAACAGCTGATCGAGTTTGAATTGCAGGTGATCCAGCAGGAGAGTGATCCCCTGATTGTGCAAATTGTGGCCGGTTCGGAAATGGTGGTGCTGGTGGGATACGAGGTACACATTGGCGACACCGTGGGCACCATGAACTTTTGCATTCCCCTGCTGGTGCTCAATCCTATTCTGGACCAGATATCGCAGCAGGCCCACTTTGCGCGGCGCATGTCGGAAGACCTGGCGCGCGACGCACGCCACGCCATACAGAAGCGCATCATGAAGGCCAACCTTGGCATCGAGGCGCTGCTCGGCGGAACCGACCTGACCATACGCGACCTGACCAACCTGCGGGTGGGCGATGTGATACAGTTGGATTCCTCCCCGCATGAGGAATTGAGCGTGACCATCGGCGGCATCGAACGGTTCAAGGCGAAGCCCGGCAAGCGCCGGGAATACAGCGCCGTGCAATTGACCCGGTTTGCCATGGACTAGGATGACCGCGTGAACGAAGAGCGTGGAAAAGAGCTGGTCAGTTCCTATCTCGATGGCTTCAGCGAATCGCTGGACGCCACGCTTGGACTTCGTTTGCTGGGGGACATCAACAGCATCGAGGCCAGCGCCCCGGAAATGCTGACCATCTGGCTGGGCACCTACCCAGTCCATGCCACCATCTCCGCCGAACCCGGCGCGGGCATGGCCATCCTGTTGGAAACCGCCGCCGCCCTGCGGCTGCTCGCCATACTTGAAGGCAAGGAAGAATCAGGCCGAGAAGACCTGACCGACGACGACCGCGAGTCGCTGACCGGCCTGTTGGGCGCGGCCCATTCCAGCGGCGTAACCCGCCTGCTGCACGACGCGGGCCGCTCTGCCGCAGGGCAAGGCCAGCCCGATGTGGCCGATACTGGCGAGGCGGGCGCATCCGCCCTGGGTGCAGCCGTGGGGGCGCGCTTCGTGGCGGCGCAAGTCACCCTTACCGCCGACCCCGGCGTCGCCTTCGACGCGATGGTGATCTATTCTGAGGCGATGGAGGCATGGCAGCCGGCCACCCCCAATGCCGCCCCCGGCGGCGTGCTCTCGCCCGACGAAATGAACGACATCCTGCGCGGCTTCGGCGGCGATTCGGGTTCATCGTTGCCGCCCATGCGTGACGATGTGCGCGTGCCCGGCAACATGGACATGGTGCTCGACATTCGCCTGCGCGCCACGGCACGCCTTGGCAGCATCGAGATGCCCCTGGGCGATGTGCTCTCCTTTGGCCCCGGCACCATCATCGACGTGGGCCGACTGGTGGACGAACCGGTCGATCTGCTGGTGAACAACAAGCTCATCGCGCGTGGCGACATTGTGGTGGTGGACGAAAAATACGGACTGCGCATCACCGAGATCATCAGCCCGCGCGAGCGCATCGAGAGCCTGCGGTGACCCCGGAAGAGGAGAGGGACCGCTGGCTGCGCTTTAAGGAGCACGGCGACAGCAAGGCCCGCGACGACCTCGTGGTCCACTACATGCGCACCGTCAAGTTCATCGCGGGCCGCATGGCGATCCATGTGCCCTCGACCGTGGACATGAACGACCTGGTGGGCTGGGGCACCATGGGCCTGCTCGACGCGGCGGACAAGTTCGACCACAAGCAGCAGATCAAGTTTTCCACCTACGCCTCCATCCGCATACGCGGCGCGATAATCGACCAGATACGCAGTCTCGACTGGGCACCGCGCTCGCTGCGCACCATGGCCCGCGAGGTAGGTAAAGCCCGCGACAAGCTGCGACAGGAACTCGGGCGCGAGCCTTCGTGCTCGGATATCGCCGGGGTGCTGGGCACCACCGAAGAGCTCGTCGAGGAAACCGTTACGCAATTGCAGACGGCACAGGTGCTTTCACTGGACGACTACCTGCCCAGCGAGGACTCGTCGCAATCGCGCAAGGTGGACGTGGTGTCGAACGCATCGGCCCCCGACCCCAGCCACGTGGCGGAAATGAACGAGCGCAAGCAGTTGCTGGTGCAGGCCATCATGCACCTGCCCGAACAGCAGCAAAAAGTGCTGGCCCTGTATTACTATGAAGAACTGACCCTGAAGGAAATCGGCATGGTGCTGGACGTTTCCGAATCGCGCATCTGCCAGGTGCACCGCGCGGCCATGAAGGAACTACAGCGGGCCATGCGAGAAGCGGAGGCCTGATAGACGAGCCATGCCGCAACCCATTGACCCAGTCAGCGAGTTGGCGCGCGTGTCGGCAGCGGAGCGCGTGCAATTGCTCATGGAGCGCAACGCCCAGCTGGCGCAGTTTCGCTCGGCGGAAGCCGCCGCGCAGGACACGCAACGCCAGCATGAGCAGGTGTTGCAGGCGGACCAGAAGAAGGCGCAGGTGGAGGAGGAGCTGAAGCGGAAGAACCCCTTTATGGGGAGGCGCAAGCGCCGTTCTCCGGACGACCCAGAGAAGGAAGGCGATGCGCCGGAACACTTTGAAACGTACAATGCGCACCAGCAGCGCGAGCCGCTGGATGACGACGAACACAACCTGGACATAACGCTCTGACAAACATGCCCTCCTGACAACGAGACAAGGAACCCGCCGCCCGCGCGCGGCAATGCCATGCAAACCCTGATCTTTTACAGCCTGCTCATCGTTTCCGCCATTGGGTGGTTCGCCTTTGCGTTCTTCTCCTTCTGGTATTGGCAGCGCGAGCAGCGCGAGCGCACCCGCATTCGCCAGACCAAGGCAGACATTGCGGACATCATGCTGCTGTTCCAGACCATGCGCGACGTGGTGGTGCAGCAGAAGCAGCTGGCCTCGGACTTCAACGCCGAGCTGGACCGCAAGGTGGGCGGGGTGAAGCAGGTGCTCTCCGCCGCGATAGACAAGAACGAACGTCTCTACGAAAAGCAGCGCGACCTCGAACGTGAGATGAACGACATGCGCGCCGAGGTGGAAAGCCTGCAACGGCAGGTGAACTTTATTCCGCCCACTCCGTCGCGCACACCCGATGCCCAGCCCGCGCCACGCCGTCGTGCGCCCGAGCCCCCCAGCGCAGACGCGCCCTTCATGGTGCTGCCGGGTGAAGTGCCCGCGCCTGAAGCTGTGGTCCTCTCCGAACCGGAAGACCCTGGCGCGGGTCCGTCACTCTGGGAACAAGTGGACCTTGCCGTGCTCAATGACAACGCCGTGCTGGACGACGCAATAGAAGAAGACGATCTCGACGAGGAGCTGCCGCTGGCCCCTGCCGATGGTGACGCCGCACGCGCCGCGTTTCGCACGCTGCTCGATCTGTCCTCCCGTCCCACGCAGGACCTGTTGCCCGCCGTGGACGCCGAGCCACAGAATGGCCGCAAGGTAAATGCCGCGCTGCAACAGCGCATCCTGCAATACGCCGAGGCCGGCATGGCCGTGGCGGACATCGCCCGCGAGCTCGGCATTGGCAAAGGCGAAGTGCGCCTGATGTTGAGCCTTGCCAAGCCCGGCAGTTCGTGAGCCGGGCGCAGCGCGATGATCACCAACCTGCCCGGCATATCCGTTCCGCTCGGCGCGGGTAGCGCCACCGGAACCTTGCGCCCCGGCCAGACCTTGCAGACCTTGGTGCAGGCAGACTCCGCCGGGGGCACCTTCATTCGCGTGGGTGGGCAGCAAGTGCCCCTGCCCGCAGGGGCGAACCTGACTCAGGGGCAGAGTGTGCAGGTCACCGTGGCAGGCAAGGCCCCCGCGCTTCAGTTGCAGGTTGCCGCATCCCCAACGGCGGCGCCTGCGCCTGCTCCCCCGGCGGATGCTTCGGGATTGGTGCGCGTGCTGGCTGCGCTGTTGCCCAAGATTGCGCCTAGCCTTCCACAGGCAACCGCTGCGGCCCTATTACCATCGCAACTACCTGCCATGCCCGCCGCGCTTGGTCCGTTGCTCCAAATGATGCTGGGCACCAACGATACGGCGGAGGGCTGGGCCACCGTGTTGCAGTGGGCATCGCGCGCTCGACAGTCGGGCAAGCTCTCTGGCCCCGCGCTGGACGCTGCAAATACCTTGGCCAATTTGCAGGATGCCGCCCCCGAGGAATTACCCCGCTTGTTGCGCAGCTTTGTGCAGACTTCGGGCAATGAAGCGAAGCTGGCCAACGAATCGGAACTGCCCAATACCCCCGACCTGCGCAGCAGCATCAGCCGCTTGATGCAAGACCCCGCAATGCGCGCGCTGCTGGATGATGCCGGGGAATCGCGCAGCTTCGATCAGGCGGCGAGTCGTGCGTTGTCGCGACTGGACGCTGCCGCATCCGCCAACCTGCATGGACTGGAACGCAGCTACGCCTTCTTCGAGATACCCCCGGCGTGGTTGGGCAACGCAAACCGCGCACAGGTGCATGTGTTTGGCGAAGGCGGCGGGAACAAGGGCAGTGACAAATACTCCGCCGCCAGCGTGGTGCTGGACCTGGACCTGGAATCGCTCGGCGCGCTGTGGATTCAACTGCGCCGCGACGCCGCTGCTTGCGCCTGCGACATTGCCGCCGACCGCGAGGAGACCCGCGAGCTGCTCAACATTCACCGCGATGACTTGGCCACACGATTGAACGAGTCGGGCCTGCCGCATGTGCTGGTGCGCGTACACGAATGGCGTGTGGAAGAACGCCCTGCGCGGCTGGCCGCCCTGCTCGCCCCACCGCGCCCGCTGGACGCATCGGCATGAGGGAAGAACTCGACCGCGCCAAACGCCGCGCCGTGGCCCTGCGCTATGACAAGGACCGCGACGCGGCCCCAAAGGTGATTGCCAAGGGCCAAGGCTACGCCGCAGAGAAGATTCTCGAACTCGCACGACAGCATAACCTGCACGTACACCATGACCCGGACTTGGCCGTGCTGCTCGCCAAGCTCGACGTGGGCCATGAAATCCCCGAGGATTTGTATAAAGCCGTCGCGGAAATTTTGGCCTTCCTTCACCAGCTGAAGAAGCGGTAAGCCAGCTGGGCAGTTACAGCGTAACCAGCGTGCCCACACCTTCCTTGGTGAACATTTCCACCAGCAGGCTGTGCGACGAGCGCCCGTCGATGATGTGCGTCTTGCGCACGCCATAGTCCAGCGCGCGCAGGCAGGCTTCCACCTTGGGAATCATGCCGCCCGCAATCACTCCGCTCTTGCGGAGGGCCTCGACCTCAGAGGAGCGTACCTGTTGAATCAGGCTGCCCGCGTCCTTCACGTCTGCCAACAGGCCGGGCGTGTCCGTCAGGAAGACCAGCTTTTCCGCTTGCAACGCGGCGGCAATTTCGCCCGCTGCCGTGTCCGCGTTCACATTCCACGTGCCGCCTTGGCCATCGGTGGCGATGGGGCAGATGACCGGAATGAATCCCGCCTTGGTCAGCGTGTCGATCAGCCGCGTGTTTACATGCGTCACCCGGCCTACGTGCCCAATCTCGGAACCGTCCTCCGTCTGCACCTGCACGGCATAGAGCAGGTTGCCATCCTTGCCGGATATCCCCACCGCGTCCGCTCCATTCAGGTTGAGCAGCCGAACAATGTCCTTGTTCACCGTGCCAGACAGCACCATCTCGACCACCTCGATCGTGGCGTCATCGGTAATGCGCAAGCCTTGATCGTTGAAGCGCTTGGGGATGTCGAGGCGTTCAAGCGTGCGGTTAATCTCTGGCCCGCCGCCATGCACCACCACTGGGTTCATGCCCACGTATTTCATCAGCACGATGTCTTCCGCTGTGCTCTGGCGCAGGGCAGGGTCGAGCATGGCGGCGCCGCCGTATTTGATAACGACGGTCTTGCCCTCGAATTCACGAATGTAGGGAAGGGCCTCGACAAGGACCTGGGCCTTTTCTGCGGCGTTGTTCATGGCGGTTCTCAGGTCCGGTAATCGGCGTTGATGGAAATGTAGTCGTGCGTCAGGTCGGAGGTCCAGAACCGGGCGAAGCCGGGGCCTTCGCCCACCTTGATCACTATGCGGATATCTTTCTGTTTCATCACGGCGGCGGCGTCCGCCTCGGCGTAGTCCGTGGGTAATCCCTCGTACAACACCTCGACGCCGCCAATGGTAACGCTCAACCGCTCGGGCTGGAAGTGTACGCCCGCATAGCCCACGGCGCAGGCAATGCGGCCCCAGTTCGCGTCTTCCCCGGCAAAGGCGGTCTTGCACAATTGCGACTGCGCCACGCTGCGCGCCATGGTCTTGGCGGCCTCGTCGTCTTCCGTGCCGGTCACTTCAATCTCGACATACTTTGTCGCGCCTTCGCCATCGCGCACCAGCCACTGCGCCATGTGGATGCACACGTGCAGTAGCGCCTGCTCGAAGGCCTGCGCATCCGCCGTTCCTGCTTCCACCGTCACGCCCGCCGCGCCGTTGCACAGACACACCACCGCGTCGCTGGTGCTCATGTCGTTGTCCACGCAGATGCAGTTGAACGACAACGCAACGCAGCGCTTCAGCATGGCGGAGAGCAGTTCGGATTCAATCGCCGCGTCGCACGTGACGATGCAGAACATCGTCGCCATGTCGGGCCGAATCATGCCGGAGCCCTTGGACATCGCGCCCATGCGCACCGTGCCACCAGAGAGCGGCACCTCGATGGCCATCTCCTTCTTCACAGTGTCCGTCGTCATAATCGCCGTTGCCGCCGCGTCCCCGCCTGCAATGCTCAACGCGGGAATGCACCCGGCGATGCCTTGCTCCACCCGGTCCATGGGCAGGGGCACGCCGATGACGCCCGTGCTCAACACGCACACCTGCGAGATGGGAATGTTCAGCGGGCCACTCACGCATTCGGCCATGCGCTGCGTGTCTTCCACGCCCTGCTGCCCGGTCACCGCGTTCGAGTTGCCGCTGTTCAGGAAAATGGCGCGCGCTTCGCCCCGAATGCACACCCCCTCGGTCCACTTGGTGGGGGCAGACTTAAGCAGGTTCTTCGTAAACGCTCCCGCCGCCGATGCCACGCGATCAGAAAACACCAAGGCGCTGTCCAGCTTGGGGCTTCCCGGCTTCTTTATTCCAGCGGCCACGCCACTGGCGGTGTATCCCGCCGGGGCGCATACGCCGCCTTCAATCGATTTGTAGTTCATCATGTTCTCACTCATGGGGTCATGCCCCCAAAGCGGAGGCCCGCCGTTTCATCCAGACCGAACTGTATGTTCATGCACTGAATGGCCATGCCTGCCGTGCCGCCCATCAGGTTGTCCACTGCGCTTACCAACAACAGGTTGCCCGTGCGCTTGTCTCGGTGCCAGCCGACATCGCAATAGTTGGATGCCCGAACATACTTCACTTCGGGATACACACCCTCGCCCAACACACGTACAAACGGCTCACTTCGGTATCGCTCGAAATACGGCGCAGGATCGAAGAGCTCGGTTGGGCGCAGCGTGATGGTCGTCAGAATGCCACGCGTATACGGTCCCACGTGCGGTGTGAATTGCACCAGGCACCGGCCCAGCAGCTCCTGCTCAATCTCGGGGATATGCTGGTGGCCGCCCAGCTTGTAGGCTTTCACGTTCTCGTTCAGCTCGGCAAAGTGCATCGGCTCGCTGAGGCTGCGCCCCGCGCCCGATGCGCCAGACACCGAATCAATCACCACCGGCACATCGCTCAACGGCGCGTCCAGCAGGGGGCGCAGCGCGGTAATGATGCTGATGGGATAACACCCCGGCACGGCGACCAGCTTTGCTGTGGCAAGCTGCTCCCGGTAATACGCGGGCATTCCATAGACGGACTCTGCCAGCAGGTTCGGCACCCGGTGTTTCGCGCCGTAATACTGCTCCCAAGCGCGCGCGTCCTTCAGCCGAAAGTCTGGGCCAATGTCGATCACCCGCACGCCCTCTGCCACCAGCTCCGCCGCAGGCTCCATGGATTCCTTGCTTGGCACCGCCATGTATACCACGTCGCACTTCGCCGCCAGCGCGGCAGGGTTGAAAGGCTCAAAGCGCAGGTTGAGGATATCGCGGAACGCGGGCAACACATGGCCCGCTTCTTCGCCCGCCACGCTAGTGGAAGCCAGCGCCGTTATCTCTGCGCCCGGGTGCGCCAGCAACAGCCGGATCAATTCCCGGCCACCGTATCCCGTCGCCCCGACTATACCTACACGAATCATGATGCACCTCGCTGAAAGGCGGTGATTATAGGGGGCGCAGAAGATCCCGCGCAAAACGCCCTTGTAAGATTGTGGGCCATGCGCACTTCGCGGTCTCTGTCTAATTTGCGTTCAGGGAGTATGCAGGCTTGTGGCAGTGGTAAACGGCTTCCTGCGGTTTGAGGGCGTAGCGCTTCCGTTCTTCTTCTGAGAGCTGGTCATAGAAAGGAACTACGTCCACGCGGAACCCGGCTTCTTCGAGGCGCTCCTTGTAGTCCAGGCCATAGGCGCGGATGTGCAGGGGGTGCTTGTAGAAGCGTTCGCGGTCTACCTTGGTGACGATGCTGGGGTCTTCGAAGGTCTTCTCGAACACGATGGGTACTTGGAGAATGGCCCAGCCGCCGGGGGATAGCACGCGGTAGAGTTCCTTGATGGCCTTGCGATCCTCGGGCACGTGTTCGAGTACGTGGTTAGCGTATACCACGTCGAAGTCGCCTTCCTTGTAGTCCTTGATGTCGGTGATGTCCATGACCACCATGGCCGGGTGCCAAGGGGATTCGAGGTCGCCGCTGAGGTAATCAATGGCGGGGTGGTTTCTCAGCAAGGGTTCTAGGCAGGCCTCGGGCGCGATGTGAAGGAAGCGCTTGCGCGGCATTTCGAGCAGGTTGGTTCGCCGCTGGAAGTAGAGCCAAATCAGGCGGTGGCGCTCGAAGGAATTGCAGTTGGGGCATTTGGTGTTTGCGCGACCCGGATGTCCCTTGCGGGCGTGGCGCAAAAACACGGGAGCTTCATGACCGCAGAGGGGGCATTGCTGCATGAAGGTGGGCGCGGCAGGCGCGGCGGGTTTGCTGGCTGCGGAGGGCTGCGTCGCCACGGGTGTGGACGATGATGCAGCGGGAAAGTTGGGAGTGGATGAAACACCCAGCACACGACGCATGCGCGCGGTAATTCGCTCACGCTTGCGGAACACGGCGTATTGGCTGGTGACGGTGACTTCCTCCAGCACGCCGCCTCGCTTGGCGATGGATTCGAGCAACAGGTTGGCGTGTGGGGTAGTGCGCAGAGGTAAGGGCATGGCCCGAACAGCGGGGGTATCTTTCAGCTTTGGGCTGCTGCCCCAGGTCCAATGCAGGCCCGACAGCGCGAGCACGCCGCGTGGCTTCAGCCAGCGTTCAGCCAGCATCAGCGTGAAGCCGTCGAGGGTCAGGTCGCGGGCGCTTTCCAGAAAGACCAGGTCGAACCGGGCTTGCCCGCCGGTTTCCTTGGACAGTTCTTGCAACAGCCATGTGCGCCCGGCCTCGGATTGGCGGCGTTCTATGCAGCCCTGCAGGCCGAGGGCGACGATTGCAGCGTCTACGCTGGCGTGGGTCTTTCCGGGCAGGGCATCGTCCAGCGCAAGCACGCGACCTTTGCCGAGTTCGTGCAGCGCGCCCGCCAGGTAACAAAGCGCGCCGGGGGTCTTCCAGCCTGTGTGCAACACGGCTTGCGCCTGGGTTTCCAACACCAGCTTGTAGAGCGCTTCGCCGGTTTCCCGGTCCGCGCCGTACACGCCTTCAAGGCCCGCATGTATAGCATCCAATTTCACGGTGCGTCATTCCTTCCCCTAAATGAATCGCCGCCCGTCGGGAAGGATCCCGGCGGGCGGCGCATGATATCAAATCAGCAAGACTTTACTTCTTCTTGACAGGCTTCTTGGCGGTCTTCTTCACGGCCTTCTTTGCCACCTTGCGGGGCGTTTCGATAGCGGCCTGCGCGGCGGCAAGGCGGGCAATCGGCACGCGGAAGGGGCTGCAGCTGACGTAGTCGAAGCCAGCACGGTGGCAGAACTTGACCGAGCTCGGCTCGCCGCCGTGCTCGCCGCAGATGCCGACCTTGAGATCGGGGCGGGTCTTGCGACCACGCTCGACGCCGATCTGGATCAACTGACCAATGCCTTCCTGGTCGAGCACCTGGAAGGGGTCATTCGGGAGAATGTCCTTCTGCAGGTACAGCGGAAGGAAACCGCCAATGTCGTCACGCGAGAAGCCAAAGCCCATCTGCGTGAGGTCGTTGGTTCCGAAGGAGAAGAACTCGGCCTTCTCGGCGATCTGGTCTGCAACCAGCGTGGCGCGGGGAATCTCGATCATGGTGCCGACCATGTAGTCGAGCTTCTTCAGCTTCTTTTCCTTGATCACTTCCGCCGCGACCTTGCGGACGATGGCTTCCTGGTGCTTGAACTCGTTCTGGTGGCCCACCAGCGGAATCATGATTTCCGGGTACACCTTCACGTTCTTGGCGGTCAGCTCGGCGGCGGCTTCAAGAATGGCGCGCGCCTGCATCTCGGTAATCTCGGGATAGGCGATACCCAGGCGGCAGCCGCGATGGCCGAGCATGGGGTTCAATTCGTGCAGCATGTGTACGCGCTCGCGCACCTGATGATCCGTGAGGCTCATGTGGGTGGCCAATTCACGAATCTGCTCTTCGCTCAGGGTAACGAATTCGTGGAGCGGGGGATCGAGCAGGCGCACGGTGACGGGCTTGCCCGCCATGGCCTTGAAGATTCCGAGGAAGTCCGCCTTCTGGAAGGGGAGGAGCTTCATCACGGCGGCGCGACGACCGGCTTCCGTATCGGAAAGGATCATCTCGCGCATGTGGATGATGCGCTCGGGTTCGAAGAACATGTGCTCGGTGCGGGCAAGGCCAATGCCTTCCGCGCCAAAGGCCACGGCCTGCGCTGCGTCTGCCGGGGATTCGCAGTTGGTGCGCACGTTGATCTGGCGGGTGGCGTCGGCCCAACCCATGAGGGTCTTGTACCACTTGTTGAGGTCAGGCTGTGCGGGGAGCACGGGCACCTTGCCGTTGTAGACCTTGCCTGCGGTGCCGTTGAGCGAAATCCAGTCGCCTTCCTTCACCACCGTGCCACCGACCGTGAGGGTCTTGGCGCGTGCGTCGATGCTCAGCGTGGAGCAACCCACGATGCAGCACTTGCCCCAGCCGCGCGCCACGAGGGCCGCGTGGGAAGTCATGCCGCCCTTGGCCGTGAGGATGGCCTCGGCCACGTGCATACCATGCACGTCTTCGGGGGAGGTTTCATTGCGCACCAGCACGACCGTGTGGCCCTTGCTGGCCCACTCGGCTGCGTCGTCTGCCGTGAACACGGCCTGACCCACGCCGCCGCCGGGGCCTGCGGGCAGGCCCTTGGCCAACACCTGGCCCACCAGCTCGGCAGCCGGGTCGAGCATGGGGTGGAGCAGCTCGTCGAGCTGCTCGGGCTTCACGCGCATCAGCGCGAGTTCTTCCTTGATCATCTTGGACTGCGCCATCTCGACGGCGATGCGCACGGCGGCGGTGCCGGTGCGCTTGCCGGTACGGGTCTGCAACATCCACAGCTCGCCATCCTCGATGGTGAACTCGATGTCCTGCATGTCGCGGTAGTGCTTCTCCAGCTTGGTGCGGATCGCGTCGAGCTTCTTGTAGACCTTGGGGTTGGCCTTTTCGAGCGAGGGCATCTGCGCCTGGTCGGCGGTCTTGGTGGCTTCGTTTACCGGGGCGGGGGTGCGGAGGCCCGCCACCACGTCTTCGCCCTGGGCGTTGACCAGCCACTCGCCGTAGAACAGGTTCTCGCCAGTGGCCGGGTTGCGCGTAAACGCCACGCCCGTGGCGGAAGTTTCACCCATGTTGCCGAACACCATCGCCTGCACGTTCACGGCGGTACCCCATTCGTCGGGGATGCCTTCAATGCGGCGGTAGGCAATGGCGCGCTTGCCGTTCCAGGACTGGAACACGGCCTTGATGCCGCCCCAAAGCTGGAGCCATGCATCGTCCGGGAAAGGCTTGCCGAGGGTCGCCTTAACAATCTTCTTGAATTCTTCCGCGAGGGACTTGAGGTCGTCGGCGGTGAGGTCGGTGTCCTCGGTGATTCCGCGTTCCGCCTTCATGTGTTCCATCACATGCTCAAGCTTGGCGCGGATGCCCTCGCCGTCCTTGGGCTCGATACCCGCAGCCTTCTCCATCACCACGTCAGAGTACATGGTGATGAGGCGACGGTAGGCGTCATACACAAAGCGGGCGTCGCCGCTCTTGGCGATAAGGCCGGGGATGGTCTTGCTGCTGAGGCCCACGTTGAGGACGGTGTCCATCATGCCGGGCATCGAGTCACGCGCGCCGGAGCGCACGGACATGAGCAGCGGGTTCTTGGGGTCATCGAACTTCTTGCCCATGATGCGCTCGACCTTCTTCAGCGCGTCGGCAACTTCCTTCTCGAGCGCGGGCGAAAGCTTGCCCTTGTTCTTGTAGTACTCGATGCACATCTCGGTGGTGATGGTGAAACCCGCTGGCACTGGAATGCCCAGAGAAGACATCTCTGCCAGGTTCGCACCCTTGCCGCCAAGCAGGGTCTTCATGTCGCCCTTGCCATCGGCCTTGCCGCCGCCGAACGAGTAGACGTTCTTCTTCGCCATGATGGTATATCACTCCTAGCCGTTTTGTGTGAGCACCGGGGAAAAGTCCATTCCGCCAATGCGGAATTGCACGTGCCCGGATACCTCGACATTCCGGGCCACGCAGGCGCAGTTCACCCGTTACTTCCATCACAAGTGAATGCGCGGCAAGAGTATAGGCCATGAACGACGGGTATTCAAGGCGAGCATTAGGAATGGGTTAGAAACGCAAGTCGGGACTGTTACCCCAAGGCTGCCTTATATATTTGGCACCTACTTGAAAGTGATCTCCACGTCGCGCTTCAACACCCGGGTTACTTCTACCGCTGCGCCGCCGGGCTTGGCGTAGCTGAGGGAATCGACGAGGTAGCTGAGGGAGTCGTCGTAGGGCATGGAGAGGCGGGCGAGGCTGGGGGAGAAGTAGAGGGTCTGTGCCTTGCCTGCGCCGGGCAGGGACTCGATCGCCTGCACGAGCGCGGCGAGGCGTTCGGGGGTTTCGGGGTCGAGCACAGTGATGAGCAGGCCGTCGGAGGCGCGGGTGCTGAGGACGGTGATGGCGGCTGCGGTGAGCACGTCTTGCTGGGCCTTGCGGCAGGCGTCTTGCACGGCGGCCTCGCCGCCCTCGAAGGCGTCTGCCGAATGGACCACCGCCTGCGAGAAGACGTCGCTGATCATCTTGCCATCGCTTCCGCGAAACACATTCAGCTTCACTTCGGCGGTGTTCTTCTTAAGGTTCTTGTCGGCTTCTTCCAGCACATAGGTGCTGCGTGCCGTGCCCACCACGATCACGTGGGCGGGGTTTTCCTTGGCGAACTTCGAGCCCAGCTCGACACTACCGGAGACCACGTCCATCAACTGCGGGTGGGTGTAGAGTTTGTCGAGCGTATCGACACCTCGCACCTCGAGGCCCTTGTCTTCGAGCGCTTCCTTCAGCGCCACTTCCGCTGCGCCGAAATCCGGCACGGCCATGATGCCGTCGTCGCCTATCTGCTCGCCGATGACCAGCAGCACCTTGGGCTTTTCCGGCAGGCGCGGCAGCATGATGGCGGCAATATCGCGGTGGAGGGGGGCTTCCTGCACGTGCGCGTCTATCTCGACGCGCGTGTCCGCGCCCACCTGGTCGTGGCGCAGCAAGTCATAGGTTGGCACATAGGTGTTCACGTTGCGCAGGATGGGGTGGAACAGCTTCAGGTCTTCCGAAGCGGAGAGCGCCTGCAACACCTCGACCAGCGCGCGCTGCCGGGCATCGCCCACGGCGCGGTCGCGCGCGGCATAGCCCACGCCCTCGGCATAGCCGGTGCTGCGCACGGTTAGCTGCACGGGATCCGCCGCATGTGTGGCTAGGGACAGCAGCGCGCCCAAGCAATAAAGCAATACCGCCGCACCCGGAAGGATGCGGCGGTATGGAGAATGCTTTCCTTGCGTCATGCAATTGCGGCGACTAGTCGCGCCGCCCACCCATGACCATCATCACGTAATACAGGAGCCACGCAACAGAGGTGACCGCAGCCGCCACATAGGTCATCGCGGCAGCGTTCAACACCTTGCGTGCGCCGCCGAGTTCGTCTTGCGTCATCACGCGGCCATCGGCCAGCGCGAGCATGGCACGGCTGCTGGCGTTGAACTCGACTGGCAGGGTGATCAGCGTGAACAGGGTGGCAGCGGCAAAGAGCCATACGCCCAGCATGGCCAGCGGCATGAACGAGAGCATCATGCCGATGAGCACCAGATAGGGGGCCAGGTTGCTGCCGATGCTGCACACCGGCACCAGGTAGGTACGCAGGGCCAGCGGGGCATAGCCACGTGCATGCTGGATAACGTGGCCCACCTCGTGCGCCGCAATGCCCAGCGCCGCCACGGTGGTGCCGTGGTAAACATCGGGCGACAGGCGCACCACCTTGTGGGTGGGGTCGTAGTGGTCGCTCATCTGGCCGGGCACTTCTTCCAGCGTGACATCGTTGATGCCTTCGCTGGCCATGATGCGGCGGGCGATTTGCGCGCCGGTCAAGCCGGACTGCACGGGAATCTGGGAATACTTGGCGTAGGTGCTCTTCAGCCACAGGTGGACTATGCCCGCCAGCGCAGCCGTGAGCACAAAGATTATCAGGGAACCGGGACTCATAATCATGGTACTACCTCACTTTTCCTTTCGTATAGACGAAGGTTACTTCTGTGAGGGGGCCCGCATGATGCAGCTACCGTCGAGCGTAGCGCCTTCTTCCATGGTGAGCGAGCGAGCGCGTACATCGCCCTGCACCCGGCAGCTCTGGCACATGCGTAACACCCCCGGTGTTATCACTCCACCATACACCTGTCCGGCGAGGTTTATTCGTTTTCCCGCTGCCACGTCGCCGTTGATGCGTCCGCCCTGCCCAAGGTCCAGCTCTTCTGAACACTCGACCTTGCCCTCGACCAGACCGTCCACGCGGCACGAGCCCGCGCGCACGCTGCCGGTAATCAGGGCAGTCTTGCCCAGGGTGAGCATTCCCTCGATGACCACGTCGCCCTCGACGCGGCCCGAGATTTCCGTTTCTGAACCAGCGGTGAGGTTGCCCTGGATGATTGCCCCCTCGGGGATGATCATGCGGGCCGTGCTTACCGTGCGGGCTCGGCGGATGGCAATGTCGTCCGCGCTGACCGAGGGCGCCGTTTCGGCGGCCACCAGTTCACGCGGGCGCTCCGGCCCACGGTTCTGCTGAATGGCGGTGTTCAAGCGGCCAAACAGCCCCTTGCGTCCCGCCTGCTCCATGTCTCTGATTTCGTCATTCGTGCCCACGTGGATATCCCCGGAACCATGTTCTTGCGCCATGCTGAAATTCACCCCAGACTAGAAGTAACCCAACCGATTTGCCATGTCAGAAAAACATCCCGACACTTGCAGCTTCGGGTGATTGTGTACGAACGGTATCCCGCAGTTTACCGATTCCTTAACAATCCCGTCAAAGAAAATATGGCCCAGCATGTCCGGCTCTACCAGCAGGTGCTGGCGCGCATACTTGCTCAGGATGTTCGCCGCCACCTTCGCCTCGTATACCGTGCCCACCTTGTTCACCACCACCTGAGGCTTGAACGTGGCGGCAAGTTGGTGTATCTCGGTTTTTATCTTTTCTTTAAGGTTAACATCGAAGCACGTTGCCTGCTCGAGGCACTCAAAGAAGTCGGGCAGGGTGTGGTTTCGCTTCAGCAGCAGGCCCACCTCAGGCGAATGGTAGAAGCGTTCGACGTGGCGGAAGAAGGCGGCACGCAGGAATTTGAAGGCGTTGTCTATCGAGGTACGCTCGGGGTTGATCACCACCACGCCCTTCGCCTGCTTCATGCGGAAGAAGTCCAGCGTGGTGAAATGCGCGCCTGCGTCCAGGTCTACCACCACCAAATCCGCATCGAGGTTACGTAAACCGCGAATAAGCGCTATACGCCGCTGATAACTGGGGTGCGAAACATCCAGCAATCCGCTGGTTCCCGGTATCAGGCGCAGGTTGGGATAGGGGGTGTCGCACACTACCGAGGCCAGGTCTGAGGCTTCGCGGTTGCGCAGAAAGGAATCCAAGCTGACCTTGGGGCGAAAGCCCAGCAAGGTCTCCGCATTGGCGCAACTCAGGTCTGCATCCAGCAGGATAACCCGCCAGCCGCGTGCGGCCACGGCCACGGAAAGATTCACCGAAAAACAGGATTTTCCTACACCGCCCTTGCCGCCCCCCACCATGATGATGTCGGGACTCTTGCGTGGCTGCGGCTCTGGGCCAGAAAAACGTACTGCGCACATACAGAAAATCTCCGCCCCCCAAGGGCGTCGCATCTTCGTAAACCTCTGCACGGTAACACGCTGCGGCGAAGAGTGTCAATAGATAACATGAAGTGGGGAGGGGACTATCTCCACGTTTGGCGCGGCCCGGGTCTAGTTGAAGGCCTTAAATCCCCGAGAGCTCTCACCACATTCGTGGTATCATTTGCTTACGAGGTTCATGGGGAACTTCTCAGTTGGTTTGCCATGGGGCGGAGGTTCATGGGGATGAGCAGAGGACTGTTGTTGTGGATTCTGGTGGCGTTGTTATGGGCTGGGCGTGCGATTGCGGGGGAATCGTGTTCGGGTGAAGCCAGCGCGGGCGGGCCTGTCGTCATCAACGATAACGCTTCCATCTCTTTGCCAATAAACGTTTCAGAGACAGGCAGTGTTTTTAGCATTACCGTAAACCTGACTCTGACGCATACTTTCTTTGCCGATCTTGATATCACTCTTACTTCGCCTGATGGCACTGTGCTCGACCTGAGCAGCGACAATGGCGGGGGCGGGGACATTGATGGGGCAATCTCGTTTAATGATATCGCAGCATCCGGGATTACAACGGCATCAGCCCCATTCAACGCCATTTATTCTCCCGAGCAACCTCTTTCAACTTTCGTTGGCGAAGGAATGAGCGGCATCTGGACTTTGACGATTGCCGACGACGGAAGTGGTGATTCGGGCACTTTGCAAAGTTGGAGCCTCGGCTATTGCTTTATCCCTGGCGTGGAAGAGGGTGAAGGTACGCCGGACGTCTGTTCGGGCGAGAGTGGACAGAATCTACCCAAACCAATCACTGACAACGATACCACGACGTCTGTGCTTTTCGTGGGTGAGACCGGTCAAGTGACGAGCCTGATAGTGAATGTGAGTCTCACCCATAGCTTTGCCTCTGATCTGCAAATTCAGTTGCGTTCGCCCGATGGGACCATCGTCGAGTTGTCGGATGACAATGGCGGCAGCGGCGCACTTAGCGGAACATTCGCTTTCGACGACTCGGCCTCTATCAGCATTGTGGGTGCATCCGCGCCATTTTCTGGGTCGTATGCCCCACAACAACCGCTGTCCACCTTCGCCGGGGAGCGCATGTCGGGGGTGTGGCAAATACAGGTATCAGACGATGGCACGGGGGATGTCGGGACGTTGGAAGGATGGAGCATGAATTATTGCTACATCCCCGGTGCAGAAGAGGGTGAACCCGAAGGCCTGCCCGAGGGCGAGCCTGATCCGTTCTGCTCGGGCGAAAGCGGGCAGAACCTACCCAAGCCCATAAATGACAATGATACAACCACCTCGGTCGCTTCCGTGGGCGAGATGGGTGAGGTGGTGAGCTTGGTTGTTACCGTGAGCCTCACCCATGGATTGCCAGCTGACCTCGACATTCTGCTGCGTTCGCCCGATGGCACCGTCATAGAATTGTCCACCGACAACGGCGAAGGCGACGCACTGAGCGGAAGCGTCACCTTTGACGACACTGCGGCCACCAGCGTCGTGGGCGCGCCGACGTTACTGGCAGCTACCTATCGGCCAGAGCAGCCGCTCTCCACGTTTGCCGGAGAACGCATGTCTGGGCTGTGGCAGTTACAGGTATCCGACGACACATCGAGTAACACAGGCACCTTGCAGGGGTGGAGCATGTCCTACTGCTACATCCCCGGTGTAGAAGAGGGTGAACCCGAAGGCCTACCCGAGGGCGAGCCTGATCCCTTCTGCTCGGGCGAACCCGGTCTTTCGGGTCCCATCAATATCGTAAGCTTCAACAACTTCAGCGTCACTATCTCGGTGGGGGAGCAGGGCATTGTCGAATCCGTATCGCCCAGCCTTAACGTGACGCATGAGAACTTTGGTGATCTGGACATTACGCTTGAGTCGCCCTCGGGCACCATAGTCGAGTTGAGCACGGACAATGGCAACGGCCTGGCGGGCGTGCCACCTATCAGCTTCAGCGACACCGCAGTTTCCACGATTGTTGATCCCAGCGGGCAGGTATCTGGGGCATACCGTCCTGAGCAGGCCTTGTCCACTTTCGTCGGAGAGTCATTGACTGGTCTTTGGATCCTACGCGTGGAAGACGACGCCAGCCCGGGCATCGGCGTATTCGACGGCTGGAGTTTGGGCTATTGTTATACGGTCCCCGTCGAAGGCGAGGGAGAAGGGGTTGTCGAGGGGGAAGGGACATCCGAAGGCGAAGGAACAGCCGAGGGTGAAGGTGTTGCTGAAGGCGAAGGAACAGCCGAGGGTGAAGGAGTTACAGAAGGCGAAGGGATTGCAGAAGGTGAAGGAGTCGCTGAAGGCGAGGGAGTAGCGGAAGGTGAGGGCATAGCCGATGGCGAGGGGACCAGTGAGGGAGAAGGGGAAGGCGCCGCGCCGGGGCATTCGGCAGACCAGGATTCTGACCAGCGCATTGACCTGACAGAGCTGCTGCGCCTGGTGCAGTTGTACAACCTCTTAACCTTCGGCTGCGACGCAGGTGGCGAAGACGGGTATAGCGCGGGTAGTGTAGACCAGACTTGCCCGTCGCACGCCAGCGACTATTCCCCGCAGGACTGGTCAATCACGCTGAACGAACTGATACGCCTGATCCAGTTCTACAATGCAAACGGTTTCGAGGCCTGCGTCGGCGGCGAGGATGGGTATTGCCCGGTTACGGTGTAGCTGGGATTACCGACAAAGAGATTCGCCGGGGCAGCAGCTGCTGCCCCGGCTATTTGACTTAACTTACGCTATCTAACGTGGCGGGTTAGCACTTGCAGGTGGTGCCGCACTTTTCGGCGCACTTGTCGCCACAGCCGCACTTGTGCTCGGTTGCGGCAGCCTTGTCGTCCTTGCTGCAGCAGGCCTTGCCGTCAACACACTTGCCGTCTTTGCCACAGCACTTGCCTTCGCCGCTGGCGCACTTGCAGGTATCGCCACAGCAATCCTTGCACTTGTCGCCGCAGCAGCACTTGCAGTCTTTCGTGGCACAGGCAGCCTTGCCATCCTTGGTGTCACAAGCCTTGCCTTCGCCAGCCTTGCACTTCTCGGCGCACTTGGCATCTTTACCGCACTTGCCTTCCTTGCAGCACTTGCTTTCACCGGTGGCGCACTTGCAGGTATCGCCGCAGCATTCCTTGCACTTATCGCCACAGCAACAGGCCGCTGCCTTGGCATCGGCTTTCTCCTCCGCCTTGGCGGTTCCAGTGGCAAGCACGCACACAAAGGCAATCGTCAACAGGGCAAAGCCAAACTTCTTGAAAGTAGACATGGTTCGTCTCCTCGATCATTTTTAATCGTTGTTGTTTTCTCATCCTGCTGCGCCGGATAGAGTTCAGGCGCAACGATGCAGGGGGCCGATAGGGGCGGGGATACACCCCGTGCCGGTGGAGGAGTTACCGGCTACGGCTTAACAACGTAACTTGCACAGGGCGGCAAGCGATGGAGGCGTGGGATGGGGGAGAGTGGACCGCACGCCATGGGGTGCGGCAACTTCCAAGGGGATGGCTGACGTCAGCGCGGCCAGGGCAAACAGGGGCTGGAAATGCGTGGCCTGCGTGGCGGTTGCCTGCGCGGGCTGGGACACGGGAAGCGCAGGCTGGGTAGGTACGGACACCGAGCAGGGACAGTTGCTGGCGCTCAAGCCCGCGTGTTGCGTATTGCCAGCTGAACAACAGGTGGTCGCGGTATCCATCGAACAGCATGTGGTTGCCGCAGCATCCCCGGCACAGCATCCGCCGCCCGCATCGCAATTCGCACACGCGCCACAGCCCGTTGCACAATCCATGCCCGCCCCGCAGGCATAGGCCAACTGGCCAAAGCCGCCCGTGGCGACCAGCGCCACGGCGGCGCAGAGCCGCAACAGCAGCGAGAGGTGATATGTGCGGAATGCTTTATTCATGACTCAATAATGGTAACACACTTTTTGCCAAGTTGCATTCTTCGCTTTCAAATTAGGGAGGCAACCTAGCCGGTGTATTGCCTGAAGCGGGCATAGGCCTCGCGCCATCCGCGCCAGAGGCGGGCGGCGTCTTGCCTTCTCCCCTGTATAGTCCACAGGGCGAGCCGACAGAACAGCCATGTGGCATTGGCGAGAGTGAAAACCGCGCGCAGGGGGGCGTTGCCCCGATAGGCCTTCAGCATGGCGTAAGTGCTGTGTTGCTCTTGCAGGCGAATGGCCTCGCCCTTCTTGAATTCATTTCCCTTGTGGCGAAACACTGCGTTCGGCAGGTAGGCAAAGCGAAAGCCCGCCCGGCGTGCGCGGATGCACAGGTCGCTGTCCTCGAAGTAGTAGGGGATTTCCTCGTCGAAACCATCAAGCGCGTCAAAGCAGGCGCGGGGGATGGCGAGGTTGCAGCTTGGTCCGGTGTTGGCGCGGTGCGGCGCGCACTTCAGGCTCTTGCCCAGAAAGGTCGCCCTGCGCGGCAAGCCCTGCACGCGCCCGCCCTCATAATCCACCGCGCAACCCAGCAGCACCGTGCCGCCATCGTGCGCCGCCAGCATCGCGCCCAGCCAGCCGGGGGTGACGACGCCGTCGGAATCGAGATAGCACAACAGCCCGCCTCGTGCCGCCAGCGAGCCAAAATTCCGCGCGGCAGCCGGGCCGATGTTGTGCTCTTGTCGCAACACGCGCACGCCGGGGTGTCGGGTGGCAATCGCCTCGGCCACGCCATCGGTCGATGCGTCATCCACCACCACCACCTCGACCCTGCGCTCGGTCAGGGGCTCTGCCGCTAGCGAATCGAGGCAGGCTAGCACATCGTCGCGGCGGTTGTGCACGGCGATGACAACGCTGGCCACGCAGGCAGTGGCGTGTGGCAAGGGGTGTATCAAGGTTTATCCCCAAAAGGACAACGCGCGGCGGGCCTTTCAGACCTGCCGCGCGCAGAGAACATGCTTCAGCGCCCGACGTTTCAGCTCGGGGTGCTGGGGGTGTTCGGGGTTTCGCCACCGGGGGTGGGATTCTTCTCGGGGTCCGGGGTCTTCACCGCGTTCTTGAACTCGGAGATGCCCTGCCCAAGGGAACGGCCCACGCCTGCCAGCTTGCCACCACCGAAGATGACCAGCACGATGACCAGCAGGATAACCAATTCCATGCCGCCCGGCATTGCAAAGGCCATGGTTTCGTACATTGCAAAAACTCCTTGTTTACCGCAGCGCACCTTTGGGCGTAGGTATTTCTTTACACCCCATAGTGTAATCCCCGCAGGAACGCTTTACAAGAAGGAAAAGTTACACGCGCTTCGGCAGGTTGACGGGTTTTATCCCCGCGTGCTAATGTTCCGGGTCCGGTCTGCCCTGCGGGCCGGGAGCGAAATTCCTATATCACGGGGTTCGCGGTGTTGATGGTTGGCCCTACTCAACGATACGGTGGTGTACCCGGTCAGGTCCGAGAGGAAGCAGCCGTAGCCACTTGTGCGTGTGCTGTAGACCAGTCTGCCGGAGCCGCGGCCCCGTGACCTTTTTCTAATCCTGCACGTGGGGGGGGCGAGCGCGTTCATGGCAGACGAGCGATACCTGGTGCTTGCGCGAAAGTGGCGACCCCGCCGCTTCGAGGACGTGGTGGGCCAGGAGCACATCACGCGCACCCTGCGTAATGCCATCACCTCG
>JBIKMR010000102.1:0-13165 GCA_044359155.1 Candidatus Hydrogenedentales bacterium | reverse complement strand
GCCAAACCTGCCCGCAGAGCCGCTCTTCCCGAAGAAGCTGCCGAACATCCTCATCGGCTTGGTCGCGGGTATCTTCGGCGCGCTTGCATTGGCCTTCGTCTTCGACTACTTGGACCACGGCCTGAAGACGCCGGAAGACTTGGAAGCCTACCTGAAGACCGCCCCCTTGGCCTCGTTCTTCAACCGTCCCGGTGAACGCCTGAACAAGCAGGAAGCCGAGCGCCTTGCGTTGCTGCTCGACACCTTCGGCGACAAGGGCGGCAAGTCGATTGCCCTGCAAGTTACCAGTTCAATTCCCGGCGAGGGCGCGGGCCAGGTTGCCTCCGCGCTGGCCGACGCATACAGCGCCGACCCCGTGGGCCGCACCTTGCTGGTGGATCTGACCGGCGAATCCGGCGGACGCTCCGCAGGCGCGGGCATCACCGACGTGCTGCTCAATCAGGCCAACATCGACGACGTCTTCCGTTCCGAAGGTACGCTCACCGTGGTGGGCCGAGGCGGTGGCGGCGATTCCTCCACCTACCTCTGGGGTTCAGAATCCATGTCCCACCTCGTCGAGGAACTTCGCAAGCGCTATAAGCACATCATCTTCAGCGTGCCGCCCGTGCTTCGTTCGCACGACGCGCTCAAGCTGGCGAACAATGTCGATGGCGTGGTAATGGTGGTGCGTGCCGATTCGACGCGCCGCGAGGTGGTTGCCCGTGCGCTCGAGATGTACGGCGACAACCGTTCGCGCGTAGTGGGCGCAGTGCTCACCGAGCGCACGCAGAAAATTCCGCAGGCGGTGTATCGCCGCATCTAGCTGCGGCTTAGGCCAAGTTTCCAGGCTGCGGCGTGAACCCCATGCCGCAGCCTTCTTTTTATCCAGCGCTGGTTGGGGTATCCTGTGAACCAGTGAACAGCAGCGGCGCGCTTGCGCCCTAGCCGTGGGGAGTACAAAGGAATGCGTTGTCGCGGTTCCTTCGCATCAATCATATCCGGGGTCGCCTTGTTGGCCCTTTCGCTTTGCGGTGCAGCCAGCGCCCAGATCTTCGTCGACGTCGATGCCCCCGCAGGCGGCAACGGCGACGCATGGGCCAGCGCATACAACACCGTGCATGAGGCCATGGCGGAAGCCGTGCCGGGTACGCAGGTGTGGGTGGCGGCGGGCGACTACCTCGAAGTGGAGACCAATGGCGGTGCTTCGCTCGACATGAAGCCCGGCGTGCAGGTGTATGGCGGCTTCGCAGGCACGGAAACGCTGCTTGCAGACCGCGACTTCACCGCCAATCTCACCCGCCTCGTGGGCACCAAGGACAGTAGTGGCGACAACGTGCCCGTGGCCAGCGTAGTTCTGGGCGACACCGGGGCCGTGCTCGATGGCTTCACCATCACCGGTGGGCGCGCGGCGCGCGGCGCAGGCATGTTCAACGATGGCCGCGCCCCCATTGTCCGCAACTGCATCTTCATCGACAACAAGGCTCTCCTCGTGCCGGCGCTCAACGGCGAAGGCCAGCCCACCGGGCTCGAAACCGGCGGCATCGGCGGTGGCATGTTGAACTTCGACGATGCCACCCCCACCATCGAGAGCTGCACCTTCACCAACAACGAGGCCGAGTTCGGCGGTGGCGGCCTCTACAACGGCGTGCGCTCAAACGCGAACATCAGCAATTGCCTCATCGAAAATAACCGCGCCCGCCTCGGCGGCGGCATCCACAACTCCGGTTCCGCTGGCCGCTTCGACGCCTGCATCATCCAGGGCAACACCGCCCTCCGCCTGCGCCTGCAGGACGAGGCTCAGCCCGTAGTCGGCGCTGGCTTCTACAACGTGGGCCGCCTGCCCGAGCAATCCGAAGACCCGCTGCTGGCGGACCCCTTCCTCATCAATTGCCTGATAGCAGACAACACCTGCATCAGCGGCACGGGCGGCGGCTTCTTCTCCGGCGAAGGCCTTGGCCGCCTCTTCAACTGCACTATCGCCAACAACACCGCCGCAAACGGCGGCGGCATTTTCACCTTCGACGGTGCCCAACTCACCCTGCTTAACACCATCGTCCACGGCAACACCGGCGGTGCAATCTTCGATAGCCCCGACTTCTCCTTCATCGGCACGCCGCCCAACCCGCTACCCCCCGTGGCGCTTACCACGGCGGGCTACTCGAACATCGAAGGCGGCTGGCCAGGAACGCAGAACCTCAACGTTGCCCCCGCCTTCACCGCACCCGGCGCGGGCGATTACCGCCTCACCCAGGATTCCCCCTTACTCGACGCAGGCTTTGGCCTCTTCGGCCCAGAGTTCGGCTCCGTCTCGAACGATTTCGAGGGAGACCCCCGCCCCTTTAATGGGACCGTCACCCCTCGTGGCGATGGCTCGGACTACGACATCGGCTACGACGAATACGACGGTAGCTTCATCCCCGGCGAGGGGGAAGGCGAAGGAACTGAAGAGGGCGAAGGCAGCTTCGAGGGACTCGTCGAAGGCGATGTGCAGGCCGATGTGGTCTACGTTAATGTTGGCGGCACGGGTTCCTTCATCGACGGCCTCAGTTGGGGCACCGCCCTGCGCACCATCGAGCAAGGGTTCCTCGTGGCCGAGATATCCGGGGCATCCGAAATATGGGTAGCAGCAGGAACCTATGCCGAAGAGCGCAGCGGCCTCGGTGGTTCCTTGCAACTTGAACCCGGCGTTGCACTCTACGGCGGCTTTTCCGGTGGCGAAACCCTGCGCACCCAGCGCGACCCGCAAGCCAACCCCACCATCATCAGCGGAGCCACTGCGAATGATGGCCAGCCTGCAACCTCCGTCGTGCGCGCCGCAAGCGACACCAGGCTCGACGGCTTCACCCTCAGCGGCGGGCGCGGCACCGTGGGCGGCGGCGTGTTCGCAGATGGTGGTACAACGCCGATAGCCAACGTCCTCATCGAGAACTGCATCTTCACTGACAACACGGCCACCGTTTCCGGCGGCGGCTTAATGGCATTGGGCAACGTCTCCATCACCCTGCGAAACTCCAGCTTCGCCGGCAACGGCGGCGCAGTCAGCGGTGGCGGTGCCACGCTGCAAGGGGCCATCGCCACCTTCGATGGCTGCGCCTTCACCGAAAACACCGCCCCATCCGGCGGTGGCTTGTTCACGCTCGACGCCAACGTGCTCGTCACCAACTGCGCGTTTAATGCCAACACCGCCGACAGCGGCGGTGGTCTTTCCAACCTGAATACCCAAGGCGAAATCAACAATACCCTCTTCGACGGCAACCAAGCCACCAGCTTCGGCGGTGGTGCGTTTAACAATGGCCGCTCGCCGGAATACAAGTCCTGCCAGTTCTACGACAACACCAGCGGTGCAAGCGGCGGAGGCCTCTCCAACGCGGGCAACCCCAACGGTGGTGCATCGGAACTATCCGCGCCCGTCGTCATCAACAGCATCTTCGCGGGCAACACCGCCGCCCAATTCGGCGGCGGCATATTCAGCAACGGCGCCAGCCCCACGGTTAGCAACTGCACGATCTTCGGCAACAGCGCCACCAACAACGGCGGCGGCATTGCCGAGACCACGTCGAGTGGCACGTACACCAACTGCATCATCTGGCAGAACGCAGCGGCCCTCGGCCTGCTCTCGATAGACAGCGAAACTACGGTGCAATCCTGCAACACGCAGGATGGTCGAGCAGGCAGCAACATCAGCGCGAATCCCCGCTTGGTTGCCCCGGGCGCTCGAGACTTCCATTTGCAGTCCAATTCCCCCTGCATCGATCGCGGCACCGACTCCAGCCCCGGAACCCTGGGTTCCGTGGTGCAGGATTTCGAGGGCGACGCCCGCCCCTTCAGCACCGCCTACGACATCGGCGCGGACGAGTTCACCGGCGACATTACCCCCGAAGGCGAAGGCGCGGAAGAGGGGGGAGTTGAGGGCGAAGGGGAAGGGACAAGCGAAGGTGCAGAAGAAGGCGCAGTCGAAGGTGAAGGCGCAGCCGAAGGAACCACTGAAGGCGAAGGTTCCGCCGAGGGCGAACCGGGTTCCGGCGACGTAATCTTCGTGGACATCGACAACGCCTCCGGCGAGGAAGACGGCCTCACTTGGGGCACCGCCCACACCACCCTGCGCGCCGGGCTTGACGCGGCCCGCAACGTGGGCGCGGGCGAAGTCTGGGTGGCCGAGGGCGTATATGGCGAGGCCCGCCCCGGCGGTGGCACCCTGCTGCTGCGCAGCGGCATCGCGCTCTATGGCGGCTTTGCAGGCACCGAGACCCTGCGCACGCAGCGCAACCTTGCCGTGAATGAAACCATCATTGACGGGTCGACATCCGACCTCGGCGGCCCCACCGAGCGCGTGCTTGAGGGTGCAAACAACGCACGTATCGATGGCTTCACCATCACCGGCGGGCGCGGCTCTTCCGGCGCGGGCATGTTGAACTTCAACGTGTCCCCCACGGTGGCCAACTGCATTTTCACCAATAACGAAGCCACCGACTTCGGTGGTGCCATCTTCAACCTAGGTGGCGCGGCCCCGCTCATCCGCAACTGTGTGTTTGAAACCAACACCGCAGGCGCAAGCGGCGGCGCAATAACCTCGCTCGAAAGCGCACCCACCCTGGTGGATTGTACCTTCCGCGACAACACCAGCAACTTCGGCGGCGCGGTGTTCAACAACCTAGCGAACGGCGAGATCATCGGCTGCCTCTTCGACGCGAACAACGCCACCCAAAGCGCGGGCGCGTTGACCGTACTCGATAGCTCTCCCGCCATCATCGAGTGCGTGTTCACCGGCAACACCGCCACCGACACCGCAGGCGCCATCTTCATCAACGTGGGCTCCGCCCGCATCGAAGATTGCCGCTTCTACGACAACGCCAGCGGCGGCAGCGGCGGCGCGGTCTACACCCTCGGGCCGTCAACGGGCAAGGGCATAGCGGGCGACACCTCGCCCTTCATCGTCAACTCCATCTTTCAGGGCAACCGCGCGGTGGGCCTTGGCGGCGCTATCTTCAACAACAGCTCCACCCCCAACATCGTGAACTGCACCCTCTACGACAACCTCGCCACTGACGAGGGCGGCGGCATAAGCAGCTTCGAGTCCAGCCCGGTGATCACCAACACCATCCTCTGGGCGAACAGCGGCACCGCCATACACCTGATTGGCGGAACAGCCACCGTCACCTACAGCATCGTGCAAGGCGGCTTTGCAGGTACGGGCAATACCGATAGCGATCCACTCCTGATCGATCCCGCCGGGCGCGACTTCCGCCCCGGCGTTTCCTCGCCCGCCGTGGACGCAGGCCGCCGCACTTCCACATCTGGCTTTGGCAACGTGGTGGACGACATCGAGGGCAAGCCGCGCGGCATCAATGGCCGCACCGGCACCCGAGGTGACGGCAGCGACTACGACATCGGCGCGCACGAATTCGGTACAGCGGACGGTGGTGAGGGTGAAGAGGAAGGCGCAGCCGAAGGCAGCAACGAGGGCGACACCGAAGGTAGTAGCGAAGGCGCGGTAGAGGGCGACAATGAAGGCGCGTTTGAAGGCGAAGGCGAACAGCCCGGCTGCGACGTGGGTAATGTCGAGATAACCGCCCCAGCCAACGAGGCCATCATCCTCGTGGGCAATGGCGTGTCCCCCTTGCCGCTTGGCCTCAGCGCCCGCACCAATTGCGATGCGGACACCAGCATCGTCCAATACAGCATTGATGGTTCCGTGGTGGGCGGGGCCCAGCTTCCGCCCTATGGCTTCACCATCGAGGACATCACCGTCCTTTCCGCAGGGCAGCACACCGTTTCGGCGGAAGCATTCGGCGAGAACGGCAGCGTTGAAGACGCCGCCCTCTTCTCGTTGCTGGCCGCGCCCGCCAACGCAGACGCGAACGGTAACGGCTACCCCGACCAAGCCACCAGCGTGCTGCTCGAAGACGGCGACATCTGGGCCAGCAAGCCCAAAGTGCCCGAAACTGGCGAAGACCGCATCGTGCGCGTGGACCGATTCGACCGCAACCCCACCAACGGTGGCGTGCCGGTCGTATCCGTGTTGAGCCACCCCGCCCTGCCGGGAGTCTTGGTCACCATCGAGGTGGACCGCCGCGTGCTTGACGACGGCAGCATCGGCTTGCTCGTGGTCGTCGTTGCGCCCGATTTGGCCACGCTTCTGGGCGAGACCGAAGCCGAGCAACTCACACCCCAGCCCGAGGCGGGCCTTACCCCCGGCGCGCTCTATGTTGCGGCAGGTGTGCTGGTCAGCACGGACGGCGGCTTAACCTTCAGCCGCCTCGACCCCGCGCGCCTCCAGCAAGTTCCCGCCATCCTCACCATGGAAGGCATCCAGTTCACACCAGACGACACCGGCATATTCAACCACCCGTCCAACCTGCGCAACGGCGGCTCCGGCGGCCTGCGCATCGAGAGCGTGTTCGATGGCGGCTGGAGCGACGACGCCGTGCGAGACATCACCATCGCGCCGGATCGCCTCGAGGCCCTGCTCACCGGGCTGGATATCTTCGCGCCCTTCAACTTGCGTCCCGGCGTGGCGAGCCTGCAAGTGTCTCCTGCGCAATACACCTTCGGGCGGGTCGAGGTGGGACAGGAAGCAACGGCAGTATTCACCGCAACCAACACCGGCGACTCCCTGCTCTCTGGCACGGCCACAGTGGCTGCGCCCTTCCGCATCATCAGTGGCGGCAACTACACCCTACAACCCGGTGCAAGCGCCAACATCACCGTGGGCTTTACCCCTGCAACCGAAATCGACTACACCGCCGAGGTCACCTTCACCGGCGGCGCAGGCGCAACCCGCACGGTCACTGGGACGGGTATCATTCCAAAGGTCGCCAACTTCCTTGGCTGTGCATCCGGCCAAGGTAACGCGGGCGGCTGGCTCTCCGATGTGGTCCTGCTCCTGCTGGTTGGTGCCGTCCTCGTCTACGCACGGCGGCGCACCGCGTGAAGGATAACAACACCATCAACGAACTTTTGGAAGAAGCCACCGACGAAGTTGTGCTGCCACCCAGCGTTTCCCTGCGCGATCTCTGTACACGCCACAACATTCGCTTCAAAAAAGGCCTCGGGCAAAACCTGCTGCTCGACGACAACATCAACCGCATCATGGTGGACGCGGCAGAGCTGACGCGTGACGACGCCGTGGTGGAAGTGGGCGCGGGCCTCGGTGCACTTACCCGCCGTATCGCCGCCACAGCGGGAGACCTGCTCGCCGTAGAGATAGACCCCTCCTTCATGCCCGTGCTCGAAGAGCAGTTCGGCCACATGCCGCACGTGAAACTGTTCCGGGGCGATATCCTCAACCACTCGCTGGGCAAGCTCGTGGGGGAATACCTACCCCAGCGGGAGTCCTACAAGCTCGTTGCCAACCTGCCCTATTACATCACCACCCCCGTGCTCTTTCACTTCATCGAGGCCCCCATCCACTTCACCCATCTCGTGGTGATGATGCAACTGGAAGTGGGGGAGCGGCTTATCTCCCCCGTGAACACCGAGAACTACGGCGTGCTCGCACTCGCAGGCCGAATGTATGCCGACGTGGAAATCGTGCACGACGTGCCCGCCTCCTGCTTCGTGCCGCGCCCCAAGGTGGACAGCTGCATCGTGCGTTTCCGTATGCACAAGGAACCCTTGGCCGGGGCGGCAACCCCCTTCACCGTGAAGATGATCCGCGCCGCGTTCACCCACCGCCGCAAGACCCTGCGCAACTCGCTCCTCAAGTCGGGCACCTTTGGTGCGCCGCAAGAAGCCATCGCCGCTGCCTTCGAGGATACCGGCATCGATCCCGGTCGTCGCCCGCAGACGCTCACTATCGATGACTTCATCGCTCTCGCCGCAGCCACCCGCGTCCACATGGCCGAAACTCCACGGGAGGCTGTCGATGCCCCCACAGGCTGATGGCACGCCGCACCGCGTAAGCAGCACCCTGCTTGAGCACATCGTTGCGGGCATCGGTAGCGGCGTGCTCGCGCTGGATGCCAACGGCTGCATCGCCCTGGTCAACCCCGCCGCGCGCGCCCACCTCGGCGCGCCCGAGCCTGCCCTCGCGCCCGGCTCTCCTTCTGGGGAGGACCCGCACTTCGCGCCCCTGCTCGCCATCGCCGAAGAACTCGACCGCACCGGCGAGACGGTTTCCCGCAAAGAAGTCATCCTCGACACGACGGACGGCCCCCGCGTCCTCGGCGTCACTGCTTCGCTCCTGCGCGAACAGGGCGAGCTGGTCGGCAAGGTATTCCTCTTCAGCGACCTCACCCGCATCCGGGAACTGGAACGTCAGGCCGAACTGAACCAGCAACTGGCGCAGATAGGTGAGCTAACCGCAGGCGTTGTGCATGAAATACGCAATCCCCTCAGCGTCATCAGCGGCATGGCCGAGCTGTTGCAGCGCAGGCTGCAAGACGACCCCAGAATGCGCACCAACGTTGGCTTGATACTCGAAGAAGTGGACAACCTCGAACGCCTCATCAAGGAGTTCCTGGTATTCAGCAAGCCCTACGAAATCGAGAAGAACGTGTGCAACCCCGAGTTCATCTCAGTCCGCACGCAGCGACAAGTCGAGCGCCTCGCCCGCGACAAGGATGTCATCGTCGATCTCACCGTAGACCCCAACGTGCCCCAGATTGCGGCAGACACCCCCAAGATGGTGCAGGCCCTGTCCAACCTGCTGCGCAACGCCATCGAGGTTAGCCCCCCCGCTTCGCACGTCGCATTCCACATCTGCAAAGAAGATCGCTTCGTCTGCTTCCGCATCAGCGACCAGGGGCCCGGCGTGGACCCCGCGCTGGGCGACGGCATCTTCAACGCCTTCGTCAGCAAAAAGCAGGGCGGCACCGGCCTCGGCCTCTCCATCGTCCATCGCATCGTCTCCGGCCACGGCGGCACCATTCGCTTCTTCAACGCCGACACCGGCGGCGCCGTCTTTGAAGTCCGCCTGCCCGCCTGAGCATTGGTGTAAAATAAAAGAAGCACGTCATTCCTGCAAAGGCAGGAATCCAGTTCCGCTGTCGCCCCAGGGCGGTCCTTCCGCCCGGCGACCAGCGCCGTCACAAGGAGTCTCCATGCTGCGCGCCCTCGCCAAACCTATCACTTACGCATTCCTCCTCCTCGCCGCAGCCACCGCCACCGGCTGCGAAACCGAGGGCGACTACATCATCCGAGAAGCCTTCCCCCACAGCCGCGACGCCTTCACCCAAGGCCTCGACTACGACGACGGCTTCCTCTACGAAGGCACCGGAATCAATGGGCAATCCACCCTCCGCAAGGTCGAGATAGCCACGGGCAAGGTACTGCAATCCGTCGCGCTAGACAGCAAATACTTCGGCGAGGGAATCACCGTCTGGAAAGACACTATCATCCAGCTCACCTGGCAGACCAACGTGGGCTTCGTCTACAACAAAGCCACCTTCGCCAAGCTGCGCGAATTTGAATACCCCACCGAGGGCTGGGGAATCACCCACAACGACACCCACCTCATCATGAGCGATGGCACCGCCACCCTCTACTTCCTCGACCCCGAGGCCTTCATCGAGGTGAACACCATCGAAGTGCGCGACGCCACAGGCCCCGTGCAACACGTCAACGAGCTTGAGTACATCAACGGCCAAATCTACGCCAACGTCTGGCAGACCGACCGCATCGTCCGCATCAACCCCGCCACAGGCCAGGTCGAAAGCGACATCGATCTCACCGGCCTGCTCCCCCTCACCGACCGCATCCCCCCCGTGGACGTACTCAACGGAATCGCCCACGACCCCGCCAACGACCGCCTCTTCGTTACCGGAAAACTCTGGCCCAAGGTCTTCCATATCGACCTTGTCGAAGTGGCCAAATAGGCAACGAGAAGAAAAAACCGACACCTCATGGAAGCGAGCTTTCTCGGCAAGAGCTGCAGCAAGCGGCCTTACTCCAGAAAAAGCGAAGTGGCGCCCGAAACATTTTCCAAACTACAACCACAAATGCACTATCCCTCCCAGCCAAAGCCGCCGATGGCACTTGGGGAATTCGATGGCAGCCACACCACACATGCTCCGCAGCATGGCGCTCTGTTGTCTGCTCTGCATGGCCACGCTTTGTGTGCAAGCGGGGGAAGAACCACCTACCTTCGGTCCTTGCCCCTGCGCGGATTCCGGCGTCAACCACGCCACAGACTACAATCCGCCCGACTGGCGTTTGCAGTTGTCCGAACTGCTGCGCACCCCCACCGTGTGCAACGCCACCCAATGCAACACTGAACTTACTTACTGCCCCAGCCCCTAACCGACCAAAACACTATTCTTGCCTTCTCCCCCGCATGGCCCCGGCATAAACGCGTTTGCTATGCTTCACTTACCCATGCGAATCATCTCCCGATACATCGTCTCCCAAGTCTGGACCCCGGCGGCACTTGCCGCCGTACTGGTTACGTTTATTCTTTTGGCGGGCGGCATTCAGCGTAACTTGGGAGACCTGCTAGCAAAGGTTCCCTTCGTTCAGCTTTCCATTGTCGATGTTGCCTTCATTGCCGTGTTCAGCCTGCCAACTGCGCTGGGCCTCATCCTCCCGCTCACCTTCATGTTCGGCGTCATGTTCGCCTATGGTCGCCTGGCCAAGAACAGCGAGCTCACCGCCATGCGCGCCTGCGGCATCTCGCTTAAGCAGGCCGTTGTGCCCGTCCTCTTCTTCGGGGCTGCCGTGTCGGTCTTTTGTTTCGCCTTGCAAAACGTGGCCCAGCCTTGGGCCGTAAAGCGGTTGTCCCAATTGCTCACCTACGACCTGCCCCTGCGCATGACCCTCGACATGCTGCCCACGGGCGTGATGCACAACTACGGGAACTGGCGCGTCTACATCGGCAGCCGAGACGAGGACGCCACCCTTCGCGATATCATGCTGCTCCAGCCCGAGGGTTCCGGCGGGGTGAACGCCTTCTATGCCGACACGGCCCATGTCGAGTCCGGTCCCGACGGTTCCCGCATTGTCATGCAGAATGGCCACCTCATCCCCGCATCCGAGGGCTTCGAGGTGCGGCGCATTTCCTTCGAGACCCTGGCCAAGGCCGTGCCCCGGCCCGACCCACGCGCCCCCCTTGACGCATTCAACAGTATGTCCGCAGGCGAACTGCTCGTGGCCGAGCGCGCTACGATGGAGCAATACAAAATAACCGGTGCCATAACTTACCTGCCAGAGCTCCATGATATTCGCTGGGAGCTCTCTGACCGCATCAGCCTGCCCGCGCTGGCCTTTGTGCTGGGCCTGTTGGCCGCACCCATCGGTGCGCGTACTTCACGACACGGGCGCTCTTGGTCCTTCGCCATTGGCATCGGTGTTACGGCGGCCTACTTCGTTCTCGCCAGCGCGATGAACTCGGTTTACTACCTGCCCTTGCCCGCCGCGCTCGCCTTGGGGCAAGTGCCCAACCTGTTGTTCCTTGCGCTCGGCGGCGTGTTGCTGCTGCGGGTGGACCGCGTATGACGCTCTACGACCGCCGCCTCATACGTAGCCTGCTGCGCACCATCCTCCAGGTAGTCTCCAGCTTGGTGGGACTCTTTATTCTTATCGACCTACTCAGCGTCCGCCTGGAACGCATCGACCGCTACGAGGCCCCGCTGCTGCAGGCCCTCCTCTACTACGCCTACATGGTCCCCGAGATTCTCTTCGAGTACCACATCCTCGCCATAGGCGTGCTCGTCGCCGGGCTCATGGTGTTGGGCCGCGCCGCGCAAAACAACGAGACCACCGCCTTGCTCGCCGCAGGCGTCAGCCTGCGCCGCATTGCCCTGCCCCCGCTGGTGTTGGGCGTGGTGTTGAGCGCGCTCGCCCTCGGCTTCAACGAAACCATCGGCGTGCGCCTTACCGCCATGCAGCAAGAAGTGGCCCAGCAATACCTCGAACGCGCAGAGGGAGAGCGGTATGACACGGTAAGCTGGTCGCACCTGCCCGATGGCTGGACCTGCCATGTGCTTTCCTTCAACCAGCGCGCCCTCTCCGGGCAAGACGTGTTCCTACATCGCAACACCCCCGAACGCCTAGACGAGATTCGCGCGCGACGCATCTATTGGGACGCGCCCACCGGCAAGTGGATCATCGAGGATGGTCGCTGGTTCTCCACCGACATCACCAGCGAATGGCGGCAGTCCGTCACCCGCATCACCAGCCAGCCGGTTCCGTTTGACGCAACCCCCGAACGCCTCTTCGCGCTGGAGCAGAATCTCTCCGCCCGCCCTATCAACGAGGTATACGCCGCGCTGCAACAAGCGGGCGTGAGCGGTCCACCTGCCGCGCGCGGCTGGCTGGCGCTGCAAACCAAGCTGGCGCAACCGATCCTCTGTGGCATCATGATGCTGCTCGCCATACCCTTCGCCCTGCGCTACCGGCGCGGCGGCGCGCTCGCCGGGTTTGGCGTGGCCATTGGCATTGCCCTGGCCTACATGCTGGTTTTCTACGGCGGCACGGGCATGGCCTACATCCACCTCGTACCGCCCATTGTGGGGGCATGGACCGCCAACGCCCTCTTCGGCATCGGCGGGGCAATCCTGTTCTTTCGCACCCCGACCTGAGTTGGTGGCGCAAACTGATATACACTCGGGGGGGACCATGAAGAAGCGTCTGCTCATTTCACTGGCCGTTGTCTTGCTCTTGTTGGTGGCTGTATACGCCGCTGCCTTGCGGCCTGCGCTGAAGATTGCCAACGGCTACTACGCGAAGATTCTCGCCAGCGCGGTGTTTGTGGCGGGCCGTCCACCCGAATCCGTGCAACATCAGGAACTCGCCTTCCTCAGCATGGTGCAGGCCAACGTGGCCATGCAGGCATACACCGTTACAGCCAGCGTGGCAGGCCTGGGCCGGGCCACTGCCCTCTATCGCCCCGGCATTGGCGCAACGCTGGTGCACGATGCTCTGGACGATATAACCGCCCAGCCCTTGCCCGCGCCAATGATACAGCCGCAGGATTACCCCACCCTCGCGTGGCCCGAGGGCAACGCGCCCGGCCTTACTGCACCCGATCCCGGCATTGACCTTGCCAAGCTGGATGCCGCGATAGACATTGCCTTCAAAGAAACCAACCCCGAGAAGCGCCTGAACACCCGCGCCGTGGTGGTGGTACACAACGGCAAGCTGATAGCCGAGCGTTATGCCGAGAGCTTTACCTCGGACACCCGCCTCGCAGGATGGTCCATGACCAAGAGCGTGATCAACGCCCTCGTAGGCATTCTTGTGCGCGAAAAGA
>JBIKMR010000357.1:0-3775 GCA_044359155.1 Candidatus Hydrogenedentales bacterium | reverse complement strand
GGGATCGCTCAACACATGGCGGTAGAAAATATCCACCGCCGCGTTTACCGCCGCTTCGCCACCCAGTTGTTCGTAAAGTGTTTCAGCCATTTTCCCGCTCCCGTAATTGGGGAACCCTCCTTTGCCCAAAAAAGGTTCCAGTTGCTCTCGGGACAATTATGGATTATAATATCCATTATTATCAAGACCTGCCGTGAGGGCGGGATTGGTGTATGCTTTCGTGCAATGGAGACCGCCATTACCGATGTTCAAGCTGTACTCGAAAAGTTGCCAATATGCGCTTCGGGCGCTGGTCCATGCGGGCCAGCCTGAGGCGGCGGGCCGCGTGCAGGCGAAGGACATCTGCGAGCAGGCGGGGGTGCCGGAGTCTTTCACGCGCAAGGTGTTGCAGGCCTTGGCGGCAGGGGGGCTGCTCGTGGCGCAGCGCGGCCCGGGGGGTGGTTACCTGCTCACGCGCGCCCCGGCGGAGATCACGCTGCTCGAGGTGATCAAGCTGGTGGATGGCGCGGACACCTTCGATTATTGCGTGCTGGGTATGCGCGAATGCAGCGGGGAGAACCCCTGCCCGCTCCATGCTTTGTGGCTGAAATCAAAGGTGCCGCTGCTAAAAAGCCTAAACAAAACCACGCTTGCGGACCTTATCGCTGCCACCTCTCGCCGGGCCGAAGCCGTGGTAAAAAAAGGCGGTTGATTCATGCGCATGGCGTTTTATAGGATAGAGGGCCACTTTGGGGCGGCGTAGCCAAGTGGTAAGGCAGAGGCCTGCAAAGCCTTTATCCAGCGGTTCGAATCCGCTCGCCGCCTCCATCTTTCTTTTTTCTCCGCTTACTTGCGGAAACCCCCGCGAGACTTCCAGTGACCACGACTGGTCTCAACATAGTCCGCGCTGTGGGGGATGGGCTCGGTATCTTGATCAAGGGGAACCCCGCCTTGCTTGCCGTGGCCTGACGGCGGAACGGCGTACGCGCTAACGATTCGTGTCCAAAACCTCTTGAGCAATTCCATGACTCGGTCTCCTGTTGTCGCACCTCGTCCACCGGAGTCCCCAAGTCATTGTACCACCCGGTTGACGGAGTCGGGTCAATAAAACTGAGGGTGGATTTTTCGCCGGTGTCTGGTATACTCAAGCCACGCACGGTGCGCGCAGGAGCTGTTAGTGTCTGCGGCCTACCATGTTGTCAGGGGATACAGCCTCTGCTCGCCCAAGCGAGTGGACCGAGGAGGAAAGACGCACCATGAACATTGAAATTATTCTCGCGATCATCCTGCAATTCATCAGCCTGTTTGAAGCGCTGGCCGACATCATCGGCTTCAATCTGCCGCTCTTCCAGTTCGGCGGCGAGTAGGCTTCTCCCGGGCGTTGCCCGAGTTTAAGGGGACAGCCGCATGATCGAAGGCCTCGCCATCTTTTCGCTGATACAGCAAATCCTGCAGTTCATTGAGGATTTCTTTCGCTTACTGGGTATTGGCCTGCCGCTTATCGGCTAGGCTGAGTCGTAACCTTGCATGGAGTGTGCCGCCATGGCGCTGCTCGAATACATCTTTGTGCTGCTGAACCGCTACTTCTTTGACATCATTGATGGCTTGGGCCGCATCTTCGGGTTCTAGTCGTCACGCTTCGGCAATAGGCAATGTAAATTACCTCGCTCTTGGGCAGCGCCTGAATAACTTCCGGCGCTGCTTTCCTTTTGGCGGGCCGTATTCTTTCCCCCACATCCGTGCCGCTTCGGTGTATTCTCTTGCCAAGGGAGATACCGCCATGGATAACCTGCCCAACCGCCGCCAGTTCAGCAGTGCCGTGCTCAGCAGCCTGATGACCTATGCCCTGCTGGAGACCGTCTTCGAGAAGCGCGCCTTTGCGGCGGCCGTCACCCCGATTACCGACCACTGGGCCAAGCGCCTGAACGAGCTGTCGAACGACATGAAGGGCGACAAGATTTCGCAGGTGCAATGGCAAGACCGCACCACGGAATTGTTTGGGCAGGTGGACTTGGACGAACTGCTGACCTTCATCGATTTCGAGAAGGTGAAGAAAGACTTCGACTATCCCGACGCGGGGCCCAAACAGGTACACGTGAAGTTTCCCGATGTCGAGGGCTTGCCCACGGAGTACATATACCAGCGCAAGGTCTTCGGCCTGAAGAAGGGGCGCGCCATCATGCCGCACGCCCACCTCAACATGTGCTCGATGCACCTAGTGATTGAGGGCGAGTTTGCGCTCAAGCACTACGACCGCATCGCCGACGAGGGGGAGCACCTTATCGTGGCGCCCACGATTGATCGCGTTGCGCGGGTGGGGTCGAACTCGACCATATCGGACCAGCGCGACAACATCCACTGGTTCCGCGCGCTGACCGATGTGGCCCACACCTTCGACATCGTGGTGGATACGCTCAACCCGCAACTCGACTACGACCTCAAGCTCGAGTTCTTGGACGCCTCCGCCGCAGAGAAGATCGACGGCGACCACCTGCGCATGGCGAAGATGAGCTACGACGACGCGGTGAAGAAGTACGGCAAAGAGATTCACCACTAAGGCATCCTGTGGAAAAACTGGGGTTTGGCCCGCTGATTTGCCATAATCCTGCGGTCTAACAGCCAAAGGATAACCCCATGAACTTTCCAATAGACGTTGCCGCATACAAACCCTTGAAGCTCAACCCCGCCAACCCGACCCTGAGTGAGGCGGAAGCAAAGCAACTGGAGACGAACATCCAGGTGGTGCGCGACACGCTGGTGTTCTTCACCGCCATCGCTGGCATCAAGGGATTCGCTGGCCACACCGGCGGCGCCTTCGACATCGTCCCGGAAGTGCTGATTGCCGATGGCTTCATGAAGCACAGCCCCAGCGTGTACCCCGCCTACTTCGACGAGGCTGGCCACCGCGTGGCAATTCAATACGCCATGGCCGCCTTCAACGGCGACATGCCTTTCGAGAAGCTCTACCAGTATCGCGCGGCCAACGAGAAGCTGTATGGCCACCCAGAGATTGAAGAGCATCTCGGCATCAAGTTTGCCTCGGGACGCCTTGGCCACATGTGGCCTTTTGTAAACGGCGTGGCATTGGCCAACCGCGACAAGGCGGTATTCATGTTTGGCAGCGACGGGTCGCAGATGGAAGGTAACGACGCCGAGGCGGCGCGCCTTGCCGTGGCGCAAAAGCTGAACGTGAAGCTTTGCATCGACGACAACAACGTTACTATCAGCGGGCACCCAAGCGATTACCTGCCCGGCTTCGACGTGGCCAAGACCCTCGAGGGCCACGGCCTGACGGTGGATATTGGCGATGGCGAGGACGTGGATTCGATGTATGAGCGCATGGCGCGGGCGATGAACACGGACGGGCCCGTGGCGCTAGTCAACCGACGCGTGATGGCGCCGGGCATACCGGGCATCGAGGGCAGTCACGCCGGGCACGACGTGATCGGCAAGGACAACGCCCTTGCCTACCTGCGCGAACATGGGCAGACCGAGGCGATTGCGTACCTCGAAAGCGTGACCACGCCCAAGACTTCCTTCACATTCAAGGGCAGCTCTGCTGCCACCCACAGCAACCGCACCGACTTCGGCAAGTATGTGGCCGAGATACTCGACACGATTCCCGCAGACGAACGCGCGCACAGGTTCCTCGCCATCGACTCTGACCTTGAGGGATCGACCGGCCTGAAGGGCTTGCGCCAGGCGCATCCAGATGTATGCATCAACGGCGGTGTGCAGGAGCGCGGCAACCTGAGCGCTGCCGCCGGCTTCGGCTTCGCCCCGGGCAAGCAGGGCC
>JBIKMR010000354.1:0-3792 GCA_044359155.1 Candidatus Hydrogenedentales bacterium | reverse complement strand
CGATTCGGAACCCGCCGATTCCTGAAGGGCGGCGAGTATTGACCCGCCATAAAGCGCTCGCCGGGCAGGCCCTAGCCCGTCAATGGTTCCGAGGTCTTCTTCCGTCGCCGGGTTGCAGCGTGCAATCTCGAACAGGGTTTCCTTGTGCAGCACCACGTCGCTCGACACGCCGCGCTCCAGCGCCGTACGCTTGCGCCAGTCCATCAGCAACTCCAGCCGGTCGCGCTGGTCTTCGCTCATGCGGGCAGGACGTTGCGGCGAATGCGGCAAGGGGTTAGACATGCCCCGATTCACCGCCGCCATCAGCGCGTCGCCATAGCGATCCAGCACGGGCCGCGTCACCCCCGGCACGCGTTCGAGCTCGGCGCGGTCGCGCGGTTTTTTCTTGGCAATGTTCACCAGGGTTGCGTTCGCCAGCACCTTGAAGGGCGGCAGGTTGCGCCGCCTAGCCTCGCTGTCACGCAGGTGGTCGAGCGCCTGCAATATCGCCCGGCTGCGCGGCGGCAGATCGTGCGCGCCGGTGATAGACCAGAACGAATGCTCGTTGTGGAATCGCTCCGGCACACGTACCAGCGAGGCGTGCGCAAATATTTCGCGCGCCTCTTCCATGCGCCCGCTCTTCTCCAGCTCCTCCGCCATCACGTCGCGCAGCGCCAGCAGGTAATGCGTGTCGCGCTGGGCATAAGCCAGTTCCGATTCGGACAAGGGCCGCGCGCCCCAGTTGGCCTTCTGGTGCTTCTTGCTCAAAGTAACGCCGTAGTGGTTTTCCAAAAACCACGCCAGCCCCATGTTCTGGTAGCCCAGGATGCGGGCTGCCCACATAGTGTCAAACACGTTGACCACGTCCCAGTCATAGTCCCGCTTCAAGAGGATGAGGTCATACTCCGAGGCGTGGAAGACCTTCTCAATTGCGGGGTCTGCCAGAATTTCGCCCAGCCCTTCAAGCTCAAACCCCGCCAGCGGGTCCACTATGAAATCGCCGGAGGGAATGGTAATCTGCAGCAGGCATAGGCATTCGCGATACACATAGAGACTGTTCGCTTCCACGTCCAGCGCCACGCGTGGCTCTGCGCGCAGGCGTGCAGCGCATTCGCGCCACGCGGGCAGAGTATCGATATACTGGTAGGGTCGAAGCGATTCGGTACTGTCAAAAGTCATTGGGGCGGTCCGGTCTCTTAGTCAAGAATTATACGATTCCCCCGCGTCCCGATTCACCCCCTAAATGCAGGCCCGCCCGTGAACAGTCCACACGACGATATCCTCCCCGAACTCACCCGCGAACTTGCGCGGTCGTGGGGCGTGCCCATGGCGCAGGGCCATGATTCCGATTGGGATGTGGTGTGCGCCGCGCTTGAGGAACGCATTGCCCATTTGTTGCGTCACGATCCACGCAAGCTGACAACGGCAATGTACCTGCTCGACGTTTCTGAGCGAAGCTTCGCCGCCGCCATGGACCAGCCCACCACCGAAGACCGGGCGCATACGCTGGCCCTGACAGTGATGGAACGCGAAACGCAAAAGATTCGCACGCGCATCAAATACCGAAGTTAACGCCTACTCCTCAATCGCCTCGGCTTCGCGCTCCAACTGAAACAACCCCACCTGACGACGATAGAGGCAATACACCCCCACCACCACCACGGGAATCAGGTTGGCCAAATGCGAGAAGATGGCGAAGGCCTTGGCCACTTCGGTGCTCAGGCCGTTGACGGAGATGAAGAGACCGAGCATGACGCCGAGGTGAAACGCGCCCACAAAGCCGGGCGTGCTGGGTGCGGAAATGGCAATGGCCGTCATGGCGAGCACCACCACAGACGTATACCACGGAGCCTCGATATTGAAGGCTATCAGCGCGGCCCAAATCGCCACGCACGATGCACCCCACGTGAGCAGCGAAAAGAACACCGCACCCACTATGGCGCTCAAGGAACGGAGCACATGCAACCCTTCGGCGAAGTGCTCAATCCATCCATGCACCAGCTTGGCCACCTTCTCGGAGACCAAGCCAAACACCGCGTCCGACACACGCAGCGCCAACCGCGTGTTCAGGTATATCACCACCAGCAGCCCCGTCAATCCCACAATCGCCACCGACACCATCATCGCGCCCTCGCGAATGCGGGCAGGTTCCACCAATCCCGCCGCCCACTCCGGCAATTGAAATCCCTCCGGCAACACCACCGCCTGCTCCGGGTTATACGCAGCAGCAGTGATCAGCAGCGTGGCCAGCAGGCCAAACAAGTCCGTCACCCGATCGAGAAAGCCAAAGGCCAAACACTTGGTTACCGGCAGCTTCGCCAGCTTGGCCAACACCAAGGCGCGCACCGCTTCGCCCGCGCGGGCGGGCAGGGTGAAGTTGGCCAAGAAACCAATCTGCGTCGCATCGAACAGCACCCAATACGACACCGGCCCAGCGGTCTGCACGATGAACTTCCAGCGATAGACGCGCAGATAGAAGCTGGCGAAGATGAGGGCGACGGAGAGGGCGAGCCAGGGCTTGCTGGCGCGGGAGAGGGCGGCCCCGACCTCTTGCCAATCGGTGCCTCGAAATAGAAACCAGAGTATGCCAGCCGTAAGCACTACGCCTATGGCCAGGTTGATGCGGCGTTTCATAAGACCTCCCCAAGTGAAGGCGGAGTATACCTTAGGTGAGAATGGCGTTACCTGTCCGCTCGAAGAGGGCCAGCAATTCGACGTGGCGGGTGTGGGGAAAGAGGTCGAAGGCTTCAAGGCGGGAGAGGCGATAGTTGCTGGTGAGTGCGGCGCATTCCTGCGCGAGAATTTTGGGGTTGCAGGAGACGTAGATGATGCGCTCTGGCCCCATTTCGCCGAGGCGACGGAGCACCTTGGGGTGGAGGCCCGCGCGGGGTGGGTCCACTATGGCGAGGGTGCGGGGCGGCAGGCCGCCCAGCGCAGCTTGTCGCTTACTCCATGCGCGCACGTCGGCGGTGTGAAAGGCGACGTTCTCGATGCCGTTTAGCGTGGCGTTATATCGCCCATCCTCAGTGGCGGGGGCGACTTCTTCTACGGACCAGATTTCGGGGGCGAGGTCTGCGCAGGTGAAGGCGATGCCGCCGGAGCCGCCGTAGAGATCGAGCAGTAGGTCGGGCACATCTTCGGCCACCCATTCTCGTATGCGGCCATAGAGGCGCTCGGTGGCGAGGGTGTTGGTTTGGAAGAAACTCATGGGGGAGACGCGGAAATCGAGGGAGCGGTATGCGGGTATGTCCATGCGTGCAGTGATGTGGGGCGCGCCATGCAGCAGTTCCAGTTCATCGGCTACGGCAACGTCTGCCTTGCGATCGGTGGTGCCGCGCTGGATGCTGTGGCTGGGAAAGGCGGCCTGCACCGCATCGACAAAGCCATCGAGGTTCATGGGGCCGCTACGGGTGATGAGCACTACCATGCGCTCGCCGGTGCGCGGGGCGGTGCGCACCAATAAGTTGCGCAGCATTCCCGCGCCGGTGCGCGAATCGTAGGCGACATGGCCTGAAGCCGCAGCCCATTGCCGCACCGCTTGCAGCAATTCTCCCAACCCCGGCGGGCCGATGTGGCAGGCCTCGATTTCCAACGGCCAGAACCAGCGGCCCTTGCGCTTGAAGCCAAGGACCGTCTCGCGGGTGAATCCCGGTGGCGGGGCGGTGTCGTATTGCTTGGGGGCGAAGGCGGGGTCCACCTTGTTGCGGTAGTTCCAAAGCACGGGGGACGGGGTGACGGTTATCGGGGCTTGCCAGTAGGGAAGATACAACTCTTCGAGCGCTGCCTGCTTGGCGGCAAGCTGGGCCTCGTATG
>JBIKMR010000355.1:0-3792 GCA_044359155.1 Candidatus Hydrogenedentales bacterium | reverse complement strand
TTACGACTAGATTCGCACCGGGCACATAGGGACTAGGTGCAGTTGTGCGGGTGAAGCTGAGGCAATCCACGTTGCCCTGCGCATGGGCAGGCGCGGCAACCAATGCCACTGCCGCAAGCCCAAGAAATAACAACCCGCCCCTAGTCCACATGGCTGATTCTCCCGCCCTCTGGTATGCACCCCGCCCATTCCACGATGTGCCGTATACTCTTACAGTTTATCCTTAACCCCATTACCCGGCAAGTTGTGCGGAAACTAATAACGAACATGCCTGCCACATCTGATAACGCACACCGTGTGCGCGACCACGCGCGAAGCTTGGGCTTTGATCTCTGCGGCGTTGCAGCGGCTGGCCCCATCGACCCGGAGAACCGGCTGGGGCAATGGCTGGCGCGGGGCTTTCATGCGGACATGGACTGGATGGCACGCACGCAGGAACTGCGGCAGGACGTGGAACTGAAGCTACCGGGGGCGCGCTCGGTGGTGGTGGTAGCCAAGAACTATTACCAGCCCGATCCCCCCCACGCCAAAGGCGCGCCGCGCGTGGCGCGCTATGCGTGGGGGCGCGACTACCACAAGGTGCTCAAGAAACCCCTCAAGGCACTGGCGGAATTTATCGGCACGCTGGGGCCAAACGTGCAGTGCGATGTGGGGGTGGACTCAGCCCCCTACCTCGAGCGCGCGTGGGCTGAGAAGGCGGGCATCGGCTGGGTGGGGCGCAACAGCCTCGTCCTCAACCGGGAAATGGGGTCGTGGTTTTTCCTTGGCGTGCTGGCCACCACACTGGAGCTGGAACCCGACCAACCCCTCGAACCCCACTGCGGTACGTGCAGAGCCTGCATCGACGCCTGCCCCACGGGGGCGATTGTCGAAGAAGGCATTGTAGACTCAAACCGCTGCATCTCTTATCAAACCATTGAAAACAAAAATGTACTTGATGCAAGTGTGGCCAACAGCATGAAGCCTTGGGTCTTCGGCTGCGACATCTGCCAAGACGTTTGCCCATGGAATCGCTTTGCCCAACCAACGAATGAGCCAGACTTTGCCGCGCGTCCGGGCGTGGCTTTCCCTGACCCAGGTGCCTTGAGTGCAATGGACGAGCATAAGTTTATAGAGGTATTCGGCGGAACGCCGGTGATGCGGGCCAAGCTAACGGGGATGCGGCGAAACCTGCAGGCGCTCAGGGAACTGGAGCAGGACTCGGCTTGAGGGCCGTATCCAGAAAGTTCTTCCAGCCTTCGAGGTAAATGTCCTGCGACTGGACGAACCCGGCGTTATGGCTGCCGTGGATTTTGAGGAACTGCTTGGGCTCGCGGGCAGCGGCGAAGATTTCCTCGCCGTGGTGATAGCGGATGGTATTGTCGTCTGGGGAATGGACCACCATGAGGGGCGCTTGAAACTTGCCCAGCTTGGACACGGTATCGAAGTGGTGTCGCACCAGCCAGCGTGCGGGAAAAAAAGGCAGGGCTTCCTGCGCCGCTGCGGGCAGCGACGTGAAGGTGCTCTCGAGCACGACCCCGGCAGGTGCCACTTCACTGGCAAGCTGTGCCGTGGGCGCGCCACCGAGCGAGCGCCCAAAGAGGATGATATCGCGGGGCGCAATCTTGCGCTGCTCGACCAAGTATCGCCATGCGGCGCCTATGTCGTCGTAGAGGCGCGCTTCGGACGGCGTGCCGCTACTCTTGCCGTAGCCGCCATAGTCGTAAGCCAACACGGAGAGCCCCAAGGTGCGAAGCGTGCCGATGGATTCCAGCCGGTCTGCCATGTTACCCGCATTGCCATGAGAAAACAGGCACACGCCACGCGCGTTCTCCATGGGAATCCACCACGCGTGAGTACGCTCGCCCGCAGTGGGTTCCAGCCAAACCTCCTCGAAGGCCCACGCGTAATGCGAGGGATCGCGGTAGATGTCCCGCGAGGCGGGGAAGATCATCTTGTCTTGAAGAAAGAAGAGCAAGGCGAGGTTTCCAAGGTAAGCGCAAGATAATACGGCAACGACTATCAGGAGCAGGTTGCGTGGGCGAAACCATCGTTTGCCGGTTGCCGCATCAAGGGCGGCGCTCATACCGCGAGGGCGGAGCGCTCTTCGAGGTAGCGGTTGAGACGCTCATGCACCCCCTCCACGGTCTCGATGGCCATGAGGTCTTTGCGCAACAGGCCGATGCTGTGCTCGCCGTGCAGGTATCCGGCGTAGTGCCTGCGGAAAGACAACACCCCCCGCCGCTCGCCGCGATAGGCGGCGGAATCAGCAAGGTGCCGCAGGCACATTTCCACGCGCTCTTCCAGCGGCGGGTCGCCCAGCTTTTCGCCGGTGGCCAGATAGTGCTTTATGTGCCGGAATATCCAAGGGCTGTGAATCGCCCCACGCCCAATCATCACGCCATCCACCCCCAGCCCAAACAGGTGCTCGACGTGTTCCTCGGTGGTAATGTCGCCATTGGCAATCAGCGGAATGCTGCTCACTTCCTTGATGCGGGGGAGCCAGGTCCAGTCAGCGTTGCCGGTATACCCCTGCGCGCGCGTGCGGCAATGCACGGTAAGCGCCCACACCCCCATGTCTTGCAACATGCGGGCTACGTCTAGGATGACGACGTTGGACCAGTCCCACCCCAGCCGCGTCTTCACGGTCACGGGCAGTTTGGTACCGCGCTGCACGCTGGCCACCACGGCGCGAAACTTGTCCAGGTCGCGCAGCAGGCCTGCACCATCACCCCGGTTGGCCACCTTCTTCACCCAGCAACCACAGTTGATGTCGATGAAATCCGCCCCCGCCTCCTCGGCCATTTCCGCCGCGCGCTCCATGCTGTCTTCGGCGCTGCCGTATATCTGGATGGCGACGGGGCGCTCGGCGTCCACCACCTCGATCTTCTTCTGCGCGTCCTTCACGTTGCGGATAAGGGCTTCGCAATTGGTGAATTCGGTGTAAACAATGTCCGCCCCCTGTTCCTTGCACAGCACGCGGAATGGCAGGTCGGACACGTCTTCCATGGGCGCAAGGCACAGGGGACGCACTATATCTATGGGGCCAATCTTCATGGGGCTAGTATAACATGGGTCGGCGTTCCTTGCAGAGAGGGCAGGCCAATCGGGAGATTGGCCATCCGTCGGAAAGCGAATCTCCCGATTCGCTTGCGCTACTTTGCAAGAATTCCCCTTTATGGTTTATAATGGCAGTGCAGTTCTTCACCCACGACGGGCTTACCGGGGGCGGTTTCCGTTGGCCCGCCATTACGAACAGGCAGAAGCATGGCTAAGATTCTACTCGTTGATGATGATGTTGATTTGGCGGAACTGGTGAAGACCAAGCTTGAGGCGGAAGGTCACCAGACCTTCGTGATCAACACGGGTGACGGCGCCTTCGAGTATGCGAAGAAGGTCAAGCCGGACATCTGCATTCTGGACATCATGCTGCCCGGCACCACGGGCTACCAGATTTGCCGCAAGATTCGTAAAGACCCGGAACTCTACCGCTGCGCGGTGCTCATTCTCACCGCGCTGGGCGAAGAGCCGGAAATCCTGCACGGCATCGAACAGGGCGCGGACGATTATCTTGTGAAGCCCTTCCGCCTTGAGCGGTTGATGGACAAGATTGCCTCGCTCAGTGCCCTGCTCACAGCGGTGGACACGCGCAACCGCATCACCAACCTGCCGGGCACGGACGCCATCAAGCGGGAGATCAACCACCAGCTTGCACGCGGCAACCGCATTGCGGCGGTGTATATCGACATGATCGGCTTCAAGAGCTACCTTGCCAGCCGTGGACAGGACGGGCAGGCCAAGGCACTCCAGTTT
>JBIKMR010000101.1:0-13386 GCA_044359155.1 Candidatus Hydrogenedentales bacterium | reverse complement strand
CCATAGCCCTGCGCCCGCCACCCCGCAACACGCTCCGCAAAATCCCCCTGCGTGCCATACACAATTGCCACGTCCGCAGCGATATCCACGCTCGCCGAATACGGCGCGGCTGTCTGGAAGTTGGTGCCATCGGGAGACGCGGCAAAGGAGAGGGAGAAGAGCGGTGAGAGCGCAAGGCACAGGCGTTGGATGCTTACTTTCAAGTTCAAGGCTTTCCGCTCTGTGTCATGTATTTTCGGTATCTCTACCTTTGAGCTTCTCAATCATGCCTGCAATAGATTCAGCCAGCGCAGGAATATCTTTCGCACAGATTGAAAAGACTTGCTCGATGTCTACATCGAAGTAATGGTGCGCCATCACGTCGCGCACACCCTTTACCGCCTTCCAATCCACGGCGGGAAAATCCTTCAGTAAGGTTCCGCCAGTTAGCTTGTCGATGTTCTTTACCGTTTCCCCAACGGCGATGAGCATCATGCAGATTCCGTCCAATCGATCCAGTCCGTCGTTGGCACGAATGAAATCCTCTGCCTGCTCGATCCCCTTGAATCGTCGAGCAATTCGGCCAAGGGCATCCTGCACATTCTCAAGTTGTGCCAAGAGTGCCCCGGATTCAGACATACTTCGCATCGCGCAGGATGTGTTCCCGGAGGCTGGCGTTCATGTGCGCGCGCAGGCGAACCAGATCGACGCGACGCCCCAGCAGTTCTTCGATCTCCTGCTTCATCCGCGATGTGACCAGCAAGTTCGGAGAGCTGGTCTCAAAGACGATATCCACGTCGCTCGCTTCGGAGGCCTCGCCCCGCGCATGGGATCCGAAAATTCCCAAGGCAGTTAGCGCGTACTCTCCGCCGTGTAACATCTTGAACCTGCCCAAGGCAGAGAGTATCTCGTCCGTGGTTCCCAGTGTCTGGCTCATGGCCACCTCCAGTTTCTCTCCAAGTTTGGGGCACATGGCCCACAGAATGCCAACCCTATTGACAACTGAATAAGAATTCAGTATATTGATCTGCGGACGCAAGGGAGGCACAGGCCATGCGGATGCGGGAACTGGTTGGATACAAGGTGCCGAATGCGGTGGTGGAATTGTGGGAGGCAGGCGAGGGCGATACCCTGCTGCCGTTGCAGGAACTGGCGGTGCGGCGGCATGGCTTGTTTGGCGAGGGCAACCTGCTGGTGCAGGCGCCCACGAGTTCGGGCAAGACCTTTATCGGGGAGATGGCCGCCATACAAACCGCCCTGCGCGGGAAGAAGGTGGTATACCTTGCGCCGCTCAAGGCGCTGGCCGAGGAGAAATATCGGGATTTCCACGCGAAGTATTCCGACTATGGCCTGAAGGTGGTGATATCCACTCGGGACCACCGTGAGCACGACCGCCTGCTCGAGGAAGGGCGCTTCTCTGTGGCGGTGATGGTGTATGAAAAGCTGGCGCAGTTGCTGGTGCGCAAGCCAGAGCGGCTCGCCGAGGTGGACCTGGTGATTGCGGACGAGCTGGAGCTGCTGTCTGACCCCGAGCGCGGCGCGATGACGGAGTTGCTGCTGGCGCGGCTGTTGCATGGGGGGCGGCGCATCATTGGGCTGTCCGCCGTGATTGGCCACCCCGACCGGCTGGCCAAGTGGATGCGGGCGCAGTTGGTGTTCTACGAGCGCCGCCCAATTGAGCTGCGCTACGGCGTGCTGCACGAGGGTGTGTTTCGCTATCGCACGTATAATGACTACGGTCAGGGGCAAGAGCGTCTGGCCGACGCGGACAGCGAATCCCCATGGGAAATCGTTACGCAAAACCTGGCCGAGTTTGTGGGGCGCGGGGAGAGCTGTCTGGTCTTTGTGAAGGCGAAGCATGAATCCCGGCGGGGGGCGTCGCTCTTGGCGGCGCGCATCAACCTGCCCGACGCCACGCAGGCCATCGAGGCGCTGAACGCGCTGGAGCCGACCCGCTCGCGCGATGCGCTCATTCGCACCCTATCCAGCGGCATTGCGTTTCATAACGCAGACCTGTCCCCCGAGGAGCGGCGCATTGTCGAGCAGGCCTTCCGTTGTGGCGAAGCGCTGGCGATGGTGTCCACCGGCACCCTCGCCGTGGGGCTGAACCTGCCCGCGCAGAACGTGTTCATCTCCCCCGAGAAATGGCGCTACGATGAGCGGCTCGACATCCCTTGGAAGACACCCGTGTTGCATCATGAATACGAGAACATGGGTGGGCGCGCCGGGCGCTATGGCGCGGGCTGCGAATTCGGGCGGTCGATACTTATTGCATCGTCTCCCTTCGATCTCGAAACGCTGTGGCGACGATACATCGATGGCGAGCGTGAGCCCATCGAGCCGCGCCTGGCCCATGCCCCGCTGGACACTCACGTGTTGCGGATGGTCGCCTCGCGCGATTGCCGCACGGTCGAAGCCGTTACCTTGTTTCTGGAAAGCACGCTCACCGGCAAGTGGATTTGGAACGAGCACTACACGCGCGACGAGATATCCTTCCGCGTGCGCACCGCCGTGAACCGGTGCATCGAATTGGAAATGATGCGCGAGGATGGTGCGGGCCAATTGATCCCCACCGGCCTTGGGTTGGCCGTGTCCGGCAAGGGCATCAGCATAGAAACGGCGCGGCAGTTGGTGTCGTGGATTCAGGCATCTAACCGGCGCGATTGGCACCCGATTGATTTCATCATCGCCGCCGCGATGATGCCCGATGGGCGGCTGTTGCAGGTCATGCTCACCAGCCGCGAGTATGAACAGGGCGGCTACCTCGACCTGCTCAAGCGCGCCACGAGCGATCTCGATATAGACCCGATCACCCCCATGAACCGCCTACGCCACGCCAGCGTCACCCCCTTCTTCGACGAGGTCCGCGCCATCAAGGGCGCATTGTTCCTCGATGCGTGGATCAACGAGACCAGCATTCAGGACATCGAGGAGGAATACCACACCATGGCCGGGCAGGTGCTGGCTGCCGCCAACCAGATCAGCTGGCTGGTAGATGCGGCCTCTGCCGTGGCCGCCACCGTCGGCGCAAGCTCGAAACTGATCGAGCAGTTGGATACGCTCTCGGCCCGCCTGCAATATGGGGTCTACGACGACCTCCTGCCGCTCGCCCGACTGGAAGCGGAAGGCCTCACCCGCTCGACCCTGCTCTGGCTGCGCGGCGAAGGCGTGGCCGATCCCGCCGTGCTGGCCATGTGCCCGCAGGCCGTATTGGAAGAGCGAATGCCGCGCGACGCGGCCCGTGCCCTGATGCGCTGGGCCGGGGCGCAGCCGGTGGATACCCCCGCGCTTGCCCCGGTGGTTGCCGCAAGCGTGGCGCTCCCCCCGCGCCCGCGCACCGTACTGGTTATCGACGACGCCCGCCCCGGCGAAGTGCTGCTTGATGGCGAATGCATCGCTTTACAGGACAAGCAGTACCGCCTGCTGCGCATATTGGCAGAGCAAGCCGGGGCCTGCGTGCCTTACGACGAAGTATACGAGGCGCTATGGGGCGACGTGATTGTCGAGCAAGGGCAGTTATACAGCCAGAAGCGCAACCTGCTGAAACGCCTCGCCGCCGTGCGCCCCGCCTACGCCGAGGTCATCGCCACCCGCCCCAAGCATGGCTTCACCCTGAACCTACAACCCGAACAGGTGCTGCTCAAGCGCGCCCGCCTGGCTACGGCGGCGGCCTAGGGCGACTCAGAATCTAGTCCAGTCATTCCTGCGAATGCAGGAATCCAGCGAGCCTGCCAAACCTTAAGCTACAGCGGAACCCTCAGGCCATTCTCGTAAATCAGGTAAGGTGCAGGGAACTACGGCTCGACCGGCAAGCCAATTGCGCGCATCAGGTCGAGCGCGTTGCTCTTGGTCACCACGCCCTCTCGCAGTCGATAGTCGAAGGCCAAGCGTCCTTCGACGATGTCGTCCTGAAAATGCACGTTGTTCGCGTTGGGAATTTCGGCGACGAACTCGGTAAGCGCTAGGTCGTGCGTGGTTACCAGCCCTATGCCGCCGCGTAGCATCAGCGCGCGGATAAGCGCCTTCGCCCCCTCGACACGGTCGCGCGTGTTGGTGCCGTGAAGTATCTCATCGCACAGGAAGAGCACGGGCAGCTTACCTTCCGAAACATCCAGCACCGCCTTGAAGCGTTCGATCTCTGCATAGAAGCGTGACGCGCCCCGCTGGATGGAATCCTCTACACGAATCACCGCGCCGATTTGCAGCGGCGTGAGCACGGCGCGCCGCGCACACACCGGCCCGCCCGCATGGGCCAGCGCAACGCTGAGGCCAATGGCGCGCAGCAGCGTGCTCTTGCCAGACATGTTGCTGCCGCTGACCATCAGCAGGGGTAACTGCGGCCCGAGCGCCACGTCGTTGCGCACGCGTGCGCCAACCGGCAACAACGGATGCCCAAGCGCATTCGCCTCGTAACGCGCGTCGCCCTCGACGAACTCCGGCCATGCGTCCTCGTCGCGTTCGCTGGCATAGCCCGCAATCGAGCACAGCGCTTCCAACTGCCCAAGCGCCTGCATCCACTGGTGGTGCAACGCATCACGGTGGCGCGCGCGCCAACCTTCGATAGCCCAGCCCCACCAGAAGGGCCATAGAGTGTAGATTGCAATGACGGCAAACAACTGGTTGCGGTAGACATCAAAGCCCAAGGCAAGGCTCTCCAGCCTCCGAATCGCCTGCGATGCAGATTCCGTTCCCGTGAGCAGTTGAGCCTGTTGTTCGCGCAACAATGGCGCACTAAAAGGCGCGCGTTCTAACAACGCCAACACGGCGGAGAGGGTCTTCAGTTCCCGACCAATCGGAGACAGGCTGTTGTCCAGCGCGATGATGCCGCCCCGGCAGGAAAACAGGAACAGGATGTTGGCCGACAGCACCAGCACCGGCGCGCCTGCAAAGCCAAACAACACCGCAGGCAGGGCCAACACAGCCAAGGCCGCAAGCACACACGCGACCGGCAGCCGCCACCCCACGCCGAGGCGCGCGGGCTCGCCGGACCAGCGGCGTAGATCATCCTCGGATACTGCCGCCTGCACCGCACCCGCCGTCAGGGCAAGCGCTTCGCGCAGGTCGTGCAGGTCGATCAGTTCTTTCACCGCAGTCTGCCGTGCGACCACGACCTCGGGCAACGCGGGCGCAAGCAGCCAGCCTGCCAAAGTCTTCGCGCCCACCAGCGTGCGTGCACGGCACAACAATTCAAACAGGCCGCCACGCCCGAAGAGGTCGAAGTCGCTTGCATACAGGTGGGGCGACGGGACAGCCAGCATCGGCTCGAAGCCGCACGCCGGGGGTGTCCCCCCCACTCCCGCGCGCGCTGAAAGCTCGGAATAAAGCGTAACGCCCAAGCGTGCCAGGTCACGCGCCCGGTGCGTCTGCTCGTGCAACACCATCAGCGCAACAAAGCCCGCCCCCGGAAGCAGCAGCGCGAGCCAAGGCACATAGCCCCACCACGCCGCAGCACCCACCGCAAGCCCCGCAACGAACACCGCCAGCCGTGCATCAGCTATGCGGTCTGCCCGCCGCGTCATTGCATCTGCCTGCGCTCCAAACCAAGCCGAGCGTGCCGCATATCGTTCAAGAATCGTCAAGCCAAGTCTCCCTGCCGAATCCGGGGATTATGCCGTTCCAGGAGGGGGCAGGGCCAGCAACATCTTCCCCTCCGCATGTGGTAGCATTGCCGCCGAAATCCTTGGGAGAAGTGCGATGAAGTCCGTTTTTTCACAAGTGGCGCTGGGCGCGCTGGCCTTGGGGCTGGCAGGCTGCGGCATGATAGCCGACAAGAACAACATCCGCGTGGCCGAGATGGATGGGCAGCCCATCACGCGCGGCGACCTGAATTCCTACATCCGCGCCTTTCCCGAAAACGAGCGCCCGCAGATCAGCAACCAAGGCGACCTGCTGATGGTGCTGAACCGGATGATTGACGAGCGCATCAAGGAGAACCTGGCCACAGAGCAGGGCGGCAACCTGCCGCAGATCACATCGCGAGACCAGGCACGCGAGCAATTCTTCGTCAGCCTGGGTGACGAACAGGATCAGTACCGCGCCGTGTGGGCCATGGAAGTTCCCTCCGACGGCCAGGCCACCCCGCTCATGCAGACCTATGGCCTCACCGCCCAGGGCATGACCGACATGAAGGCCTACATCGACCAGCGTACCGACGCCCTCCTTCAGCGCATACGCTCCGAAGAAGTCTTGATGCTGATGGTAGCGAACGCCGTGAAGTCGGGCGAGCTGAAGGTGGACGAGAAGGCACTCGAACTCGAATACAAATTCCGTGCGGGCAGCCTGCGCCGTCCAGAGTCCGTAACCTTTACCGCCATCCGCTTTGCAGCCAGCGCAGAAGGCGGCGCCGAGGCCGCACGCACGCGGCAAGAGCTAGACGCGAGCGGCAACTTCGATGCCGTCGCCACCCAATACCGGGGCAAGGACAACTCAACCGTGTTTCAGGGCACGCTGCAAAACAATCCCCAGAACACCCAGATGGCCAGCTTTTGGGCGCAGGCCTCGGGCGCAGCCGTGGGCGCACTGCTGGGTCCGCTCTTCCTTCCCGAAACACAACAAGTGGCCGTGAATCCCGACGGCACCCAACGCGAGGTCACCTCCCCCCCCTGCTACGCGGTCTGCCGTGTGGACGCCCGCGAAGACGAGCGTACCCTGAGCCTCGAGGAGTCCCGCATGGCGCTGGCCCCACCCCTGCTGATTGCCCAGATGGTGCGCAAGCTGCGCGAGCAGCACGGCGTGAAACTCTACGAGGAAAACCTTTCCGACCCCGGCGACTTTGCTGGTAGTGCCGAAAAGCCCTTGGCCTAAGACGACGACCCTCTGGGGTGTAGCGGATGCCCAACTGGAAAAACCTGCTACTGTTGGCAGCCGTACTCCTCTTCGTCTTGCTGCTGCTCGAAGGCGGCGCACGGGTAATCTCTTGGACACGCGGCGAGCAGGGCGGCATTCTGCCTATCGCTTTCGTGCCAGCGCAGGGCGGCCCGGTGAACCCTGTTTCCACCGGCCCAAACTCGGGAGACCTGCACACCATCCACGCACCTGACCCGTGGGTCTGGTGGCGCGTGAAGCCCAACCTGTCGGGCTACCAGGTCAACCTCGGCTGGGCCGGGGCGAAGGGCTTCACCCTGACTACCGATGCGCAGGGTTTCCGCGCCACCGGTGCACTGCGCCCAGCCGCAAAGCGCATTCTGGTGGTAGGAGATTCCACCGCCTTCGGCGTGGGCGTGGATGACGCCGACACTTGGCCCGCCCAATTGGCAACCCTGCTCGACGCGGAAGTGCTGAACGCGGGCGTGCCCGGCCACTCCACCTTTCAGGCCCTGCGCATGGCAGAAAAATACGCCATGGACCCCAAGCCAGATTTGGTAATGGTGTGCGCGGGCTTCAACGATTCCTCCATCACCCCCTCCGGCGAACTGCCCGACCTCGCGCGCGCCCTCAAGAACGAGGGCGAATACGGTGCGGGCCAGCCCGCGAGTTATTTTGTGGACCTGCTGAACAAGGCCGTGACTGGGGCCGGAGCCATGACGAATGCAGAGCAGCGCCCACGCTTGACCCCCGAGGAATATAAGGAAACCCTCAGCACCGCAGAAGCCAGCTTCAAGGCACGGGGCATCCCACTCGTCTGGGTGCGCTGGCCCACACAGGACGAAGTCGAGCGCGCCCTGCCCGCCTCCGGCGGATACCCACAAGTGCTGCTAGAACACTGCGGCCAGCCCGGCGTGCAATGCGTGGACCTAATGCCCACCTTCAAGGCCCTGCAACCCTCCCCCTACTACGACTTCGTACACGTGACCAAGGCAGGCAACGCCGCAGCGGCCCAAGCAATCAAGAATCAGAAATTGCCCTAAGCAAACTGACCCACCCGCCTCCCGTTGTCCAATATACATTCTCCATTATCCATTACCTTTTTGCATCGCTGCCGGTTTGCCCCCCATACTATGCCGCTTTCCGGCTTGGGTTTGGCCGGGCGCGGTGCGCATCCCCGTTGTATAAGGGTGGCAACCGCATAGAGGGAGAACGCGACTCATGGCACGAATGCAACCGGGCCCCTTGGCCTATTTTGAAGGTAACTACGTCCCGTCCGAAGAGGCGAAGGTCAGCGTCATGACCCATGCCTTCAACTACGGCACGGGACTGTTCGAGGGTATCCGGGCGTACTACGTTCCAGAACGGAACAAGTTTGTCATCTTCCGGCTGCCCGAGCATATCGACCGACTGCGTCGCAACTGCAACCTTTTGTGCATGGATATCCCCGAGACGGCGGACCAGATGAGCGAGATTTGCATCGAGCTGGTTCGCCGTTCTGGTTTCAAGGAAGGCGTGTACATTCGCCCGCTGGTCTACAAAAGCGAACTATCGCTTGGACCAAAGGTGAAGGGCATCGAAAGCTCGATGTGCTGCTACGTGATCAAGCTGGGCGACTACGTGAACACGCAAGACGGGCTCGACGTGGCCGTGAGTTCCTGGCGTCGCCTGTCCGACAACGCCATTCCCAGCCGCGCAAAGACCACCGGCAGCTACATCAACTCCGCGCTGGCCGCATCGGAAGCGAAGTCCAACGGTTTCGACGAGGCCATCTTCCTGCGGGAGGACGGCACTGTGGCCGAGGGCAGCGCCATGAACTTGTTCATGGTGCTGGACGGCAAGCTGATCACCGCGCCGCCCACGGCGGACATCCTTGTGGGAATCACGCGCAACACCGTGATGCAGTTGGCGAAAGAGCAGATGGGCCTTGAGGTTGTCGAGCGTCCCATTTCTCGGACCGAACTGTACGTCTGCGACGAACTGTTCTTCTGCGGCACGGGCGCGCAGGTGGCCCCCATCCGCTCGGTGGACCGCCGCCCCCTGGCTGGTGGACAGATGGGCAACATCACGCGCGACTTGCAGCGCATCTATTTCGACGTTGTGATGGGCCGGGTCGAGCAATACCGTTCATGGTGTACTGAAGTCGTTCCGGCATAGGGAGCACATGGGTATGGCCACGCCACGCATCAGGGATATCTTCGGGCCGGGCTTTTGGCTGAACTACGCCCTAAGCCTAGTGCTCACGCTGTGGATTCCCTTTGCCCACCTGAAGTTTGTGAACGAGTCCGGGGTGGTGCTCCGCGAATCGTACCCGCCGGTGTACAAGATTTATCTCGACCTTGTGCAAGACCCGACCATGTTCTCCGTATACAAGTACGTATTTGCGCATTGGCTCATCGTCTTTCTCGTCACGGCAGCAGTGTGGTACGGCGTGCTCCGCTGGCGCGCGGCGAGCGACGCCCCCAACGCCACGGATGCGTGAAGCGCTCGAAGAGCTGATCTGCGAGCTGGGCCGCCGCATGTATGCCCGAAACCTGGTGGCAGGGGCAGACGGCAACCTGAGTTGCAGGCTGGGTGCCGATACCTTCCTCGTCACCCGCAGCGGCGTAGGCAAGGGACACCTCACCCCAGCCGACATCGTAGTGGCCGACGCTACTGGCACGAAGCTGGAAGGCGAAGGCAAGGTCAGCAGCGAGTTCTTCACCCACCTCGCGGCATACGAAGAACGCCCGAACATCCAAGCCGTGGTACACGCACACCCGCCCGTGGCCACCGCCCTCACACTGGCAGGCGTTTCGCTGCTCGAACCCGTGCTGCCGGAAATCGTGATGAACATGGGCGGCATACCCACCTGCGCCTACGCCACCCCCGGCACACGCGAGGGGGCCGAAAGCATTCGGGCCCACATACGGCAATGCGACACGCTGCTGCTCGATAGGCACGGCGCGCTCGCCGTGGGCGACAGCCTGCTCGATGCCTACTACAAACTCGAACGCCTCGAACACGCCGCCATCACCCTCTGGCATGCCCGCTGCCTCGGCCAATTTCCCGTGCTATCCGAGGATCAGGTCGCCCGCATACACGCGGCAGGCGAAGGCTACGGCGTGAAGGCAAAACTATGGGGCGCGCCGCCCGCCCCATAGGGCAAGAACCAAGCACCTCACGATGCAGGGCAGAAGTCATCCTCGGATAGCCCCTCGCAGAATTCGATGCCGCCGGTGCTGAAGAACTGGATGACGCGCAGGAGTTCGCTCAGGCTGATCACCCCGTCCGGCGCGCCAGACACATCTGCCGCGTGGGGCAGTACGCAACTAAAGTTGCCCTTCGCGCCCAGCGGCTCGTAGCCGTCTTCACTCTCGCCAGGCAGCGCGAGGCAGGTGTATCCCCCCGCCCCAAACAACTGCACCACGCGCACCACTTCGCTGAGCGACACCACCTTGTCGCCGTTCGTATCGCTGCTGTAGATAATCTCGTTTGCGCCAAGAGCGTTCAGCAGTTCCGCCACCGTCACCTGCCCATCGATATTCGAATCAATATCGAGGAACTCGCCAAAGCTCAACGCAGGGAACAACACGCGGGCTTCACTAAGACTCAGCGCTTTATTCCCGCTGGTGTCCAGGCTACGGAAGGAATCCAGCAAGGCCTCGATCGTCGGGTCCAAAGGATCCCCTTCGCCGTCCTGTGCCCCCTCGCCCTCGGCAACTCCCTCTCCCTCCAGAACGCCTTCGCCCTCTTCTACTCCTTCGCCTTCCAACTCCCCCTCCCCTTCGTTCAGTGTGTTGAAAAAGCGAATGAAATCGGCGCTCGCGGCGTTCGGGTTACCAACTGCATCCACGGCCCCCCCTTGTGGTATCCGCACAATAAACTGATCAAGCGCCAACCCTGTAACTCGGAAGCTGAATTCAGTTCCGCCGCCTTGCAAGTTGCTGGCCACGCCATTCACCACTTCGATATCGTCCAGCGCGAAGCCGGTAACAGGCTCGTTGAATACCGCCGAGATGGTGACGGGGGATGGCAAGTCAAAATTGGGGGAGTCGGTTGTCAGCCCGACTATGGGCGCAGTCAGGTCCAACGTCACCGTGTCATCTCCGGAAACTGGGGTAAGGCTGTTGTTGCCAAAGGTGTCTGCCGTGGCGTTGGCAAACATGATCGGCTTGACGGTGCCATCCGTCGCTGCGGATAGCACGCGAATCTTGTAGAGGGCGCGGTCAATCTCGACGACCTCATAGTTGATTCCTGAGGCTGTTCCTGCGAAAGCAACCGAAGAGAAATTAATGGGCAACACCGGTTCACTGAACAACACGTTGAACTCGATCGGGAAGGTATTCGTGGGGTCGGCTTGCGTGGGGCTCTGCTCGATGAACACTTCCGGGCTGATGCCCTCCACCGAAAGCTCGAAGGCACCAATGTCCACCTGAGAACTTTGCAAGCGGGTGAAGGGTTCGCCGCGTTGATCCGTTGCGAGCGGGGCAAAGGTGAAGGGGTTTATCGCAAGTCCATCGCTTCCGTTGTTCAGCGCCCGGCTGAAGGGAACCACCGCATGGGTGCGGGTGGTGCCACCATTGTCCAGCAGCGGGGCAATCACCTCGCCAATGCTCTCGATCTCCCCCGTCTCGAAAGTAATGTCGGTCCCTAACACCCCTTGCACGGCACCGCCCACGCCGATCAGGTTGCGGGCGTTCGCCGTAACAATGCCGCCAATGTCGGGACTGGAATCGCCGCGAATCGAATCCTCGCCAATACCGAAGTTCCCCGCCACGATGCTGTTCCTGAGTATGCAGGCACCGCTCGACAGTACGCCTCCCGTCAAGCCGCCCAGGGCGTCGCCAATATCCGCACGGTTGTTGGTCACCGTGCAGTTGGTGATTCTCACAATGGGTGCAAGGAACGGCGGCACGCCCACGCCGCCACCATCGCCCACGCTCTGGTTGCCGCTGATGGTTGAGTTCACAATGGACACGGTGCCGGTTTCTATGGCGATGCCGCCGCCAGTGCCCCCGGCAATATTGTCTGCAATCAGGCAGTTCAACAGGCGCAACTCATTATCTTCGGATTCTACAAAGATGCCGCCGCCGTTGCCGCTGGAACTGGCGCAGCCGGTCACGGCCACGTCGACCAGGTCGAGGCTGCCGGTGCAGAAAATGCCGCCGCCCTCGGTGGCAAAGCCGTTGGTAAGGGTCACTCCGGAAAGGGATAGAAGTGCTGGGTCCAGCACTTGTAACACCCGCGATGTTCCACCGCCATCAAACACCAACTGGTCCGCGCCGGGTCCCTCAATGGCCAAGAAGCCACTAGCCAAGGTCATACTTGTTGCAAGGGGAACAACCACGGGCAATGCTCCTGCAAAGAGGGATTCCTCGAAGGTGGCGCTGCCGCCCCACCCCGTGGCGGAGAACTCGTCGAGCACAGAGCGGAAAGTGGTTGTTGCGCTTGCGGTGCGGGCGCTGCCGTCGCCGGGGCTGGCATCGGGTAGATCGCTTACGTCATCTATCGTTTCCTCAATGCCAGTGACGTTGGCGGTGCCAAAGATGGATTCGTTGTCTCCGGGCACGCCTGCGGCATCGCTGGCCGTGTTGTCCGAGAAGCGGGGCTGCGTGAAGCTGGCGGGTAAGCTGCCCTCGATGAATATCGCGCCGCCTTTGCCTTCGCCAGGCTGAGACTCCCCGGTGATTCCCGGCCCGCCGATGGCACGGTTGTTTGCAAAGGTGCACAGGTCGCAATTGAAGCCTGATGTCTGACCAATGAAGACAGCGCCACCCAGGCCCGCGCCGCCGCCACCTACTGCCACACCACCATCGCCACCGAAGCTGCCGCCGAATCCTGCGGTGACACCGCCCCCCCCGCCGCCGCCAAATCCTCCTGCACCGCCATTGCCCGGATCGATCAGTTCAAAGCCGCCGCCACCGCCTCCTCCTCCAAACCCGCCCGCACCACCATTGCCTCCGACGACGCCCTGTCCGCCGCCGCCACCTCCACCAAACACGGGCGACCCATTGCCGCCATTGGCTGCACCGCCGGGGGTAAAGTCATTCAGGCCGGTGCCTCCGGCGCTGCCGTTGACATCGATAACCGAAGCTGCGTCCCCATCAATGGAGCCACCACCGCCACCGCCGGTGAGGGGATTGTCGTTGCTTGACCCTGCATTGCCGCCGAGCGCCTCGTTGTTTTCAAAGGCAAGGCGCTCTCCCAAGAAGCTCGATTGAAACACAAAGAGGGCACCACCCATGCCAGCCCCACCACCACCGCCCGCAGCACCGCTGGCACCGTCGCCGCCATTGGCCAAACCATCACGCAAGGTTAGGTCGCGCAGGGTCACATTGGAATTGAGCAACTTGAAGAGCCGGGTGGAACCTTGACCCGAAATAGACAACGCCCCTGCGCCTGGTCCATCAAGCTCCAGCTTTACATTGTCAAGAGTGAGCGGCCCCAGAGATGGGTTGAGTTGCAGCACCTGGCTGCCTTTGCCACCAAACAGGGCGGGATCAAAGGTGGCACTGCCTCCCCAGTTCAAGGCGGAGAACTCCTCGGCGATGGCGCGTAGGGTGACCTTGCCACCCGCCGTGGCTACTTCCGAATCTCCCGGCGCAACGTCTGGCTCATCGC
>JBIKMR010000353.1:0-3813 GCA_044359155.1 Candidatus Hydrogenedentales bacterium | reverse complement strand
TTGGGGCGTGGGGTTGTGTGCGGCGGGCTGGGCGCTGCGCGCCGCATGGCCGGGGCTGAAGGCGGAGTGGCCTTTCTCGCAATACTGGATGACGGCACCCTACGTGCTCTACTCCACAGGACTGTGTTTCCTCACCTGCCTGTTCTTCATCTGGCTTTGTGGGCGCAGGGGAATCGAGCTGCCGCATTTGACCGTGCTGGGCAGGAATCCACTGGTGTTGTACCTAGTCCAGTATGCGCTCATTAACCTGAGCGGTACCTTCATCGTGGGCCGCGATGCGAGCGTGCCCATGGCCCTGCTGGGCTTCGCCCTGTTTTACATGGCGTGCTACGCCGTTGCATGGCGGCTGTGGAAAGACGGCGTGGTGGTGAAGATTTAGGGGCGGCGCGTGGTTTGCATGGCGGGTGGTGGTGTGGTATTCTTCGCGCCGTGTTGATGGCAATGTGTTGTTGACACGAGCGCAAAGCAGGAACTCCCGTTCCTCACCCGGCAGCGGCCTTGAGCCAGCTCGACGGGTTTCAGCCCCAAGTTAGCGCGGGGCGGCGTTGCAGTTGGATTATGTCCACGCGGCGGAGAAACGGGTGTTTCTCCGCCGCGTGTTTTTTTTGCCGACTGTTCCGCATGGTGCGGAAAGAAGGCACCCAGGAGTTGGAAACATCGCCAAGCCAATGAAGCCGAATGCATCGCCTGCTGAACCTAAGGTGCGGGTGAATCTTGAGATTCGCGCACGCCAGGTTCGGGTTATCGATGAGGAAGGCGAACAGCTAGGGATTATGGCGCCGATAGACGCCATGCGCGAAGCGGAGCAGCGGGGCCTTGACCTTGTGGAAGTCGCCCCGATGGGCACGCCGCCCGTTTGCCGCATTATGGATTATGGCAAGTACCGGTATGAGCAGAAGCGTCGCCAGCGTGAGGCGCGGAAGCATCAGCACACCGTGGTTATCAAGGAAGTGAAGTATCGCCCGAAGATCAGCAAGCATGATTTGGACTTCAAGAATGGTCATGTGCGCGAGTTTCTGGAGCAGGGCAATAAGGTGAAGGTGACGGTGATGTTCCGTGGGCGCGAGATGGCGCACCCGGAGTTTGGCACGGAGATATTGCTGAAGGCGGTGGAGTCGGTGCAGGACATTACAAGCGGCGAAGTGAGCGTGAACAACCTTCCGATTGAAGGGCGTAACATGAGCCTCATCCTTGCGCCGAGCAAGAGCATTATGAAGAGAATAGCCAGCAAGGCGACGGCGGCGTCTCCATCGGCATCCGCCGGTGACGCGTCTGGAATTGCAGGGGGGGCCGCTGCCGCCTTTGCACCGGAACTGCTGGAAGCGGCTGATAGCGTTGATGTGCCAGAGCTGGTGGAAACGGCTGATGCCGTTGATGCGCCTGAACTGGTGGAAGTAGCTGAAGCCGTTGATGTACCCGAGCTGGTGGAAGTAGCTGACTCGGCTGAAGTGTCCGAAGAATAAGGAGATCATTCGATGCCGAAGGTCAAGACGAACAAGTCCGCGAGCAAGCGCTTTAAGCGCACCGCGTCCGGCGGTTTGAAGCGCAGCCGTGCGTATGGCGCGAAGAACAACACGAACAAGTCTCAGAAGCGCAAGCGTAACCTGCGTAAGCTGGTGATGCTTGAGGGGGTTGATATTCCGCGCATGAACCGTCTGCTTCCCTACAAGTAGACAGCATTGCAGATTGACCCCGCGCGGCCCCTGCGCCGCCGCCACGAATAAGGAAATGGACCATGTCGAAGCCAAATAGTCGGCCAGCATCACGCGCGCGCCGCAAGAAAACACTGAAGCTTGCCGAGGGTTACCGGGGCAGCAGGCACCGCCTGATAAAGACGGCGGAGTCGGCAGTTGAACACGCCGGTCAATACGCGTATCGCGACCGCAAGGTGCGCAAGCGCGACTTCCGCAAGCTGTGGATTGCGCGTATCAATGCGGGCGCACGCGCCAATGGCATCACGTACAGCAAGTTCATCGATGGCCTGAAGAAGGCAAACATCGATTTGGACCGCAAGGTGCTGGCTGACATTGCCGTGCTCGACGCGTCTGCGTTTGCGGCGCTGGTTGAGAAGGCGAAGGCCGGGCTGGAGCAGGCCGCGTAATGCGGATTGTCCCTGCCGTGGATATACGCGGCGGCCTGTGCGTGAACCTCATTCAAGGGGATTACGCACAGGAGACGGTTTTCTCGGAAGACCCGGTAGACCAGGCCCGCCAATGGTGGCGGGAACTGGGCGAGGGCATCATCCATATTGTTGACCTCGACGGGGCGAAGGCTGGTTATTGTTGCATTGAACCGCAGTTGCGGGCGATGCGCGATGACGGCATCCCTTTCGAGGTGGGCGGCGGCATCCGCGATCTGGACACCATTGAAACGGTGCTGGGAGCGGGGGCCGCCCGTGTCATTTTAGGCACGGCGGCACACCGGGATCCGCAGATGCTGGCCGAGGCCTGCGCCAAGTTTCCCGGCAAGATTGCCGTGGGGCTGGATGCGCGCGCGGGCAAGGTGTCGCTCAGCGGTTGGCTGGAAGATACCGGCACGGATGCGGTGGATTTCGCCAAGCGCGTGGAAGACGCGGGTGCTGCGCGCATTATCTACACTGATATCCTCAGCGACGGCATGATGCAGGGTCCGAACATTGAAGCCACGGGCGCGGTCGCGCGCGCGGTGTCGATTCCCGTAACCATCAGCGGCGGCATGAGTTCGCTCGACGATGTTCGGGCGATTCGTGCGCTTGAGGCGGATGGGGCGGATGAAGTGATTATTGGCCGCGCGTTGTACCTGGGGCGGTTTACAATTGCGGAGGCGGTGGCGGCGGGGTTGGGAATTACGAATTAAGAATTACGAATTATGAATGTTCTGTTGCGCTCGAGTTTTTTGCTTGGGCGCTTTTTTTATTGCTGTTTGTCGGGGGCAGGTTCTATGTGGGTGAGCACATCTTGCACTTGGGGTAGGGCGTGCATGATGGCGTCCTTTACTTCATGGGCTATCTGGTGGCCTTGCCGGACGGTGAGGTCGCCGTTGACCTCGATGTGCAGATCGACCAGGTAGGTGAGGCCGGTCTTTCGGATGAGGCAGGTTTCTAAACCGAACACACCGGGGACTGTGGATGCGGCGTCGCGCACGTGGCGGTCCATCTCGGGGTCGGGCACGGCGTCCATGAGTTCAGCGATGGCGGGGCGGAGTAGGCGTGCGCCGTTCCACGCGATGATTGCACAGGCAAGCAGGGCAGCCCAGTCGTCTGCGGCGGCGTAGGCGGGGCCACCCCACAGGGCAATGCTGATACCCACAAAGGCCGCGCCGGACGTGAGCGCATCGCTTCGGTGGTGCCAGGCGTCGCCGATAAGGGCGTTGCTGCCGAGGCTTTCCCCGCCGCGCGACAGTACACGGAAGAGTCCTTCTTTAATGAAGATGACCACGAGCAGCACGGGGAGGGTGTAGGCGGCGGGGGGCTCGTGAGTGCGGAGGATTTCGTGGATGCTCGTGGCTGCGATGAGGGCTGCGCCCGCCAGCAGAGCGAGGGCGACCACGGCTGCCGCAAGGGGTTCGGCTTTACCGTGGCCGTAGGGGTGGTTGTCGTCGGCTGGCTTGGCGGCCACGCGCAATCCATAGAGCACGGCCATACCGCTGAATACATCAAGCCCGGATTCGACGGCATCGGCTACGAGCGCCTGAGAGTGTCCCACAATACCGGTGATTCCCTTGATGAGTACCAAGAGAATATTGATGACCACGCTGAGGGTGGAGAAGCGGAGTGCTGTAGAGATGGGGGAAGGCATTTGTAATTATGAATTATGAATTGTGGAGGCTTGAAGT
>JBIKMR010000352.1:0-3823 GCA_044359155.1 Candidatus Hydrogenedentales bacterium | reverse complement strand
GCTTGATCAGGTCGCGCGGGGAAAGCGCGCCGCCACTCATCACCAGCGCGTTACTAGACGGCTTGATGATTACTTCCGGGAAATCCAGCGCCAGGCCCATGGGCATCATGCGCTCGCGCGCAATCTCTGGCGTGGTCAGGTCGTCCAGTTGGATGGCGTCTGCCACGGAATGCTTGCCCACGCGGGTGCGCCGGAGGCTGGCGAGGATCGCCCCGCAACCAATAATCTGGCCAACATCGTGGCACAACGCGCGCACATACGTGCCGCTCGTGCAGCGCACGCGGATAAGCGCATCGGGCGCAGTGTATTCCAGCACTTTAAATTCATGCACGGTCACGCGGCGCGGGGTCCGCTCGACCACCTCGCCCTTGCGGGCAATCTTGTAAAGGCGCTCGCCCCCCACTTTCACCGCGCTGACCATGGGCGGCAACTGGTCAATCTGCCCCACGAAGCGGTCGCAGATTTCTTGTATGCCGGGTATGGTCAGTTCGGGAACCGGGTGTTCTTCGGTCACCAGACCGTCGCTGTCGTAGGATTCGGTAACCATGCCAAAGCGCATGGTGCCCTCGTATTCCTTGTCCAGCCCGGTAAGGTGTTCGGACAGGCGCGTGGCCTTGCCGAGGCAAATCACCAGCAGCCCCGTGGCGTTGGGGTCCAGCGTGCCGGTGTGGCCGACCCGGCGGATGCCGGTGGCCTTGCGCACGCGGTCTACCACGTCGTGAGAAGTCATGCCCGAAGGCTTGTCTACCAGCAGCACACCCGTCATTCGGCGGCCCCCCATTCGGCCGCAAGCGCGGTAACTATCTGTTCAATGGCTTGTTCAAGAGGCGAATGAATCGACACGCCCGCCGCAGCGGCATGGCCTCCGCCGCCAAACTGCTTTACAAATTCCGCAGCGTTGAAGCCTTCCGCAGCGCGCAGGCTCACCTTGGTGAGTTCCGGCTCGACCCCGGTAAAGAACACCCCCGCGTTTACGCCCTCGATATTCCGGCAATAGTTCACCAGTCCTTCGAGGTCTTGCCGCGTGGCGGAGTGGGCGTCCATGTCTTCGCGGGTGACATAGGTATAAGCCACATGCCCGCCCGCAGCAATGGTGATGCGGGACACCGCAACCTGGAACAGGTCGAACTGGCGGCGCGTCATGATGGCGAAAGCCTCGCGTGCCAGGTGGGCCGTGTCGATTCCCGTGTCCATAATCTGCGCGGCAATGCGGTGCGAGCGCGCATTGGTGTTGCTATACTGGTAGCTGCCGGTGTCGGTTATCTGCGCCACAAAGGCACAGGCTGCCGCTTCCGGGGTCAACGGCAGTTCCGCCGCGTTGAACAGGTCCACCACCATCTCGCCCACAGCCGCATAGCTGGGGTCTATCACGCCGATGTGGCCATAGGGCTTGTCCACCAGGTGGTGGTCGATGACCAGCACGCGGTGTTCCGGCTCGATCCAGTTGGCGATTTCGCCAATGCGCTCGCGCTGGGCCACGTCCACAATCACCACGGTGTCGAATTCCGGCACGTCGCTGTCCGGGTTCAACACCGCCGCCGCGCCCTTCAGGTTCTTGCACACGCTGGGCAGGGGATCGGACAAGGCGCAATGCACCTTTTTCTTGCCCAACGCACGGAGCAATTCCGCAACGCCAAGCATACTGCCGCCTGCGTCGCCGTCGGGGTTTTCGTGCGAGCAGATTAGAAACGCTTCGCCGCGCTTCAACTCCTCGATAACGCCTGCAAAGTCCAGCCGCAGCATGGGCGCTTTTTCCTGTTCCTCGTGTATCCGGTCAAACACTTCCTCGAGGTGATAGACCTCGTCGAGCGACTCGTCCGGCATGAAGCGAATCTCGGGCAGAATGCGCATACGCAGAAACTTGCCCACCTCGCGCCGCACCCAGCCTTGCGACCGGCGCAGCGCAATCAGCGAACTCTTCCTCGCGGAAGCATCACCATACAGACTCACGTACACGTTTGCATAGTGCAAGTCTGGCGACATGCGCACGGACATGATGGACACAAAGCCGATGCGCGGGTCTTTCAGACCCTTGGTCATCAGCTTGCCCACTTCCTGGCGGATCAACTCCGCCACGCGCTCGCCTCGCCCGTTACTCATATAAGCTCTATCTCGTAATTAACCAGCTCCGCGTCGCGGTTCATTCCCGCAAAGCGTGCGATTTCGTCCAGTTTTTCATTGGCATGGCGGCTGTCGTTCGACACCACGCACGCCGTAAATTGCGCGCGCTGCCACATGTCTTGATAGTCGGTCTCTGCAATCGCGCAGTTAAACCGGTTGCGCACCTGCGCCTTGAAGCTGCTGATAACGCGGCGCTTGTCCTTCAACGAGCGCGCGCCATGCACCAGAAAAGACAGATGCAGCACGCCGATAGTCACGACCGAAGGCCCTTAGTCCAGCGTCTTCGCGACGTTCTCGACCTTGAAGCATTCGATGATGTCGCCCACCTGGATGTCCTCGAAGTTGTCCAGGCGAATGCCGCACTCGTAACCGGTGGCGATGGTCTTCACTTCATCCTTCTCGCGTCGGATGGTTTGAATCTTCGTCTCGCCCTTCACCACGTCATCGCGAATAATACGGCACAACGAGCCACGCTCGGCTTCACCGTCAAGCTGGTAGCAGCCTGCAATGTTGCCCACGTTGGAGGAGCGGAATACCTTGCGGATTTCGGTGTGACCGGTAACGGTCTCCTTCTTGTCCGGCGTAAGCATACCCTCGAGGGCGCTGCGTATCTGGTCCATCATCTCGTAGATGACACGATAAGAGCGGATTTCCACGCCCTCGTTCTCAGCGAGCTTCTGTATCTTCGGGTTGGCCGCCACGTGGAAGGCAATGACCACGGCATCGCTTGCGCTGGCCAGCATCACGTCAGACTCGTTCACGCCGCCCACGCCCGAGTGGACGATGTTCAACGAGACTTCCTCGTTGCCCAGCTTTTCCAAGCTGGACTTGAGCACGTCCACCGAACCCTGCACGTCCGCCTTTACAATCACGTTGAGGACCTTCTGGTCCACGCCCGACATGCGTGCGTGGAAGTCTTCAAGGGTCATGTGCTTCGCACCGGAGCCCTGCTTCAGCTTTGCGATGTTCTCGCGCTTCTGCGCAATCGCACGCGCCACGCGCTCTTCCTTCATCACGAAGAAAGCATCGCCTGCAGAGGCCGGTTCGGTCAGGCCGGTCACCAGCACCGGGGTCGAGGGGCCTGCTTCTTCAAGCAGTTGGCCACCGGAGTTATACATGGCGCGCACGCGGCCATAGGTTGTGCCGCAGAGGAAGGCATCGCCGACGCGGAGCGTGCCGTTCTGCACCAGCACCCATGCCGTGGGGCCCACAGACTTGGTCAGTTCAGATTCAATCACCGCGCCACGCGCCACGCGCTTGGGGTTCGCGCGCAGTTCGAGCATCTCGGATTCAAGGCCCAGAAGCTCAAGCAGTTCGGGGATGCCTTCCTCCGTGTGGCAGGAAATATTCTGCATCTGGGTGTTGCCACCCCACTCTTCGGTGAGCAGGCCATACTGCGTCAGTTCCTGGCGCACACGGTCGGGCTGCGCCTCGGGCTTGTCGCACTTATTAATCGCAACCACAATGGGTACGCCCGCCGCTTTCGCGTGGTCGATAGCTTCTATCGTCTGCGGGCGGATGCCATCGTCTGCCGCCACCATCAACACCACCACGTCGGTAACCTGAGAACCGCGCGCGCGCATTTCGGTGAATGCGGCGTGGCCCGGCGTATCCAGAAATACCACGCGGCCCGAGGGAATCTTCACGTCATACGCTGCAATGTGCTGGGTAATGCCGCCTGCCTCGCCCTTGGCCACGCTGG
>JBIKMR010000100.1:0-13556 GCA_044359155.1 Candidatus Hydrogenedentales bacterium | reverse complement strand
TGCCAAGGTGTTGTCCCTGTCGAGGCTCGATTCCGTGTTCGACATGCGAGAGGCGCTGTAAAGTCATGACCGCCGTTCTTGGTTATACCGGACGCACCACGCTGAACATCCTGTTCGCGGCGGCGACGGTGTGCGTGCTGATGGTCGAGACCCTGAACTGGATCATCGTGCAGCCGCTGCGCGGGCGGGGCCTGCGGGTGCGCAGCACGGTCGAGCACTTCGTGGAATACGGCGTCCACTCGCTGCCCATCGTGGGGATGATCTGCCTGCTCATCGGGGTCATCATGGCGATGCAGGCGGCGTACACCCTCGAGAAGTGGGGGGCCACCATCCTCATTGCCAACCTTGTGGGCATATCCGCCATGCGTGAACTGGCCCCGCTGATGACGGCGATCCTCATCACCGGGCGCAACGGTTCCGCCATCACCGCCGAGATTGGCACCATGAAGGTGTCCGAGGAAATCGACGCGCTCACGGTCATGGGGCTCAATCCCACCAAGTACCTGATCGTGCCCAAGTTCCTCGCCATGTTGCTGGCCCTGCCCTGCGTCACCATACTCGCCATGCTCATCATGATATTCGGCGGCTTTGCCGCTTCCGTCTTAATCGTAGGCGTGGACGCCCAAGCCTACTTCGACCAGACCGCAGCCGCCATCGAGTTCAAGGACCTGTTCAGCGGCGTGGTCAAGAGCATCTTCTTTGCGCTGGTCATCTGCTGGGTGGGCGTGTATCGCGGCTTTCAGGTGGAAGGCGGCGCAGAGGGCGTGGGCCAGCAAACCACCTCTTCCGTCGTCACCTCCATTTTCTTTATCATCGTGGTGGACCTACTCTGGACGGCATTGTTTTTTAGCGCATGAGCAACGAAACCGAAAACTACATTGAAGTGCGCGACCTCGTGGTGAAGTTCGGGGACCGCACGGTGTTGGATGGCGTCTCGCTCGACGTGAAGCGGGGCGAGGTCTTCGTCATCCTTGGCGGCAGCGGCTCGGGCAAGAGCACCCTGCTGCGCAACCTCGTGGGGCTGATGCGCCCCAACAGCGGCACCATCAAGATTGATGGCAAAGACTTCACGGCGATGAACGACGACCAGCGCCTGGACGTGCGGAAGAAGCTGGGCATGTGCTTTCAGGGGTCGGCGCTTTTCAACAGCCTCACGGTGGGCGAGAACGTGGCCATGCCGCTCAAGGAACACACCCGGCTGGACCAGTCCACCATCGACATCATGACGCGCATCAAGCTGGAACTGGTGGGGCTGGGCGGCTTTGAGCATTACCTGCCCTCGGAACTGAGCGGCGGCATGAAGAAGCGCGCCGGGCTGGCGCGGGCGATGGCGATGGACCCGGCGGTCATCTTCTACGACGAGCCCTCCGCCGGGCTGGACCCCATCGTGGGGGCGGGGCTGGACGCGCTGATCCGCAAGATGCAGCACACCTTCAACCTGACCAGCGTTGTGGTAACCCACGAGATGGAAAGTGTAAAGTTGATTGCGGACCGCGTCTGCATGTTGTATCGGGGGCGCGTGGTGGGGTTGGGCACGCTTGAGGAGGTGCAGCGGGTGGACCATCCATTCGTGCAGCAGTTCTTCGCGCGCGAACCCAGCGACGAAAGCAGCGACCCGGAAGCCTACATTTCAGCGCTCGTGTCCTAGGCACGGCGCACAACCCGAGCGGCGAGAAATGCCCGTAACCAAGAAGCACGATTTCACCAAGAAAGAGATCATGGCGGGTGCCCTCGTCCTGACCACGGTTGCCGTGCTCTTTGGCTTTATCGCCGTTATCGAGGGACTGCGCCCCGAACAGGAAACCCACGCCTACTTCGCCCAGTTTACGAACACCATCGGGCTGAAAGAAACGGCAGACGTGCGCTTCGGCGGAATGCTTGTGGGCAAGGTGGCGGGCATAACGCCCGACCCCGAAGACCGCAGCAAGATACGCGTGGCCGTGGCCATTCAGCCGGGCCTGCCGGTGAACGCGGAATCCATTGCCACCATCGAGCAGATATCGCTGACCACCGACAAGCACCTGGAGATTTCCACGGGCACGCCCGACGCGGCCCTGCTCGAGCCCGGCCTTGCCCTCAAGTCCGTCACCAAGAGCGGCGGGTTTGTGGACATTCCTAACGTAGACGGGCTGGTCTCTGGAAGTGAAGACCTCATCGCCGACCTGCGCGACATGCTGGGCGTGCAAGAAGCCAAGCAGAAGGAAGACGCGGGCGAAGAGGAAATGGCCAGCGTTACGCGGATCACGCAAGACGTGCGCAACTTGCTGGGCGTGAAGGAGGCCGTTATCGCGGAGAACGCGGGCGAGGCCGAAATGGCGAGCGTCACCCGAATCACGCAAGACGTGCGCGACATGCTCGGCGTGCAGGAAGCCAAGGCCGCCGAGGCGGCGGGCGAAGGCAAGATGGTCGCACTCACCGACATCACCGCCGAGGTGGGCGGAGTCTTTGAAACCTACAAGCCCCAGCTCGACGAGATCGTGGGCAAAGTCGCCCCCATGCAGGATTCCGTACAGAAGCTGCTGGATGAGCTGAACGCCGCCCTGAGTGACAACCGTGCCAGCCTCGACACCACCGTTAAGAACGTGGCGGAGATCATGGAGAAACTGAACGCCGAGATGCAGGGGTTGCTTGAACAGGTGGACGGCACCCTCAAGAATACCGAGGGACTCACCGGCGACCTATCTACTTTTGTGGCGGCCAACCGCCCGGTGATCGAAGACCTGCTCGGGGACCTGGGGCACGCCGTGCAAAACCTGGGCGTGTTCCTGCAAGAGCTTAAGAACCAGCCGCAGTCCGTTGTGTGGGGCAAGCCCGCGCAAGGCCGGAAACCCTAGGAGAACCACCCATGACGCGCAACACGCTTCTGCTCTGCCTCGCGGTGGCGGCGTGCGCCGGGTGCGCATCCACCACCACCCAGCACTTCACGCTCGACATGCGCCCGTCCGAATCCGCCTCCCCCGGCCAGTTGGCTGCACGACACTTCACCGTAGCCGACGCGCTGGCGAACATGAACATCCCCGTGCGCACGGGCCCCACCACGCTGGAATACTACGAGGGCGTGCAATGGGCGGGCAGCCTTGAGGATTTGCTCAAGGAAAAATTCCAGGCCGAGTTCGGCGCAAGCGTGGCGGCAGACGGCGCGCGCGTGATAGACGGCCATGTGCTCGCCTTCGAGCAAGTGGACCTGCCCGGCGGCGCAGCTGAGGCCCACTGCAAGATCGAAGTGCAGGTGCGCGCCGCAGGCGACAGCCGCTACGCCAAGCCCCTGCTTGCCAAGGTCTACGACGTCTCCTCCCCTATGGCCGTGGTCACGCCGGGTACGCTTACCGAGTCCCTCAGCCGCTGCGTCGAGCAGATTGCCGCCCAGGTCCGCGCCGACGTGGCCGGGCTTTAGGCCGCCGCATGGCCCGGCTGGATGCGCAGCCCGCACCCCTCACCCCCTACGAGCGCGCCGCGTGTTACTACACCCTGCCGCGCATCGCCCCTCCCATGCCCGCCGCCTTCGTGTTCCTCTACGGCGGCCTGCTCTCGGCCCTGCTGGCGACGCTCTGCATCGTCGCGGTATACGGCTCCTCCCGCGCCACCTATGGCGTGGTCATCGGGGTGGTGGTGGTGGCGTTCGGCGGCATGGCCGTGGTCATGGTGCGCTCGACCCTTGCCGAGGTGCGCACCCGCCGCGTATTGCAGGAGGCCCATGACGCCCCCAACGTTGAAACGCAGGACGACTCCCTGCCGGACCCCTTCGCCAACCACATCCTGATGCGCCATGCCACTGATCGCATGGGAAGGCTGACCGCCTGCACCAGCGATGATCACGATATCGAATATTTCATCGACAACACTCGTGGCGATTCCCAATGGATCCTGCGCACCCCGCAAGACCAGGAGATGATGACCGTGCTCGCCACCGGCGGAGTGGGCAGTTTCGCCTTCGTGCCCTCGCAGGCTCAGCGATTTACGGTATACGCGGGTGGCGCCGAAATCGCGCGCATCCAGGACGGCGGCACCCTGCTCCACCCGCAGACGGACATCGTCTGCTATATGCCCACCACCTGCACCTACACCGTGAAGGACGGCGGCATTCATTTCGAGGGCAACCTTGTGGGCAGGGTCTATTTCTTCAACGACGCCCACTATCTGGACATCGAGCGCGAGCACTTGAACGATGGCACGCTCGGGTATTTTGTGAGCCGAATTTGACCCGCCTGCCCGCCTTCCAGTATTCCCGTATACATGAGTAACGCATCCCTCGGCGCGTGGCTGCTGGCCGCCCGCCCCAAGACCCTTGCCGCTGGGCTTACCCCCGTGGTAATAGGCGCGGCCATGGCCCAGGCCGATGGCCAGTTCCATGCGGTTGCCGTCCTGTGCTGCGCGCTTGGGGCGCTCTTGATCCAAATTGGCACGAACTACGCCAACGATTACTTCGACTTTGTGAAAGGCACGGACACGGCAGAGCGCGTGGGCCCCAAGCGCGCCACACAGGCCGGGCTGGTGACCCCACGGCAGATGCTGCTGGCCACCACCCTCGTCTTCGCGCTGGCCTTTGTGCCGGGGGCCTACCTCATGCTGCGCGGCGGGTGGCCCATCGTGGCCATCGGGCTGGTGTCGGTGGCGTGCGGCGTGCTCTACACCGGCGGTCCCTTCCCCCTTGGCTACCTCGGTCTGGGTGATGTCTTCGTGCTGGTCTTCTTTGGGCCGGTGGCCGTGGCGGGTACGTATTATGTGCAGGCGCTCACCGTGCCGCCGGAGGTGCTGCTTGCGGGCCTTGCCCCCGGACTCTTCAGCACCGCCATTCTCGCCGTGAACAACCTGCGCGATGCGGACACCGACGTGAAGACCGGCAAGCGCACGCTGGCCGTGCGCTTTGGCAAGCCTTTCGCCCGGTGGGAATATGCCACCACCCTTTTCTTGGGCGGGGTGGTGGTGCCCGTGGCGCTGTGCGTGTACACCCAGGGCCACTGGCCCGCGCTGGTTTCCCTTGTCGCCTTCGCCGCCGCGCTGCCCGCGATCCGCACGCTCTTCACCACGCAAGACCCTGCCGTGATGAATGGCCTGCTCGCCCGCACGGGCGGGTTGCTGGTGCTCTTCACCCTGCTCTTCTCGATAGGCTGGTTGCTGTGAAGATTCGCCGCACCGACGTTTACCGCTACACCCTTCCCCTCAAGGAACCGCTGACCCTGCGCGGGGAAACCTTCGCCGAACGCGAAGGCCTTTTGTTGCGCGTCGAGAGCGACACCGGCGCACATGGCTGGGGAGAAGCCGCGCCCCTGCCGGGATTCAGCACCGAGAACTGCGACCAGGCCGAGGACGTGATGCTGCGTTGCGCGCGCCGCTTGGCAGGGATGGAAGTGCCTAGCGACTACCGCTACTTCGAGGGCGCGGAAATTGTTCGCAGCGACGACATGGCCAGCGTGGGCTTCGCCGTCGAGGCGGCCTACTTCGGGATGCTGGCGGACGCCGAGCGCCAGCCGCTGTATCGCTACCTGAACCCCGCCGCGTCACACCGCATTCACGTGAACGCCCTGCTCTCTGGAACGCCCGACGACGTGCTGGTACAGGCGGCCAGCGCACGCGCCGCTGGGTTCAGCGCGGCCAAGCTCAAGGTGGGCGGGGCAGACCCCGTGGCCGCCGCAAACTTGGTGCGCAACGTGCGCGGTGTTCTACCGCCGCCCTTCATTTTGCGGCTCGACGCGAACCGCGCCTGGACCGTGGACGAGGCAGAGACTTTTGCCCGCTGCGTGTTCGATTGCAAGATTGACTACATCGAGGAACCGCTGCTCGATCCCTTCGGGCTGCCGGAATTCCTCGACCGCACCGGTATGCCCTACGCGCTGGACGAAACCCTGCACGAGTTCCACCACGAGATTCGCGCCAGCTTCGATCGCGACACCGTAAAGACCCCCGCCTTCGCGCAGCATGTGCGCCGACTGCTCGGCGTGTTCCGCCTGGCGCACGCCGTGGTGTGGAAGCCCTCGCTCATCTACTTGCCCAACATGGGGGACGACATCCTCCACGGGCGCTTCGCGCTGCCGATCAACCGGTTAGTCCTCAGCGCCGCTTTCGAGTCAGGTCTGGGCATTGGCTTGCTGGCCCACCTCACCGCCGCGTACTGCCGCCCCGGAGAACCCGTCGGGCTGGACACCTACTCCTGGCTGGAGAGCGACCTGCTGCAAGAACCCCTGCCCATGCGGCAGGGAGAGATGGACATGCTCACCCTCGGCGGACTGTCCCAAGGCATCAACCTCGACCTGTTGGATCACCTTGAATCCTTTGGGTAAGCAGTCCGCATTCCCGGCATATTGCCGCTTTACTTTTACAATCTTTCTGATATACTCATTTTGGGTAAGGCAAGGGCCTCGGGAGGGCCATGCGCTTCTCGCCGGGCTCGACGAGTGAGGCATATATGGGCAGCTATGGGATACCGGAAAATCCCGCGTTGGAGACATCCTCGCGGGTAAGGCGCTGGGTCCTCGTTTCCTTCTTTGGATACGAGGTCCTTGAAGTCAGGCGTCGCCCAAGGGCAGGGTGGTTCGGTGCGCTCGCGTACGACGAATCCTACCTCATGCTCCAGCGCGACGCGGACATCAACTAACCAGCAAGGCCAATCGTGCGCCGAGGCAGGGCTTCAGTCCCCGACGATGTCGGTGGACAGGCACCGCTTCGCCCCGCGTGCGTACATCTGCGCCAAGGCGGCCTTTGTGGTTTCCTCGCCCACACCCCGACACCCATCCTCGACCAGCATCACCGTGAAGCCCGCCTCCAATGCGTCCATCACCGTGGCGCGCACGCAGTAGTCGGTAGCCAAGCCCGCCACAAACACCCGCTGTATGCCGCGCCTGCGCAGCCAATCCAGCAGTCCAGTCTCCTGAAAGGCGCTGTATGCTTCTGAGTCCGGGCTCATGCCCTTGCTCACCAGCAGCGCGTCGGACGGCACATGTAATTCCCCGTGGAACTCCGCCCCGGCGGAATGCTCCACGCAGTGCTCCGGCCAGCTTTTGTCCTCATACTTCGGCTCGTCGCTGAAGCTGCAATGGTCATGGGGATGCCAGTCGCGCGAATAGGCCTGGTGATCAAACTTCAGCGCAATGCGGTTGACGATGGAAACCACATGCTCGCCCTGCGGCACCGGCAGTGCGCCGCCAAAGCAGAAGTCGTTCTGCACGTCCACGACAATCAGCGCATCTTCATAAGTGATCATCAGGCTTGGCCCCTTGCGCGCAGCCGCGCCACGGCATGGGCGATGATAGCACCATGGTCGCAGGCAAGGGGAGGCAGCGCATCAAATGGCCACCATGCCGCATCATCGGCGTCGTCCATGCCCGTGGGTATATGGTCTGCAGCGTTGGCCTCGCCCCAGAATACCGTTGTTACCATGCGCCCGCGCGGGTCGCGGTCAATGGTGCTGAAGGTGTGCATCTGTTCCAGCGCCACGCCGGTCACCCCGGTCTCTTCGGCCAGCTCGCGCACCACCCCCTCTTCGAGCGTCTCGTCGATCTCCATAAACCCGCCCGGCAGGGCCCAGAATCCTGCGCAGGGATCGTGCTTGCGGCGAATGAGGAGTATAGACGGCACGCCGGACAGCGAATACACCAGCGCATCCACGGTCAACGCCGCGCGGGGAAAGCGATACGTGTAACTGCCTTCCGTGGACATGGATTTCCTTCGTTGATGGCCAACAAGAAAACCAACCAATTCCGTCATTCCTGCGAAGGCAGGAATCCAGTTCCGCTATTGCCTGCGGGCGGTCCTTCCGCCCGCGCGAATAAATCCTTAGCTGAACAGGTGCTTGTTCTCCGACACCCACTTCACAAGGCGACCCACGCCCTCGCGTACGCTCACCTTGGGTTCCCACCCGAGCTCGGTCTTCGCCTTGCGGATGTCGCTGATGTAGCAGGGCTGGTCGCCGGGGCGCCAGTCGCCATAGGTCACCGGAATCTTCCGGCCAATCTCTTCCTCGATCATCGGCCCAAACTCGCGCCATACGGACATGGTGAACTCAGGCCCGCCGCCGACGTTGTATATCTTTCCAGCGGCGATGTCGCGCTGGTTGGACGCGGCAAGGTAGGCCTCGACCAAGTCCTCGATGAACAACACGTCGCGCACCTGCTTGCCGTCGCCGTAGATGGAAATGTCCTTGCCGAGCACCGCCGCAATCACAAACCACGCTACCCATCCCTGGTCTTCCACGCCGAACTGGCGGTAGCCATAGATGCAGCTCTGCCGCATCACCACGGTGGGGATGCTATAGATGCGGTTGTAGTCGCGGACGTACTGGTCCGCCGCCCCCTTCGAGCAGCCGTAGGGCGAATGGAAGTCCAGCAGCTCCGTCTCGGGAATGCCCAGCGGATAATCGCGGTAGGCGTAACGGTCATCAAGCTCGTCAATGATGATCTGCTCCATGCCGCCATACACTTTGTTCGTGCTCGAATAAATCACCAGCGGCTTCTGCCCCGAAAGACGCACGCCCTCGAGCACATTGAACGTGCCGAGCGCGTTAATCTCGAAGTCCTCACGCGGGTCTTTCACTGAAGTCGTCACCGCCACCTGGCCCGCCAGATGAATCACCGTGTCGATGCCGGTGTGCTGGCTGAACACCGCCGCCACCGCCTCCGCATCGCGCAGGTCGGCACGCACAAAGGTGAACTCTCCCTGCCGTTGCAGGTAGGTGAGGTTCGACTCCGTGCCCTTGCGGCTCAGGTTGTCGATGACGACCACCTCGTGGCCGTCGCGCAGTAGCCGCTCAACCGTGTTGCAACCAATGAACCCGGCGCCGCCGGTTACCACAAACTTACCCATGCGTATGCACTTCCCTTATGCCGTAAGGCGCGCCACCGCGTCGAACAGCGGCTTGCCTTCCTTCTCGTAACAATACTGATCCCGCGCCAGGCGCAGCGCATTGGCAGACATCCGCTCCCAGGTCGCCTCATCTGCCAGCACCCGGTTGATCGCCTGTGCAATGGCCGGGGCGTCCAGCGGATCCACGCAGACCCCCACGTCGTTCTTCTCCACCACGTCAATCATGCCGGGAAAGTTGGACGCAATCACCGGCAGCCCTGCCATCAGGTATTGGAACAGTTTGATGGGGGCGCAGTAAAGGTGGTTGAGGCCATCGTCCAGCTGGGTTTGCAACCCAAGGTGCGCGCTGTAGGCAAATTCCATCACCTCGCTCGGGTGAACCGGCGGGTGTACGAACACCCGGTCCTCCACCCCGCACGCCTTGATCTTCGCCTGCGGATCATACCCGTGCCCAATCGGGCCAATGAAGAACAGCACGATCCCCGGCGCAAAGGTCTTCGCCGCCTCGATGAATTCATCCGTGCAGCGCGCCGCCTTGAGCTCGCCCATGTAGTAGACGATCTTCCGCGCCGACACGCCCCGCTCGGCCAGCCACTCCTGAATCTTCGTCGTCCGGCGCGACTCCTCGAACGGCGGCACGTTCTGTATGACCATCGGCATCACCTTCGCGCCATACTTCTCCACCATCACCCGCGCCCGGTTCGGCTCGCACGCCACCGTCAGGTCCGGCGTGTTGATCAGCCATCGCTCCAGCCCAATCCAGAACCACGCAGGCTTGAACCCGGGCCGCTCCGCATACAGCTCAATCGAGTAATACAACAGCTTCGCCCCGGTCAGGCGAGACACTATCCACGCCTGCGGCAACGTGTCCACGTCAATCGCCACCACCAGGTGCGGACGGCTCCACAGCCCCAGCCACACGCAACGCAAGATGAACTCCAGCCACACCAGCGGCTCGCTCAACTTCGTCTTCGGCAGCGTCCGCGCCCACAGGTCAACGATGATGTTCCGCATCCCCGGGCGGTCTTCCTCCCGCTTCGACCGGTCCCGCACCCGCGACTTCACCACCGTAACGTCGTACCCCCGCGCCGCCAGGCCATCCACAAACTGGCGCTCCGGCGGAATCAGGTACGGCAAAAAAGCCATGCGCATGACGCAAACACGTTTGGACAATGGGAATCCCTGAATCATGGAAAGGGCAACAAACAAGGCGGGACAGGCGACACGCGCCCGATATCGAAAATTTTAGCACATCGCCAAAAAGCCCCGCAAAGCAGCCCTCCGTCGGACCGCCAATCTCGCGCTTGGGGGAGTGCCCATTGCCCATTCGCTATTGTACGGGCAGCTTTTCTCTGCTCAGAAAGATGATGGGGACGTACGATTGCTGGTCTCGATTGAACAGTATGAGTTTCCTCAACGCCTGCGAACCCATACGGCAGAAATCCAAATTATCTTGGCTTGACAGAATATGCTTTGTAATGTAAAGTTCTTTATAGATAGTCGCTAGGAATTGAGAACATGCCTGTATCGGCAACAAAGAAGCCCGAACTTGACGCTCCAGTCGATCTTCGGCTGCGGGCTTTGGACAACCTGAGTTTCATCCGCGATGCGATGGAACGGGCATCAGTATTCACGGCGGTGCCGGGGTGGGGCATGGTGGGCATGGGCGTGGTGGCGCTGACGGGCGGTAGTCTGGCAGCGCAGCGGGTGTCCGTGGATTGGTGGATTAATACGTGGGCCTGCGTGGCGCTGGCGGGTTGCGTGGTGGGCACCGCCAGCATGGCGTGGAAAGCGCAGCGTCAGGAACAGACCATGTGGTCTGGGTTGGGTCGCCGTGCCATCTTCAGTTTTTCGCCGGCCATTCTCGCGGGCATGGTGTTCACCGAAGTGCTATACGAAAATCGCCTTGAGGCACTGATGCCGGGCGTCTGGCTGATGCTGTATGGCGTGGCAGTGTGCGGAGCAGGGGCCTTCTCCGTGCGTGTTGTGCCCTTGCTTGGCCTAAGTTTCATGCTGCTGGCGCTACCCGCGTTTCTCATGGGAGATTCCAGTTCGGCGCTGATAGGTCCTTTGCGATGGGCGGACCTGCTGCTGATGGCAGGCTTCGGTGGCCTGCACCTGCTGGCCGGACTTTACATCGCCCGAAACCACGGAGGCTGAGCCCGTGAGCCCGCGACAGAAAACCAACGCCCAGCCTGAGGACGCCCCACCCTTGCGTGTGGTGGCAGGCAGCGGGGCGGAAAGCCTGGACAGAATCATCCATGAACGGCAGCGCCTTGCCATTGTCAGCGCGCTTGCGGCCAACCCCTTGTTGACCTTCACAGAACTGAAGCAGTCCTTGGGCATGAGCGACGGCAACTTGAGTGTTCATGCGCAAAAGCTGGAGGCTGCGGGCTATATCTCCTGTACCAAGACTTTTGATGGCCGCGTTCCCAAGACGGAATACAGGCTCACCCCCGCTGGCCGAGTCGCGCTCAATGCTTATATCAATCATATGGAGACCCTGATCAACGCCGTGAAAAAGGGCTAACCCTCTCTTTTTTTGTTACTTAACTTTGTAATTCAAAGTACTTTATAAAACTCAACTCACCGCCGCGAGGCGGTTCAAGAAGGAGGTTCCGATGAACAGGAAACGCAGCTGGCTACTATGGAGCACTGGGCTGAATACCCTCTTGATGATCGTATTCGCTTATGTGTTCGGGTTGTACCCCTTTTGCTTTGTGCTCTGGCATCTATCCGATCCCGCATGGAGCGGCCCCGGAATGCCCGCCGCCGCCACTTCGCTGCATGAGCGGCTGAGTCCGCGATTGGAACACTGGGCACGCGAACGCGTGGCCTCGGGAAGTGCTGCAAGGTTGGACACAGAGGACCTCGTGGAGACGGAGTGGCCCATATTTGGCACGGCGTTTTATCTCTGGGCAACAGAGGCATTACAAGCAGCACACGACGCCGACGCCGAGAAGGAGACCGCGCCAGCGGTCCGCGCAGCTGGGGCTATCGATGCAAGCGTGGCGCTCATTCTGGATCCGAACCATGGGGAATGGGTACGGCAGCACTGGGGCGACGACTATTTGGAAGAGGAGAACGCGTTCTACCGCGCACTCCTCATTGCCGGCCCAACCTCTTACCGTAACTTGAGCGGCGACAGCCACCATGATGACGCGACAGCAAAGCATGTGGCCGCCCTCGCGGAGGACTTGTCTGCCTCGAGGCATGGCCTGCTGGAAGACTACCCAGGCGAATGTTATCCAGGCGATGTGCTGGCGGACCTTTGGGTAATTCAGGCATCGGGACACCCGGTGCCCGGCGGTCTCGAACCCTTCCTGCAACAGGCGCAACGCGGCTTTGATGGGGCGGCGCTTGATTCCCTGGGCTTGCCTCCCTACCTCGCCGATGCCAAGCGGGGTATTCCGATTGGGTCGTCGCGTGGTTGTAGCAACTCCTATCTTTGTTACATGGCCCCGCAAGTTTGGCCGGATAAAGCGGTCGATTGGTATGCCCGCTATGAACAGCATTTCTGGCAGGAGCGCTTTGGCTGTGTCGGGTTCCGGGAATACCCCCTCAGCGAACCCGGGCATGAATGGGAAATCGGCGATATGGATGCAGGCCCAGTGATCGCGGGATACGGTATGGCTGCGTGCGCATTCGCACTCGCTGCCGCACGCAGCAATGGCCGTTACGACCATGCTTATCCGCTGGCCACGCAGATGCTTGCCGCGTCGTGGCCGCTACCCGATGGCACACTGCTGTTGCCGCGCCTACTATCAAGCAGCACCGATGCGCCCTATCTAGGGGAGGCGTGCATCCTTTTCAACCTGACCCGGCAACCCGTGGATGGAATGCCGATCAGACAAGGGGGCTTCATTCCCCCGCTGGTCTACGCCATCCTCGCAACCTATATTAGTGCCAGTGTGCTGGTGCTACTCGCGGCGTGGCAGCGCATCCGCCGCGCGCTGAGGTCTGACGCCGAAAGTATCCGCGCACTACCTGTGCAAGTGACCATCTCGCTGGCGCTCACCGTGGCAGGTTTGGGCATGATCATCGGCGGTTCGCCCGCGTTCGGAATGATGGCACTGGCGCTCGCACAGCTCTTGCCGCGCGTACCCAAGCCAAAACGGCAAGCGTGTGATACGGGCGCTATGCAGACGTCTCACAATTAAATCCAAGTGTCGTTGGGTAAACCAACCCTACTCCATCGTCAGCTTCTCCCCGCTCAAGAATCCCTTCGGAAGGTTCTCGGGCGGGGTGTACTTGAAGGGGCGTTCCTGCGGCGTCACTCGGCAGCCGGTGGTAAACCGGAAGGGCAGGTCGGGCGTGGGGCCGGGGTAGGTAAGTTCCACGAGATAGACCACGTATCCCGGTTCGCGTTGTTCCACGATTGCGCGGTAAACTCCCGGCGCGCTCTCCTGCAATTCCGTCGGCTCAAACGTTGCATTGGCACCGCGCACATCGCGCTTCTTGGGGTTGTAGGCCTGCCACAGCTTCACCGATTCCGGCTGGATGATCGCACCGTTCGATGATGGCTCCAGCTTCACCACGATGCTGCCGTCCTCTTCAAAGGAAAAGGAGTATTCCGGGGTGGGCGTGCCGTTGATGAAGGCGGTATAAAAAGCTTCGACGCTGGGCACCGCCGTGTCGTTCAGCGCATGGCCTGCATTGGGAATGTACCGCAGCCACTTCTCGCCCTGCATCTTGTCCCACGAAGCCCCCGTAGACTCCGGCACCATGAACTGATCGTTCGCTCCCAACAAGATGAACTT
>JBIKMR010000351.1:0-3853 GCA_044359155.1 Candidatus Hydrogenedentales bacterium | reverse complement strand
CCCCGGTGGACCCCCAAGGTGATCCCGAGAATCCTCCCCGCATCGGCGCGCCCATGACCTATGCCCCCGCCCACGGCACGGCCCAACTGCAATTTGGCGCAGGCCCCTACCCCACGCTCTACGACGGCTCCTCGACCTGCGAGTTTGTAATGCCGCAGGCGGCTGCCGCCCCTGCGCCAGACACCACCATGGACGCCGCAGCCGCAGCCACCGAGGTAACGCCCCTGCCCGCACAGGCGACCGGCTTGGCCGCCAGCCACTTCCTCTTCAACTGCAAACTCACCTCAGTCTTCGAGGACAGCAGCATCGCCTATGATGCCGCAGGCCTGCGCGGGGTGAACGCCTACCTGCTCCTGCCCGACGGCACCCGGGTCTCCCCCATCGAGACAGCGCTCGACCCACAGCTCATCGAGAAATCCCAAGGCGCGCTGCGCTCGTACACCCGCAATCTCACCCTGCTCTTCCCCCGCGTACCCATTACGCTGCCCGTGCCCCAGCCCGGCGTGCCCGTGCAAGGTTTGCGCCTCGTGCTCGATGGCTTCGGCGCGCAGTTCTTCTTCGAGTGGGCACCCGTCACTCCCGGCGAAGTGCGCCCCACCCCCTTCCTTAAAAGCGAAGGTTACGAGAACGTGAAAGAGGGCGCACGCAAGACGAAGGACTGGACCAAAGAGACGCTCCACAACTTTGACTGAGCCGATCGACCAAGCCCAACTTGCTAGTTGCTTCACGGAAGTTTACGCTCGCCAGCCCACCGTGGCATCCTTCGCACCCGGGCGCGTCAACCTCATCGGCGAACACACCGACTACAATGGCGGCTACGTGCTGCCTGCCGCGCTTCCACTGGGCACCCTCCTGCTCGCCGCCCCCCGGCAAGACTACCGCCTGCACATCCATTCCCTCACGCTGAATGACGGCGCAGAGATCGACCTGCACAACCTCGACCGCCTGCCCGGCCACGCATGGATGGACTACGCCATCGGCGTCACCACCGAGCTGGCCCGCGCAGGCCACCCGCTCTGCGGGGCAGACGTCCTCATCGATTCAAACCTCCCCCTCGGCTCAGGCCTCAGCAGTTCCGCCTCCTTCGAAATGGCCGTGCTCGGCATGTTCGAGCAGCTCTCCGACTACCAACTCTCCACCCCCGATGCCGCCCTGCTGGGGCAGCGCGTCGAGAACAACTTCCTCGGCCTCGCCAGCGGCGTGATGGACCAGTTCGCCGTGCGCGGCTCCCAGCCCGGCCACGCCCTTTTCCTCGACTGCCGTTCCCTCGAATACCATCCCATCCCCGTCAACCTGCACGGCTGCATCTTCGTCGTCGCCAACTCCGCCGCCCCCCGCAAGCTCACCGGTTCCGAATACAACCAGCGCGTGGCCGAATGCCGTGAAGCCGTGGCCGCGCTCTCCCCCGAGCCCGGCAAACTGCTGCGCGATTTCGACCTGCCCGCCCTCGAAGCCGCCCGCCCAGGCATGGCCGACACCCCCTACCGCCGCGCCCGGCACGTCATCACTGAGAACGCCCGTACCCTCGAAGCCTGTGATGCACTGCGAAACGGAGACCCCGCCCGCTTCGGTGCCCTCATGAACGCCTCCCATGCAAGCCTCCGCAACGACTACGAAGTCTCCAGCCCCGAGCTGGAAGCCTTGGTCAACGCAATCCGCGCACAGCCCGGCTGCCTGGGCGCACGCCTCACCGGCGCGGGTTTCGGCGGGTGCGCCGTGGCCCTGTTTGAGCTTGAATCGATTGTCGAGCAAATCGAAGCCGCAATTGCAGAATACAAAGAGCTCACTTCCTTACCCGGTGAAGCCTTTAAATTCTATCCCGCACCCGGCGCAAACGTCTGGAACATTCCCTCCTAAACATTTGATTTCCTTTGCTTTACAGCGCATCCACAAATCTCCATTTGTCAATTCTGTTGCCTTGTGGCACAATCTCAAAGGCTTGGAACACACGCTGCCAGGATTGCTGGATGAAAGCGACCGGCGCACACGATGGCGCGCCAAAAAGATTCGCGTTGCGAATTGCGTAACGCGTGCAGTAAGTTATGGTTATGAATTTCGCCAGTGATTGACCAGGCCCGGCGTCCGGACGTGGGAATCGGCTGACAGCGTTGTGCTGACCAACCGCCCGCCCGGAAACCGTGCCCGCCCGCAGACCCCAGGGAGGGACGGCTATGACAACGAAAGTGTTGAAGCGAACCAGCGGCGTTACCTTGATGGAGGTAACCCTCGCCGTGGCCATCTTTGCGGTGGCCATTGCCATGTCGGCGCAAGCCCTCATTTCCTTCTATGCCGCCATTGACGTGCAGAAGCAGCGAGTCGAGGCCGTGCAGTCCGCACGCTCGATTCTCGCCACCGTGCGCCAAAAGCGTCAAGACTTCCAGTTGGACAATGATGGCTACAACTGGAACGGCTTCCTCAACTGGTTCGAGACGAAAGAGGAGGAAGGCTGGCTGGAGTATCTGCGGAATGACCCGGGCAACAACTATCTGCCCAACCACGAGATTACCGTCACTGTATTGAATACCGATGGCGAAGCCGCCGAGCCGGGAGACGACCCTATCGAGGTGCATGTCTTGTCCGAATGGACCGACCTGCGCGGCCGTACAGCCTCCGCCGAAATCGTCGGCATGTTCTCAGAACGTTAAGGAGAATCTCCATGAAAATGAACTCGGGTTACACCCTGATTGAAATGACCATGTCAGTAGCGCTGATGAGCATAGTTTCCTTGCTCACGTTCGTGGCGCTGCAAAGCACCACGCAGTCCAGCAATCTCAACGGGGCGAAAGAACAGATAGCTGCTGACTTGCGCCAGACCATGCTCGCAGTAACTGGCGAAGTACGTCAGGCCTACACAGCCCGCACGGTGGGTGCAGATCCGCCCATAGCCCCCGAAGAGGCCTTTGAGATAACGGTGATTAACGGTGGCAAGGGCGTTCGCTTCTGCGTACCTGAACCCGTCGACGGTTCCGTGCACCCCGTTCCTTCCGATCCCATCGTCATTGAGTTCCAGAATGAAGATGTGCAGGGCGGGGCGAATGCACTGCTTGACGGCAGCGAGGACACGAATGGTGATGGTGTGCTGACACGCCGCCTGGTCCGCCGTGTTGGCGAGACGATCGAGGTCATCGGCGCATCCAACAACATCAGCAATGTCGTATTCACCCTTGAGGCAAACTCGTCGGACGCGAACAACATCCTCAATACTTTGGTCATCCAGCTTCAGGGTTCAAAAAAACAAGGCCTTGGCGACGACCTGTTTCTCGTGAGCTCGGCAATGGAAAGTCGCATAGCCCTGGAGAACTGAGCAGGATTTCGATTTAGGCGGTACAATCTGAAAAGCAGTTCGGCGTTTGCGGCAAGTCGCCGCCCCGATTGAAAGGAGGCGCCAATGAAGAAAGTAAACAGCGAATCTGGCGTAGCCATGATATTCGCACTCATGTCCATCATCGTTATTGCGGGAGTGCTCGTAGTATCGATGAGCCGAATGCAGTCCGCAAAGTCGGGCACTGACCACACCATCGACGAAATGGTGCTTGAGGAAGCGGCACAGTCCGGCATCGAAATGGTGACCCAAGACCTGTGGCGCAACTACATCAACACCTCGGGCAACACCACCCGCAACTGGGCCTCATACCGAGCCTACCTCAACACCACCCTGGCCATCCCAATCAACGAAGACTTGAACGGCAACGGCGTGCTGGACCCCGGTGAAGACGGCAACGGCAACGGCCAGCTCAACGTCCCTGCGAGCGGCAACACCCCTTACGGCAAAGAAATGCTCGACGAGCCCGATGTCATCACCGCCCCAAGTTCCAACGAAACGTTGGCCACAATCGAGAGTGTAACCATATCC
>JBIKMR010000349.1:0-3884 GCA_044359155.1 Candidatus Hydrogenedentales bacterium | reverse complement strand
GCCTGTAGCGTTGTCGCCGCCTTCAACTGCATCTTTACGTTGCCGCTAGACACTGGCTTGACCGGGCTTGGCTCGACCACAATGCGCAGCGCCCTGGAGAAATCAGCGCCGTTTCCACTGATGGGAACAAACTCGCTGAACGGGGCATAGAGCCCTTGCCCCGACGGCAGCACCGACATGGGGCGCACCCACTCCGAGGCGTCATTCTCACCGGAGTACACCGTAATCACGGGGGCAAGGGATGCCATAGGCAATCCAACTGAAAGGGAAAAGGCATTTCGCGAGCCATCGAAAGTAAGGTCGGCACCGTTGGCGTCGGGCGCGTCGTAGGTGGCCGCACCATAGGGGGAAGCGGACCAGTCGCCCAGCGTGGCGTCGTCTGCCGTGGCGGGCAAGGTGGTAAGCGCAAGCAGGCACAAGGCGGCAAAATTCACCGCTATCTTGAAGCAGGGTGCGAAATGATTCTGACTGCAAACAAGTTTTATCACCAAGGCTTCCTCCCTGATACTTCACCCCAATTGCAAATGCTACCATGAAACCGCCGAAAAACACCATACTTGCCGAGACTGTTTGCGAATGCGGGTGGGCCTTTGGCAAGCTGCCCCTCGCCCTGTGGGGGGAGATTCCTTGTCCATACGGAAGAGGTGCGCGATGAAGGCTGTTTACCGATGGGGGATTTTGTGCTTGCTCGTGGCGGCAGGGGCCAGTATTCCTGTGTCTGCGCAAGCACCCGAGCCTCAGGCGGAACCCGCGAAGGAAGCTCTCCGCTTTGGCTTTTCCCGATTCTACCGCCAGCGTATTCCCCTGGAAGAGTTCCAGCAACTGAATCCGACGATCGTGGTTGAGGAAGTGGGGTGGTCGCGCAACCTGCTCAAGTGGTTTGACCCCCCGGTCATTGAGGCTGTGCCGCTCGTGCCAGACGTTATGCTGCTGACCGCTGGGCGATATTCGGAAGACGTTCGATATCTGGCGGAACGCAAGTTGATTGTGCCGGTTGATCCGTGGTTGGCTGAACTAGGCATTAAGCAGGCCGACTTTTTGCCTGCCACCCTGGATGCGTTTCGCTACGATGGTGAGCTGATGGCCGTGCCGCACCATGCGGTGGTTCCGATGTTGCGATATGATCGTTCCCTGTTTGGCGGCGGCGCGCCTCCTGCGTGTGGCTCTTGGGAAGAATTACTTGCAGTGGCAAAGCCCCTGTTGTCCTCGCGCGGCGAGCCCGGCCCCACTGCGGCGCTGAGCGTGCCGCTGACTCTGGGTAGGTTTGCGGAGTACCTAGCCCTTGGCGCAGGGGCGGAGCCGCTGGACTTGGCCAAGCCGGACTTCCTGACCAGCCCGCTGTTCCAGCGCGCGCTGAAGTTCGCGATGGATTCACAAAGTCAGCGGCTGTTGGCATTCCGCCCCATGCACAAGCCCGCTACGCCTGCCCTACGGGCGGTGTTTGTGTTGGATTATGTGGACAGCCTCTACCCAGATACTGCGTTTGGCATAATGCCTGCCCCAATGAAACTGGGCAAGGGAGACGCGGAACCCAAGTTATCCCGGATACCGGGTTTCGTGGAAGGTTTGGCGTTGCATGGTCATGCGGCGGCCAAGCGCGAAATCATGCTGGCATTCCTGCAATGGTTTGTTGCTCCGGAAACGGAATGGCAAATCAGCGAGCTGACCAACCAGCGCGCACCTGCGCAGGAGTGGCTACTCGACAACGTCCACCTGCCTCTACGCCCCGGCGTATTTGACTCAATCGATTTCGAGTACGCCCAGCGAAAATACCCCGAGCTGGCCGTGATGCGCGACCAGCTTTCGAAGGCGTGGTTTCCCGTGGCCGTTGCCCCGCTCGATTACCGCGCGTGGGAGATAGTGGAGGGCACGGTGGATTACCTGAAGAAAGACAGCGATCTAAAGCTGGTCCTGGAAAAACTTCGCGCCAAGGTTGCGGAAATGGTGCGCACGACGCCGGTCGAGAGCGTGGCCTACGGAGACTATTAAGTGGCCGCCCGCATCATTCTCTCACTCTTACTGGCGGCATCCGCTCTGCTAAGTTCCGCATCACACGCCGCAGAAGACGAGTGTCTGGACAAGTACAGCGCAGTTCTCGAAGGCTTGCCTGCCCACCCGCTTGCGGCCGAAGCATTGGATTGCTTTGTCGCGGCTTCGGGCGAGCAAGACCGGTGCAACGCGATGGCGCAAATCGTTGAAGCCCATGCCAATGAGACCTTGGGACGATATGCGCTGGACGCATGGCAGGGCGAATGTGGTTCCGTGTCTTCCTTGGAAAGCCTGCTTCCAAAGTTGGTAGACACTGGCGCTGGTGCCTATGCGCTGAAACTTCTGGCGGATGGGCAGGCAGACCCGCTTGCGTTGTTGGACCGGGTTGCTGGAGCGTATCCCCAGACCCGCCTTGGTGCACATGCGAGACTGCTGGCCGTGGAGACGAACGAAAAGACCGGCGACACGCTTGCTGCTTTTCGCCGTTGCATTGAGGCTTATGCAGTAATGCCCGCCGAAGACATGGCGCGCTGGTCCGACGCGGCTCTTCGCCTGTCGAGCCAGTTCGAGATACCCGTGCTCGCTACGCTGGCGTATCAGGCAAAGGGAGATTTCCCTGTATTCACACGCATGGCCGGCGCGTTCCTGTCCCACGCACTTCAGCCGCTGCTGGGTAGTGAGCACGCGACTCTCTGGGAGCACCGTAACGATAGGGAATTCCTTGCGCGCAGCCTGGGGGAGGAGTCCCCTGTCGCCCTCTTTGCCGCGCTTCAGATGCTGGGGTTGGGCGTGCGCGACGCCGATACGGAGGCCTTGAAATCTGCACGGCAATTCTTGGCTGCGTATTGCGAGAATGTGGACACGCCCACGTTGGATGCTCTGCTGGCAGCCGAAGCGGCAAGCGCGTTTATCAATGGAGTGTACAAGGCAAAGCCGGGTGAAGCCTGGACCCCGCATTTGCGTGGCATGGCAGACGAGTTGACTGCTCTTGCGCTGGCCTGCGCCGAGCGTCAGGCATCTGAAGATCCGGCAACGCTGGAAACCCGCGCCTATTTGCAGCACGCTGCCAAGCGCTTCGGGCAAGAGTTCCGCTTTCTGGGGGAGAAGCGTTGCCTTGCCTTGCTGGCACAGCAATTTCCTGAGGACGTGAAGGCCGCCGAGTGGCTGGCCCGATTGACGGCGGTGGAGTCGGACGTGTGGCGCAACCACCATGAGGCGGCACGCACGCAACGCGAATTGTGGACCGGGCACCTGCCTGCTGAAGAACAGGAGACCGGCATCCTGCGCGAAATCAACTACCTGTATTTTGCAGGAGATTATCCCGCAGCGCTGGCGTTGATTCAGCGCGCGGGGCTGTTGTCCAGCAAGCCACAGGAACGGGATGCGGCGCGGGTGATTCAGGTGCTGTGCCTGTTCCGACAAGGCAGGCTGGATGAGGCGGGCATAATCGCCGATGACTTCATCGAGCATCGCGATCCGAATGGCCCTTGGTACGGGCATACGATGTTGCTGCGGGCCTACCTGTTAATGCTGGAAGGCAAGCGTATTGAGGCGGCGGCCGTTGCCGCGCGCGTACAGCCGGGGCAACTGGACGACATGCGTCTGCGCAAGGTGCAGGAGATGCTGGCGGACGTGGTGCAGGGTGCGGACAATGTAGTGGAAGCGGGGGGCGCGGGCACTGCAAAAGACCTGCCGAACATCATGCTCATCAGCCTCGATACCGTTCGGCCCGATCATCTCGGGTGTTATGGCTACGGAGCGGCGCACACCCCTAACATCGACGCACTGGCTGCGGGGGGTGTCGTCTTCGAGCGCGCATACAGCACCTCCTCGTGGACGAAGCCTTCCCATGCCTCCGTGTTTACGGGGCTGTATCCGCTGGCGCATGGCGCGCA
>JBIKMR010000350.1:0-3884 GCA_044359155.1 Candidatus Hydrogenedentales bacterium | reverse complement strand
TGAATTTCATTGCCCTGCGGCAGGCGCGCAACAACGAGGCCATCAGCCAGCACGGCTTTCGCCAACGGGTGATCGACATAACCGAGCAGGTCGAGGTGACCTATTGGGATCTGGTGCTGGCGCGGGCGGTGCTCGAGATCAACACCTTCGCCGTGACGCTGGCCGAGGAGCAGCTGATCCTGAACAGGGACTTCGAGCAGGCGGGGCGCGGGGTCGAGGCGGACGTGCTCTCGGCAAAGGCGGAAAGCGCATCGCGGCAGGCGGACGTGATAGACGCGAAGGCGCGCATCCGTGACCGCAACCTTGCGCTCATTCGCCTGTTGAATCCCGAGAACCCGGACCCGTGGCGCATCTCGTTCAACCCCGAGACCCCCGTGCTAACGCCAGAGCCCACGGTGCAGGCGGAAGAAAGCGTGGCGCTGGCGATGGACTACCGCCCCGAGCTGGCGCAGTCTCGGCTGGATGTTGCGAATTCGGATCTGGGGGTGAAGGGCGCGAAGAACGAACTGCTGCCCAACCTCGACCTGGTGGCGTCGGTTGGGGAATCGAACCGCGCGGACAGCCGAAGCGGCGCGCTGGATTTCCTCGGCGGCAACAGCGGCGAGAACTACGCCGTGGGCATCGAGTTCGACACGGCTATCCTGCGGCGTGCAGAGAAGGCACGGTATCGCCGCAGCCGCCTTGAGCAGACCCAAAGCGAGCGTCTGTTGTCCGACACGGAACAGGCTATCGAGACGGAGACCCGGCAGGCGGTGGTGGAAGTGGAGAGGCAGTGGGCGCGCATTGCCCCCTCGACCGAGGCGGTGCTGGCGCGGACGGCGGAACTCGATACCGCCCAAGCGCGCTATGCCACCGGGCGTTCAACCAACCTGGATGTGCTGATCGTGCAGCGCGACTTAATACAGGCTCGCATCAATGAAGTGACCGCACGCACCGGCTACCTGCAAGCGCTGGCCTCACTCTATGCCGCAGAAGGCACCCTGCTGGAACGGCGGGGCATTGTGCTGGCCGAGGCAGAGTAGGCTCAGGACTGAAGCCACTTGTCGAGCGCGTCGTAGGCTGCCATGCGGGCTTCCTTGGGGAAGGAATGCTCGGCTTCCGGGTGCAGGGCGATCAGGTTGTCGCTTGCGCCATGCAGCGCATACACCGCCCGCGCCTTTTCGATGGCGTCCTTCGTGCCTTCCAGGCTGAAGTTCGCATCGCGCGTGGGCGCTGACACGAACACCCCGCGCGGGGCAATGGCCGCGAGCACGCCATCGAAATCGAAGGGCATCTTTGCCGCATCCATGCCGAATACCGTTTCAATTCGGGGCATGTAGCGATACTGCGACCAGCCGCGCAGGTCGCCGTTGTAGTAGGTGGGGAAGGTGCAGAAACCGCAACTGGTTACCGCTGCCTTGATTCGCGTATCCACCGCCGCAAGGAAGAGCGTGTTGTGCCCGCCCAGCGAATGGCCAATGCAGCCGATGCGCTCGGGGTCCACCTCGGGGAGGCTTTGCAACAGGTCCACCGCCCGCTGGTGGTTCCAGATGCCCTTCGCCGTGATGCTGTCGTAGCCCAAGGCATAGGCCTCGGGGTCGTTGTCGTTCTCGCCAAAGGTGGGGTAGTCCGGCGCTAGCGCCACGTAGCCGCGCTCGGCCAGCTCGCGCGCGTAGTCCAGCTCGTCATTCAGCCCAAGGCCCACCGGTTCGTCCTTGCCGATGTCGATGGTCTGGTGCAGGCAGAGCACGGCGGGCAGCTTGCCTTTGGCTTCCTTCGGCAGCAGCAGCCACGCCGTCATCCGGTCGCCCGGCTCGCTCAGGTAGCTCACCTTGCGCAATGTGTACTTGGGCAGGCTTTCCTCGGATACTGTTTCCACGTCCAGTGGGTTGGTCGAGGGATGTTGCGGCAGGGGACCAATCACCGACTGGAAGCCGCCGAGCACATGGTTGCGGCGGGGTGCCCATTCGGCAGGCGTGCTGGCGCGGGCCATGCCGCCGTCGCCCTGCACCACGTCCAGCAGCGCGGCGTCCTTCGGGTAGGCCGTCGGTTCGGGCAGCGTGCCGAGCGGGTGCAGCTCGAAGCGACGCACGAACATCTCTGCGCCCTCGCTCTGAATCTGGATACGCCCCTGCGTGGGCTTGAGGCCATGCGCCTCGTTCACCACCACGCCGTTCAGCAGCACCTTGATGGTTTCGCCGCGCAGGATGCATTCGAGCCGGTTCCATTGGCCCACGGGATGCTCGACATCCTTGGCCCCCCGGAAGTCGATGGTGTCCGTCCATGCCGGGTCGCGGCCCCACCAGTTGGCGCGCCCGCTGTTGATGGTCACCGGCTTGCCGCCCGGTTGGTATAGCGGCGAACTGCCCTGCGGTTCCGGCGCGGCGGGCACCGTCAGCTCGAAGTCCTTCGAGCCATCGCCCACCACCAGCAAGTCCCCCGTGCCGCCCTCAATGATCTGGCACTCGATGCTGTGCATCCACGTGCCGCTGTACCCGCCGTCTTCCCCCTGCGAATGCACCAGGATGCCATTGTCCCGCGCCGCCTTTTCACGCGGGGCGAAGGCCTCATCGCCCCACTTGAACTCCGCCACTAGGTGGTAGTTGGTGTACTCGTCGCTCGTGGTGATGCAGCCCCATTCCTCGCCCGATATTCGGATCATCCCGTCCACCACGGTGAAGACCTGCTTGGGGTCGGTGTCACGCCCACGGTCTTTGATGAAGGTGTAGAACGAGGACAGGTCTTTCCCGTTGAAGAGCTGGATGGGTTCGGCAGGGGTGGTGGGTGCTGCGGCGAAAGCACACAGCACGGCGGCGGTAAGGAGTGTCACGGGCGAGTCCTCGAATTATTTACCACGAAATACACGAACCACACGAAAGGAAGAAGGGGCGATAGCGAACCCCCTCACCCTAACCCTCTCCCCCGAGGCTCTGCCTTCGTCAAGTCTCTTCTGCAGGGCAAGCGGTGGAGAGGGGACCAGAGAGGCAGACTTTCCGTTTGCCAAGAATTGCTTGGGATCAAATACTACTTATCATATAAGAGCCTCTAACAAAAGCCTACCACGTAGCTCCGGCATCTTGCCGGAGATTGGTGGCGGTGGCGGGAATCTTCGGCAGGATGCCGAAGCTACTTTGTCCGCCTCGGGGTTTTGTCAGAAGTTCTAAATTAAAATTTAGTTGCCTTAGCTGCTACTTCGCGCTTGCGCTGCGCTTATACGCTTCCACCCGGTCCTGTAATTCCTCGCCTGCCGGATATTCGTCGAGCTTCCACGGGAAGGCCTTGTTCACGTAGGGCGCGGTGAGCGTGCCGGAAGTGATGGTTGCCATCAGGTCGCCCTTGGTGTTGAAGGCCACATGGTCCGGCGTGATGTTCTGACCCTTGGCCTGGAGCGCTTCGTTGTGAACTGTGATTACCTGACGATCCCCGGCCACGTCCCACAGCAGGAAGGTGCCATCGTAGCTGGCGCTGGCCAGCCGCGACGCATCCGGCGAGAAGGCCACCGAGGCCACCCTGCTCTTGTGGCCGTTGTCGAGTGTCAGCTTCAGGGTCTTCGCAGCCGTGTCGTAAATTTCGATGTCGCCGCTCGACCCGCCCACTGCCACCATCTGGCCGTCGTTGCTTAATGCCAGCGACGTTATCTTGTTCTCGAAGGCCGTCTTCACAACGGAAGGTGCGCCTCCGCCCAGCGGAATCAGGTGCAGGCTAAGGACGTTTGCGTCCGCATCCGGCTTCTCCCATTGTCCTGCTGCAAGCGATTGTCCTTGGTTGTCGAATGCCAGCAAGGGCACATCCACGGAAGCGATGGTGTGTACCGTGGTTGTCGCGCCGTCTGCAAGCGTCAGCACTTGAACCTGGTAAACACCCTTTTCCTCGGTGGCTGCGGCAAAGGCCGCGCGCTCGCCCTT
>JBIKMR010000348.1:0-3885 GCA_044359155.1 Candidatus Hydrogenedentales bacterium | reverse complement strand
GGGCGAAGAAGCCGGTGCCCACGCCGATATCCGCCACGGCCTGCCCCGGCTTCAGCTCCATGGCGGCAATTACCTCGTCGGGGCGTTCTTCCTCCACACGCTCGGGACGCTCGAGCCATGCTGCGCCCATGTAGGTCATGATGGGAGCAGGCGGGCGCTTGGTTGTCTTGGGCGTTTCGGCGGCGGGCGCTTGCGTGAATGCAATGCCCGCAAAGAACGCGAAGAAGCAAAGTAAGGCGGCGGCTTTCATGGAAGTCTCCTTCGGTCGGAAGTGGGCCTATGGATGACGATACAGGAAACCGCACAAAAAGTCTGCCATTGCCAAGCCTACACGGGCACGGGGGTGGGGTCGCCTGCGTCTCGAATGGTGTCGGCGTCGCTGTCGGGGTTGCGGGGGTCGGTTTCGCCAAGGTCCACGTGGCCATTGGCGTTGCGGTCTTCCATGCCATCGGGCAGTCCGTCGGTGTCGGTGTCGGGGGCGAGGGGATTGGTTTCGTCGGGCGTGGTTTTTCCATCGCCATTGGTGTCTTCGATATTATCGGGAATGCCGTCCGCATCGAGGTCTTCCGGGTGGCGACCCGCCTCGCCCAGCCAGTTGAAGAGGGCACGCAGGGCGGCGGGGCTTTCGGGGGAAGGTTGTTCAAGCAGGGCGGGCGTGTCGAGCAGGGCCACGCGCCCGAGCCCGAGGGACTTTCGACGCCACCCGTAGGCCGCGCCTGACCCCTCGATAATCTCCGCGCCATCGAGCAGGACGGTTCCATCGGGTTTGGCGTCCAACCCCAGCGGCGCACCCCAGTGGGACAGGTAGCCGAGGTCTGCCTTGCCCGTGGCTGGGACCAGCAAGAGCGCGCCACCGGCGGTTATGAAATCGAGCGCATCGCGCTGGCTCAACGCCCCTTTGGCGGCGCTGTCCATCGGCAATACCACCACGCTGGTCTGGCCAAGGTCGCTGGCGAAGGGCCCTTGGTGCAGCGTCTCCGAAAAGTAGAGGGGGGGAGCGGAGGTGAGCTGCCGCGCGGCCTCGTAGCGCGCGCCGGTGTCTTGCGGGGACAGCAACCACAACACCTGGCGCGACGCGCGTGGCGATGTCGAGACGACAACCTTGACCAGGGCGGGGCTGCCTGCGGCCTCGATGCCGGTTTGCGCGTCGAAGGCGGCGATGCTTAACACGGCGTTGCCGGGTATCCCTTGCCGGGAGGCAACGGGGTCCACCGCGACGTACACGGGGGTGCGCTCGTTTCCGGCCTCGGGAAACACGCGCAACCATGGTGCAGCCATGGGGTCGTGCGCGGCCTTCCAAGTGAGCGGTGCGCCGTTGGGGGATTGCAGCAGCATTGCGCGCAGTTCATGCCCGGCGGCGCGGCCTGACAGGGTGACGAATTCGGGGGCCACCAACTGGGGTGATACCTTGCCGGGTTCGGGGTCGAGGTCGTCGTCGATGCCATCAGCATCCGCGTCGGGTGGGGCGAGGCTAGTATCTAAGTCTGCCAACGTAAGCGCGACCACATGGCCTGTGTCCAACAACTGCGCGTGCAGGGGTTGGCCATCTTGTCCCAGCCACATGACGCTGTTGCCTGCGCCTACGCAGAACGTGCCACCGCTCGCGGCGAGCGCGCCAATGGGGGCGGGAAATGTGCGCGACCACAGTGCGCCCGCGCCGGTCCAGAGGGTAAGCTCTGCGCCCTTCGCCACCAATACGCCATCCAACGGCGTGCCCGTGGGTGTGGAAAGGGCATCGGGCGGAAAATCCGGCACGATATGCTCGGCGGATTTTTCCCAATGGCCGGGCGCGGTGAGCGTTGCGTTCACCAAGCACCATTGCGAGATATATCCGAAGCGGGTTTCTTCCGATCGGGACACGCACCACAAGGTGGTTGGGCCGCTGAAAGCAAGGGCTTGCGCGTGGTCGCACAGCGTGCCGCGCGCATCGAGCTGGGCCACGGGCGCGCCCAGCGCGGAATCGGCAGGCACTATCCAGACAGTGGTGCGTTCGGGGTCACCGGGTGCGGTGGTCGTGCAGGCAGCAGCCACGGCCACCATACGGCCATCAGCGTCCCCCGCCATGCCCATGCGCAGGGGCGGGGTTGGCGTTGGGGCCAAGTCTGCAACCAGTTGGGCGGGCGCATCGACAAGCCCGAGTATCGACAAGCGAAGCCCGGCGTTTGTGGATTGCACCATGGCCGTCTTTCCGGGGCCAAAGGCCATGAGGCCGACCAGCGGCTCCGCCAGCTCTCGGCGCATGGCTTCGCGCGCATAAGGACCGGCAGCAGCAAGGCCGCGTGGTGATGCGAAAAGGGCGGGGGCATCGGGCGAGAAAAGCAGCATGGCCATGCTGCGGTCGTCAAGGGTGGCATAGCCGCTGGCAAGGGTTATTGCAGGTGCGTTGATTGGCACGGGCAGTTCACGTAACAGGCGGAAAGGAACCAGAGAGGCGGCAGCTTGGGTGGATTCCTCGTCCATACCCGACACGGTCAGCCATGCTTCGTCCAATGCCGGTACTACAAACAGGGGTGAAGCGGAGTTGAGGCCGGGGAGGCGCACGCTGCGTTCAGGCGCGGTGGAACCGGGCGGCGGCAGGCGGTGTAGCCACAGGCCTGCGGGCGTGCCCGAAGCGCCGCGCGCTTGGGTTACGGCAACGGCATGCAGGGGTGCCTCTGGCCATGCAGCGAGGGCAGGCCATGCTATACTCAGCGCCACAAACAGGAGCCGCACCATGGGCAAGACTCGGGTATTCCTATTGATTGCCGTTGCGCCGCTGGGCGGCAGCGTCATGGTACATCAACTGCGGGGCTTGCATAATGGATGACGCGCAGATGGTAACCATCGGGCGGTATTGGGAACCGTCACAGCCCTTGTTCCTGAAGTCCATGCTTGAGGCTTACGGCATTGAAGCGCAGGTAGCAGGTGAATACACGGGCAACATTTCGCCTTTTCTCGGTGTGTTTGGCGGGGAGCCACATGGCGGCATCGAGCTGCAAGTGGCCGCTGCCGACGCGGAAGCCGCCATGGAATTGCTGGCCAATCCCCCCGGCAGCGGCGACGTAGAGCAGGCGGGCGAAGCGTAGCCTGCCCACGGAAAAGTGCGCATACGAATACGTAGGTCGTTATGAAGAACCATGCATTATTAGAAGAACCCCCTTGGGAAGGCTCGCGCGAAGTGATGACGATGGCCGGGCCCATCGTGATTGCGGCGATGTCGTTTGTGGCGATGGACTTCGCCGACAAGCTGATGGTGGCGCAACTCGGCACCCAGAACCTGGCGGCGATTGGATCGGCCAGCATCTGGGCGTACATTCTCGGCTGCTTTATCCTGGGCACGGTGGGCGTCATCAGCACCTTCGTGTCGCAGAGCATTGGGCGGGGAGAACCAGAGCGCGCGGGCCTCTACGCTTGGCAGGGCTTCTATGTGTCGCTGGGCGCAGGTCTTTTGACCATTGCCCTGTGGCCGTTGGCGGAACCCCTGTTCGGCTTGATGGGGCACAGCGAAGAGTCGACCAAGCTCGAGGTGGCCTATTTCCAGGTACGCCTGCTGGGTTATTGGCCCATGGCCTGGGGCACGGCGCTTATTGCCTTCTATCAAGGCATTAACCGCCCGGCAGTCACCATGTACGTGGTGGTGGTGGCGAACATCACGAACATCGTATTCAACTACGCATTGATCTACGGGCATTGGGGATTCCCGCAGCTGGGCATTGCGGGCGCAGCGTGGGGCACGGTGATTTCGCAATACGTGCAGGCCATTCTGTTGCATGTGCTTTATATGCGCCGGGGCGAGGATGAGGTCTACCGCACCCGGAACACGTGGCGGTTGGAGATTCGGCGTTTCTGGGAACTGTTGAAGATCGGCGCGCCTGCGGGCGTATGCATGATGCTTGACGTGGCGAC
>JBIKMR010000099.1:0-13817 GCA_044359155.1 Candidatus Hydrogenedentales bacterium | reverse complement strand
TCATAGGTGATTGCGCCCGTCAGCGCCCGGAGCTTCGATATGTCTATGGCGAGCTCGTCTTCCGTGCCGCGAAAGGTGGGCAGGTCAAACTCTTTGCCGTCGATGGTCAACTTGGCGGTCATGAGATTCTCCATCCGGCAGCGCAAAAAAGCACGCCATCACGTTTCTGGCTCGCGGCCATAAGAGCGCGGAGCGCCCCCGAAAACAACTGTCCTACGGGGAAATACACGCAGAAATCCCCACGGCAACCGGTTTCCCGGAAGGCGGGCGGAGTATAGCGCACGATTGGCGGCACGTGCAAAAGCGGCTGGTATGTCGGTCGAGAGGCTCGGCAACACTGGACGAGAGTTTAGGCGCGATTTGGGCGCAATGCGCGCAGCCGGGTGCGGAGTGTGTTGAAGCGGGACGATTCGAGGGGGCGTTGGCCGAAGCGGACTTCGTTGTAGAGGAGGAGCATGGCCTGGATGTCGCCGAACTCGGTCCAGCCGCGCCGGGAGATTTCGGTTTCGATTTCCTCTGCAGCCAGCCCGGCGACATTGATGCCATGCTTGGCGAGGCGGGTGCGGAGTTCATCGAACATCTTGATGGCTTGGCGCTGATCGCGGGTGAGGGGGAAGGCCTCGTTACGGCGACGCAGCAGCAGGACGAGCAGGCCACCGACGAAGGCAACCAGCACGCTTCCCACAAGCAGGGTAGAAAGGCGGTCTGCGCCGGTCTGATTGCTGGTCGTGGTGGATTCTTCGAGCGAGCGCGCAAATCCAAGCGAGCGGAAGATGCCACCGGGCAGGGAGCGGAGGCGTTCCAGTTGGAGGCCACGGTCGAAGCTGATCACTTCGCGGTACCAAAAGAGCTTGGCGCGGAGTTGCAGGTCATTGATCATCTGGAGGAAGCCAAGCACGCCGCCAACGGGGGCCTCGACGCGGGGTGGGGCGGGGTCAAAGCGCACCCAGCCGTGGCCCTCAATGAACACCTCGAGCCAAAGGTGGGCCATGCTTTGACGCACAATGTAGGCGTCGGTGCCATCGCTCCAGTCTGCGCCCCGATACCCACTCACCACGCGCGTGGGAATGCCGTCGGCGCGCAGCATGAGCGCCATGGCGCTGGCGAAGAACTCGCAATGTCCGCGCTTGGATTGCAGGATGAATGCGTCAATGGCGTTTTGTTCCGGCAGGTCGGGCAGGTTAAGGGTGTAGAGAAAGTCCTGCCCGGTGAGGTATTGAAGCACGGCGTTGGCTTTGTCGTAGGCATTGTTGTAGGGGCCGGTCAGCTCGCGCACGAGCTCCTGCGTTTCGGGCAGCAGGTCATGGCGGGTGAGGAGCTCGAGGTCTTCTTCCGACAGGCTCAAGGGACCGAGCGAGGCGGTGCGCAGCTCCTCAATATTGTGGGTTACGATTTCCGACCATGCGGTGTAGTCGAGCTGGTTGTTGTTGCCGCGTGTCATGCGGAAGGTCATATCCTGCCGCCCGTCCCAGCCAATCTGCTTGTCGCTGGCGCGGCCTTCCACCTGTATTTTCAATGGCAGGTCCAGCATCGGGATACCCTCATTGGGCAGCCGATCGGAAAAGATACGCTGCTGCACCGTGGGCGGGTTGCCAGGGTAGGCCTCGCGTGCGGCCTCGTGGGGGTTATCCCCTGAGTGGCGAGACTCAGACATGTTCTCTGCAAACAACTCACCAATGCCGGGGTAGTAATGGGTGTCCAGCCCCTTGCGGCTCCAGCGGGACTGGTCATAACTGGCGAGCGTGGCCACGCGCCAATACATCTGGCTGGTGGACATGCGCTCGCCCGCCTCGCCAGACAGGGTGACCTGCATCACGGGGGTGTGATCTTCCTGCACATAAGTGCCGCCTTGCAGGTCCACGGTCTGTGCGAAGCCGGTTACGCGAATCATCGCCGAATCGCGCCCGAGGAAGCCCGCCTCAACGCGAGGTGTGAGGAAGAAGAACAGGCCAGTAAGGCCTAGTATCGCCAGTGAGGACAGCGTGATGGTGAGGGCAATGGGCAGGCGCCCCGGCGTGGTAGGCGGTGCTGCAGCGTTGCGTTCACGCAGGCGCTTGATCTCGGGCTCGGCGTGGGCGCGTGCGTGGTACGGGTCCGCCTCCAGGCGCAAGGCGCTCATTGCCCATGCGCTGCTCAGGATGAACAACAGCAGCACGGGGGCGATGATGGGTTCCGGGGATTGCACGCAGGCGGCCAACACAAGGAAGAAGGTCATCAGGACGAGATAGTAATAATGGCGCTCGTTTTTCTTGTGCATCAGCAGATGGCACTGGATAAAAATGATCAGCGCAATAAGCGCGGGCACGGCATTGAGCACCACAATGGTGAGGGGTATGAAGCAGAAGTAGGCGATGGTAACGCCAAGGCTGATATTGCGGACCATCTTGTGTTTGGCGTGAAGGGATTGAAAGCGACCCGTAAGCGCAATGGCCAACAGGGGAATCGCGATCAGCACGGGACTGTACCCGCGCACTGAGGCGAGCGCCAAGTAGCCCGTGAGAACATTGAGCGCGGTGGCCAGCCGCAGGTTCAATCCCACCTGCTCAAGCATGGATCACCTCCCGGGGGTCCAGCACGCGCAGCCCGCCGCCCGAGGCGCGGCGTCCCCAAAGCTCGGGGTCCGTGCTGACCATCAGCAGCGTGGCCATGTGGGTGTCCAGCTTGGTGTGGAATTCATCGAACTCGGGATACTCGTTCATGGAGGTTGGCTGAACGCGCGCAAGGAATTCGAGCAGTCGGCGTTTCTGGCCAGAGCCTTCGCCGCTTTCCAATATTGCCTGCGGGCATTCAATCGAAACGTTGTATTGCCGCTCCAGCAAGGTGACTCCAAGTGAAGCCACCAGTTCTATGGCATCCTCGAAGCGCTCTTCAAAGTCCGGCACGTTGTCGGTGGGGCTGCGGCGTGTATCCAGCAGAAACATGACATAGCGGGAATTCTGTCGGGCCAGTTCGCGAATCATCAGCTTGCCCATGCGCGCGCTGGTGCGCCACGAAATTTTTCGGATGTCGTCTCCCGGCATATATTCGCGAATCGAGAAGAACTCATCGCCATCGCCTGCTACGGTGCGCGCACGATACCGCGAACCCGAGGCCTGCTCGGCCGCGCTGGTGCGCAGCGGGTGAACACGCGGGTAGACCAAAAGGCTGCCATCCACCTTGTGGTGTTTCCAGCTTTCCACCAGCCCGAAGGGGAAACTGGTGACGAGGGTGTAGGTTGGGACGGGGAATTCGCCACGCTTGGGGAACACCTCGCGCACGCGCATCTTGGCAAACTCTCGGGGGGCAAGCACGCGCAGGTAGCCCAAGGTTTCGCCTTGGCCCGCGTTGGAACTCTCGACACGCACCGAGCCTGCCGGTATCAGCCACTTACGGTTCTCGATGGTAAGGGTGACCGCAACCTCCTGCTCGCGATGGGCGGCGCGGGGGGCGTTGATGGAAACCTCGATGCGGCGTAGGGCGTTGAAGGCCACGGCGAAGGAAACAAGCAGGAAGCTGGCCAAGGCTGCGCCGAGCAGGTAGAGCAGGTTGATGCCGGTGTTGAGGGCGGCCCCGAGCGTAAGCCCAAAGGCTACACCGGTGACCCACCCCACTAAGGTGAGGCGCACCCGGAGGAAGTTCCTCCTGCCCTGCCGCCTGCGCTTGAACACGGGGGTATTCCGCCTACACCGGAATCGGCGCGGCGCGGACGATTTCCTGAATCAACGCCACGCGTTCCTTGGCTGCAGTGCTCAGGTCGGCGCCGCGCGATTTCACCAGCACGCGGTGCGAGAGCACCGGCACGGCCATGTGCTTCACGTCGCCGGGGGTCACGTAGTTGCGGCCCTCGACCAAGGCATAGGCCTGGCAGGCTTCAAAGAAAGCGAGCGAGCCGCGAGTGCTCGCGCCGAGCTGGATATGGTCGTGCGAGCGCGTGCCCTGCACGATGCGCAGCATATAGTCCGCCACGCTGTCGTCCACGTGTACATCGCCCACGGCGTCTTGCAGCGTTAGGAGTTCCGCCGCCGTCATGGCGGGGCCAAGGTCTGAGATGACCCGGTTCGGGTCGCGCCGCCGCATGATGCGAATCTCGTCGTCCGCCGGGGGATAGCCCATCTCCGTGCGGAGGAGGAAGCGGTCCAGCTGGGACTCGGGCAGCACATAGGTGCCTTCATACTCGATGGGGTTCTGGGTGGCCAGCACAATGAAGGGCTGGGGGAGGGGATGCACCATGCCATCCATGCTGATTCGGTATTCGCTCATGGCTTCCAGCAGCGCGCTCTGTGTCTTGGGCGGAGTGCGGTTGATTTCATCCGCTAGCACCACGCTTGCAAAGATGGGGCCCTTGCGGAATTCAAAGGTGCCGGAGCGCTGGTCGAGGATCGATACCCCGAGAATATCCGATGGCAGCATATCGCTGGTGAACTGAATGCGGTTGAAGCTGCAATCAATGGACTTGGCAAGGCACTGTGCAATCGTGGTCTTGCCGGTGCCGGGCACGTCTTCAATCAGGATGTGGCCGCGCGCGAGCAGCCCCGCCACGCAGAGCTTCACCGTCTCGTGCTTGCCCAGTACTACCTGCTCAATGTTAGCGATGAGGCGCTTGATGGCGTCCGTCGAAACCTCTGGCGCTTGGGCAAGTTGATGCATTCGGTAGGGCGCTCCTTCGTTGATTCATCTGGAACACGGATAGCCGTCAGTTTATTCAGGCTTCCGCAATAATCATGTCAGGGTGTTTTACAGCCACCGCTCGAACCAGTTGTCGGCCACTTCCATAATGTCCGAATTGGTGGTGTGGCCGTTGGCGTGCATCTCGTGCTTCATGGCAGAGCCCGCGCCCAAAACCTTGTACACCTTGGCAGCCTCCGTGCAGGCCTTCTCGCAGCTCTTGGGGTTCGAGTAGGGGGAATCCCCCGTGTTGGTGATAACCATCAACGGCGTGGGCGCCGCCAGCGCAAGCAGGTGCTCCCAGTCGTAGGGGAAAACACCGCTTTCAAACGCGGCCTTCAGCTTGGGCAGCAGGCACAGACCCTCGGGGTCTATGTAGCGCTCAGGATTCTTGTCCGCCTCGAAGCGCGTGAAGCCGCAACTGGCCACGCAGGCCCCAATGCGATCATCAAACGCGGCCAGGTAGATGGCGTTGGCGCCGCCCATGCCGTGGCCAATGGCGCCAATGCGAGAAGCATCCACGCGTTTCATTTCACTCAACACGTCCACTGCGTGCAGGTGGTCGGCAAGCATCTTCGCAGCCAGCGACACTTTTCCCGCGCCCTTGTAGAAGGCACGCGACTTGAGGGGTTCCTGCTTTGCCAAAACGCGGTCACCCGCAGTTACGCAGTCCGGCGCAAGGGTCACATAGCCCAACTCTGAACAGAAGCGCTGCGCATAGGCCAAGCGGGCGTCGCCACCCATGCCAGCCGATTCGTCTTTGCCCAGCGAGCTTTCCTGGTGACAGCAGACAAGGGCAGGCGCTTCCTCGCGGCCTTCGGGAACGAAGAGCCACGCGGAGATGCGGTCCCACTCGTCCACGAAATAATTGATGCGCTTGCGCACATAGCCTGGGAAGTCCCGCTCGTCGAGCGTCTTCACCTGAAGCTCCGCACGCTTCTTGGGCAGCGGTCCCATGATTTCTGAAACCGCATTAACAATCTGCCCGCGTACCCCAGGCCACTCGATGGGAGACTTCAACTTCGAGAGATCGAACATCGTCGTATGCCCCTGCGCCAAGTTCGCCATGGGCAAGCGGGAAACATCCTCCCTCACTTTGCCCAATCGAATAGTAGAAGCTAAGGCCTGCCTTGTCAAACCCGGCAGGCCCGGCGTTCCAAGCGGACGCGCTTGTGGCTGGGGCCGGGTGCTATACTCTGGGCGCTCAAGAGGGAAGGGTTGTCTATGAAGGTCTTGGTCACGGGCGGCGCGGGTTACCTGGGCTGCCATTTGGTTCGGCTGTTGCTCGAATCCGGCTGCGCTGTCCGCGTAATGGACCGCTTCTGCTTTGGGCGCGCCCCGCTCGACGGCTTTACGCACCCCGCTCTGGAGATTGTCGAGGGCGACATTCGCCGTGCGCACCAGTGCGAGGGCTTGTTTGATGGCATCGATTCAGTCGTTCATCTTGCAGGCATCGCCAACGATCCCTCCTGCGCGCTAAACGCCGACATGGCGGCAGACGTGAACGTGGAAAGCACCCGCGAGCTGGCGCGGCTGGCGGCGCATGCGGGCGTGAAGCGCTTCGTGCTGGCCTCTTCCTGCGCGGTCTATGGGCAGGGCTTGTTTGATCTGCTCGATGAAGACACCCCCCCGAACCCGGTATCTCCCTTGGGCGAGAGCAAGCTCGCTGCAGAGCTGGCCTTGCTGAGTGTCGAGGGTGGAGACTTCGAACCCGTGATTGCACGCTGCGCCACACTCTATGGCGTGTCGCCGCGTATGCGTTTTGACCTTGCGGTGAACTTGATGGCGGCGGATGGATTGAGCGACGGGCGCATCATCGTTCGCGGCGGCGGCAACCAGTGGCGTCCCTTCCTGCATGTGGCAGATGCGGCTGCGGGGTACTACCTGTTGCTGACTGCACCATCCGCCAAGGTGCGGGGGCAGGTGTTCAACCTCGGGGAAACCGAGCAGAACCTCCCCATCAGCGAACTCGCAAAGCTGGTGGCGGAGCGGTTGGGCACGGAGATCGAGGTAGGCATTCCCGTGGACGATACCGACGCGCGGAACTTCCGCGTGAGTTGTGATCGCATCGCGCGCGAGCTGGGCTTCAAGCCAACCATCACCATCATCGATGGCATCGACGAAGTGGGCGCCTACCTGCGCGCCGAGTCTTTCGACCCTAAGGACGAGCGCTTCTCGAACGTGAAGACCTTTACCCGCCTGATGGCCACGCCCGTGGACGAAGGCGGCGAACCCGTAGCGGCACGCTTCATTCCCTTGGCGCGTCCCAGCCTCGGGGTAGAAGAAGAGCGGGCCGTCATCGAGTCTTTCCGCTCGGGCTGGCTCACCTCTGGTCCCAAGATTGCCGCCTTTGAGCGCGCCTTCTGCGACGAGGTGGCCGCGCCGGAAGCGGTCGCCGTTACGTCCTGCACCGCCGCGTTGCACCTGTGCCTGATCGAGTCTGGAGTAAAGCCTGGGGACGAGGTGATTACGTCGCCTATTACGTGGGCATCAACCGGCAACACGATTCTCAACATGGGCGCACGCCCGGTTTTCACGGACGTAGATCCACGAACCCTTAACATGGACCCGGCCCTGCTGGAAGCGGCGATAACGGAACGCACCAAGGCCATCATGCCGGTTCACCTTGCGGGACACCCGGCAGACCTGCGCGCCATAAAGGCCATTGCCGCGAAGCATGGGATTCCCGTGGTGGAAGATGCCGCCCATGCGCTGGGCGCACGGTATGAAGGCACGCCTATCGGCGGGCATTCGGAGTTTACATGCTTCAGCATGTACGCCATCAAGAACATCACCACAATGGAAGGTGGCATGGTCACGCTGAAAAACCCGGACAAGGCGAAGCACCTTCGCTTCCTTGCCAGCAACGGCATGTCCACCACCGCGTGGGACCGCTATGGTCGCAGTGCAGTTGCGTCGCCCGCCGAAGTGGTCGAGCCGGGATACAAATATTTGATGGGCAACGTGGGTGCGGCGATGGGTATCGAGCAGTTGAAGAAGTTTCCCCGCTTCAAGTCGTCGCGCAGGCGACTGGCCCACATCTATCTGCAAGCGCTGGCAGGCGTGGAAGAAGTCACCCTGCCGGTGACCCTGCCGGGCGTCGACCACGCGTGGCACTTGTTCGTTGTGCGGCTGCGGCTGGACCTGCTGTCCCGTTGCCGCGATGAGATTGCCTACGACCTGCGCCGCGAGAACATCGGCACAGGCATTCATTTCCTGGGTCTGCACCTGCACAAGTATTACCGCGAGCAACTGGGCATGAAGCCGGAAGACTACCCCGAGGCGACCAAGGCCTCGATGGATATCCTGTCGTTGCCGCTGTTCCCTGACATGACAGACCGGCAAGTACACGAGACCGTTACCGCGCTGAAGAAAGTGCTCCGCCACGCGCGTAAATAGGGTCGGAATAGCGAGGGGCGGGCCGGGGTTTCCAACGCGGGAGTAACGCGCAATGCCTTTGTACTTTTCCATCCTTGGCGTGCTGATTGGTGCCAGCGCCTTCATGGCCTGCCTCTACGTTCACAAGCTCCGCACGAAAGATACTGGCATCGTGGACGTGGGGTGGAGCATGGGCATCGGCGCCGCTGTCGCTTGGTATGCCTTCACAACCGATGCTCCCCTGATCCAGCATGTCGCTGTTGCCTTGATCACCATCCCATGGAGCCTGCGACTGGGATTCTACCTGCTGAACGACCGCGTGCGCAGCGGCGTCGAGGATGGTCGATACCATGCCCTGCGTGAAATGTGGGGTGATCACGCAGACAGAAACTTCTTTTACTTCTTCCAGTTTCAGGCGGGGTTGATCGTGTTGTTCTCCCTGCCCCCGCTTGCCGCCATGCAGGCCCCGAATGCATCCACGGTGCAGCTCGTAATTGGGCTGCTTATTGGCTGGGGCGCGATGGTGGGGGAGAGCATGGCCGATGGGCAGTTGCGCCGCTGGCGTGCCAACCCGGATAACCGGGGCAAGACCTGCCGCAGCGGACTATGGCGCTACTCGCGCCACCCGAATTACTTCTTCGAGTGGCTGCACTGGTGGGCCTACGTGGTCATCGCCGGGGTGAGCCTTGGCGGGCTTGTCGCACTGGCCGGACCCGTGCTCATGCTGCTGTTCCTTTACCGCCTCACAGGAATTCCGTATACAGAAAAGCAGGCGCTCAAGAGCAGGGGAGAGAATTACCGCGAATACCAGCGCACCACCAGCGCTTTCTTCCCATGGTTGCCGAAGGTCTAGCGAACTATCCTCTAGGGTTTCAACAGCACCTTGCCAAAGTTCTTGCGGTCTTGCAGGTAATGGTGTGATGCGGGTGCCTCGTCGAAGGAGAAGACCTTGTCCACCACGGGGGCAAAGGTGCCGTCGGCCACCAGCGCGAGTATCTGATCCTGGTCGTGGCGCAGCCGCCCAAACTCGTCCCACAGGTGCCCCATGTTGGTGCCGAACACGCCCCGGTTCTTGTCGAGCAGGGGCATCGGGTGGAACCACGGCATGGCTATCATGCCCTTCAGCACGGCGAAGATATCCATGGTTTTTCCGGGGGCAAAGCTGGCCGCGCCAAACATAAACAGCTTGCCCAGCGGCGCCAGCGTGCGGTAGCTCTTGCGGAAGGAATGGCCGCCCTGCGCGTCCAGCACAATATCCACACCCCGCCCGTTGGTGTACATCATCACTTCGCGCTCGAAATCCTGGGTAAGGTAGTCGATGCAATGGGCGTAGCCCATCTCTTTCAGGCGTGCGTGCTTGCCCGTGCTGGCTGTGCCAACGGCGCGCGCGCCCACCCACTTGCAGATTTGCAGCGCGGCAATGCCCACGCCCCCTCCCGCCGAATGCACCAGCACCGTGTCGTCCGGCTTCAGGTTGCCCTGCCGCACCAGCATGATCCACGCTGTGCAGTAATTCACCGGGATGGCGGCAGCCACCTCGAACGAGATATTGTCCGGCAGCTTCCGTGCCCAGAGGGGATTCACCACTGCTAAGTCGCTATATCCGCCGAAACGCGTGAGCGACACCACCCGGTCGCCCTCGGCGAAACCTTCCACGCCTGCACCCACCTGATCTACCAGGCCAGACACTTCATACCCCACCACACAAGGCAAGGGCGGGCAGTCTGGGTACTGCCCCATGCGTGCCTGCACATCGGCAAAGTTTACGCCCGCGTATTCCACGCGAATACGCAATTCCCCGCGCCCGGCCTGCGGGTCCGCAGCTTCGCGCACTTGCAATACTTCCGGCCCACCCTTGGCCGTTATCCATACCTGTCTCATGGCGTGTCTCCTGTGTCGGTTGCTCCACACCATAGGCCATTGGGGCACGGGGATTCCATGATACCAGAGGAAAACAACAACGCCCGGCATTTGGGCCGGGCGTTGTAAAGTTCCGATGTAAGTAATCAGGAAGAGGGCGCAGGCTCGGGGAGCGTGGGAGTGGGGGTGTTGCTGCTACCCATCGCCTGGTTGATCTGTGACTGGAGACGTTCCCGGAATCCCGTCACGGTAGCCTCGGCGGTTATCACGCCATCGACCAACGCGGCCTTCTTGTCCGGGGCGGACCAGTCAAATACGAGGCCATTCTTCTTGGCCTCGTTCTTCAGCATCGGCATGGCAACGAAGTTCAACACGAAGGGGAAGGACTTCTGGGTTTCAGGCGTGCTGTTGACGGAAGGGATGATGGCCAACTGTATGGTCACTTGGTCGGGCCCGGTAATGTCCGCCACGACGCGCAGCTTGCCAATGCCGGTAAGCATCTTCTGAGCGTTCTCGTCCAGCATCACCTGTTCAAGAGAACCCCCGTTTGCCTCGAGCCCCGCTCCCGCGATGCGAAGGATTTCCCCGTCGGTATTGTCCACATAGATTTCCGCCAAGTGCTCACGGGTCAGTGGCATCTCGATGGGCGTGGTGCTGGGCTGGAAGTATTTTGCCACCGTCGCGTTGACCGCCGGGCTGAGGGGCAAGCTGGCGCTACCCTTGATTAGGCCACGCTTCACCAGCGTGAGCGCTGGGTCGGCCCAGGTCAGTGGCGCGGCGTTCTTGAAGTACGGCGTCTTGGAACCTTCGCTCGCAATAGCCGGGCCGCCAACGCGTTCGTTCAGGAATACCGTGACATCGACTTTACCGCCCGGTGCATCGGAACCAATCAGCACGGCGGCCTGCCCAAAGGTGCCCATTTCCAGCATTTCACCGGCATCCCACGGAAGCCATGAGGGGAGGGTAGTCTGGTTGGCTGGCAGCAATCCCTTGATAAATGCCAGCGCCTTCTCCGGCTCGATGAGCAGGGCAGCGCGCACGTTCGGGGTCATCACTTCCTGGTAGTCCACTTCCGGCGCCTGGCTCAGGCCATACATCGAGTCAAACTGGTAATAGCCAAAAACCGCTGCGCCGCAAAGCACGACGACCAGCAATACGAATCCAATTCCGATAGCTCGTAACAAGGTAGGTCTCCCTCGGCAGCTCCCCGCTGCCCATGTTCTTAGCCGGGTATCCTAATGTCCCGGCGCGGCGTGGTCAACAGTCTGACCACCCCCGCCGCCGCTTAGTTTAACTGGCGCAAGTCTTCCATGGACTGCGGCGGCCAGTCCCGATACCACACCTGTGCGTCGAACGTGCGCTCCGTGGCATAGCCCATGCGTCTATAAAGCTTGCAAGCAGGTATGTTTGCGCGTGTAACGGCAAGCCGTGCCAGAACGCAGTCTGATTCCATAAAGGCGCACAGCTGGGAATCGAGGATTCTCCGGGCCAGCCCTTCCAGGCGGTAGTCTGGATGTACGGCAAGTTGCAGGGTGAAGCCCATGCGGGGCGCCAGCAAGCATCCCAAAGCCAAGGCCACGCACTCACCGTCGCGCCACAAGCCAAGGTTCATACCCGGCATCGTCACACCAAAGCCCCCGGCAAGTACGCGCTCGATGAGTCCTCGTGCCCCCTCCTCGCCCTGTACCTCGGCGTGCAGATGGCGGCCCGGGTCGTCCGCATAGGACTGCGCGAGGCAGTGTGAAGCATCATCGGCACTCGCCAAGTCCAAGGGGCGGATATCTTCCAACGACTTAGAAGGCAGCGAATCAAGCGTTAAGCTCAGTAAGTCACGCGTCACGCGGACAAAGCCAGTGGCGGCGAACACGGGCCTGCTGGCAAAGGGCGACGTCGGCAGAAACTCTGCCAGCACGCAGTCCGCACCGCGTTCCTTCAGGTCAGCAATCGCCGTGTGCAACAGGGCGGCGTCGCGTGCAGGGTCTTGGGTTTCCCCAAGCCGGTGCGTAAGCGTGATCTCTCCACGCTCGGGACTCAGGTGGGAAAGGACGGCGGCATGGCAACGGTCGCGTTCCATCTCCGCCCAGAAGCGGAGCGTGGGGTCTGTAATGTAGGACGAGAAGATGTGCTCCGCCTGTTCCAGGTACATGCAGGCCCCGGCCTCTCCGTAGAGCGGAATCAGCTGCGCAGCAATGTCTTCCGCCAGCGCCTCAAAGTTTTCGGGCAAGCAGTTCAGCCGCAAAATGCGCGTTGTGTTTTCGGTATTCGGCATGGCAGCTTCCAGAATCCTGTCGGAATTCTACATCACGCCGTGGCGGCATGGGCCTCGGCTGTCTTGAGTATCGCGAGAAATTCCGTGTGCGTCTCCGCGTGGGTCACCCGGTCCACCACGCCGGGACGGGCGAACTGGCGGGCAATGTCTGCAAGAATTCCCAGCTCGGTGTCGGGGTCGTCTTGCGGAATCAGGATAAGGCATAGCACATAGCAGGGGCCGCCATCAGCGGCATCGAAATCGACCCCCTGCCGCGACACACCCACGCCAACAACCGGGGTTTTCAGGCCGGGCACGCGCGCATGGGGCACCGCCACGCCCGACCCAAGGCTGGTGGACATAATCTCCTCGCGCCGCCAAACGGCGGCAGCCGTGTCGTCGGTGGGGAGTCCCGCCAACTTGGCCACGTGGTGAGTCAGTTCCTCTAGGGCACCGCGATGGTCTGTGGCCGCAATGCGCGCAATAAAGGCCTTGGCCGCCATGAAGTCTGTAAAGCGCTTTGGCGCCTTCAATTCGAGTATCCACTTGATCAGCGTGGCGCTGGTCATGGAAGTGAAGAGCGCCATGATGACGAGGGCCACGAACATGCGCTCGCCAATCAGGCCCGCGTTCAGGGCCAGTAGTCCAAGGATAATCTCCATCGCGCCGCGCGCATTGAGCGCCACGCCCACCGCCCACGACTCGCGCTTGCCCATGCCCGACAAGCGCGCGCCAACCCAGCACCCCGCCAGCTTTCCTACCGTGCCCAACACAATAACCAGCAGGGTGAGCTGCCAATCGAAATGGGTAACAAAGTTAACGCGCAATCCCACCGATGCAAAGAAGAGCGGGGCAAAGATGAAGGAGATGAACTGCTCCAGCGTGTGCCGGGTATGGCTGCGCAGGTGGCGAGAATCACCCAGTGCCACGCCAAAAAGGAAGGCGCCAAATATGGCATGTGCTCCCAACCACTCAGCAAAGGCGGCGCAGTAAAAGGCAAGGCATAGGGTGAAGCCGAGCACGCCGCCGGGCCAACTGGTGTGGGCGTAGAGCCAGGGCAGCGCCCGGTCAAACAAGCTGCGCCCCACCGTGAGCAACACGCCCGCGAAACAGAGCAAGGTGGCCACGGTCACAAAGGGGTTCACATGCTGCCCACCGCCCATCATTCCCAGCAGCACCCCGAAGATCATCCACCCCGCCAGGTCGTCCACAATGGCTGAGGCTATTACCACCATGCCCACATCAGAGCGGAATATGCCGAGGTCCATCATGATCTTGGCAATCACGGGAAGCGCCGAGATGGCCAACGCCGTGGCAAAAAAGAAGGAGAAGATCAGGGGATCGTCGTGGGCGGCGGCATTGCTCAGGATGGGCAGGTACCAAGCCGCAACAAAGCCCAACCCAAAAGGTATGGCCATGCCAAGGATGGAAACGCTGAGCGCGGACTTGCCTTCTCGGCGAACGATGGAGAGGTCCACTTCCAGTCCGGCAACGAGAAGGAACAGGATAACCGCAACCTTGGTCAGGGCTTCCAGCGCGATGGGAAATGCGCCATCCGTAGGGAAGAGCTCGGCATATACACCGGGCGCAAACGTTCCCAGCACCGTTGGCCCCAGAATAATTCCTGCCACAAATTCCCCGATGATGGGGGGCTGGTGCAGACGTATGAAAATTTCACCGCACAAAC